>NZ_SSOH01000092.1:159577-456904 GCF_029873155.1 Pseudomonas sp. BN515 | reverse complement strand
CTCGGTCAGGCTGCCGCTGTCCGGCCTGGCGGTGGGTACGTCGTCGACTATCTCGATGCTGACGTTGGCCGAGGCGTTGGCCAGGCCGTCGCCCACAGTAATAAGGAAGCCGTCCGTCTCCAGACCAGCGGCATCAGCAGTGGCCGAGGTCAGCGTGTAGCTGAAGCTGTAGGTGCCATTGCTGTAACCAGTGATTTGCACCGTGCCATGGGCGGTGGTGAAGCTCTGCCCGACCAGGCTGGCAAAGCCGCTGGTGGTGAGGTCAACGCTGAGGCTGCCGACGCTCAAGGTTTTCAGGTTTGCCAGCCCATCCGAGTCCGCGACGGTGAAGCTGCCAGTCGTGACGGTGCTGCCGTCGCCCGCGCTGCTGCCGTCCGCCAGGCCCTTCTCGAACACCTGGGCCAGGCCACCGCCGGCTCCCGGACTGCTGACTTCGATGGAGGGAATGTCGTTCTGGCCGACGATGGTGATGACCAGGTTTGCGGAGCTCTGGTCACCGTTGCTGTCCTGGATGCTGTAGCCGAAGCCAAGGTTGACCGTCTCCCCTTCCCCCAGCCCTTCCACCGCCGGCGTGCCATTGGCCAGTTGGAAGCTGTAGCTGCCATTCGGATTCAGGGTGACGACGCCATAGGGCGTGTTCACCAGCAGGCTGCCATTGGCGCCGCTGGTGGCACCGGGCGCCTGCCAGGAAACGAAGGTCGTGGGCAGATCCGGGCCGCCGTCGTCGTTATCCAGGACGTTGCCCTGCACGCTTTCGTCGCCCTCATCGATGCTCTGGGCATCGTCGCGGGCGACCGGCACACCATTCACCGGCACGACTTCCGGCTCCGGAATGTCGGGGATGCCGACTTCCGGCTGCGGGAATTCCACGCCGAAGGAGATCGGGCCGGTGGGGAAGCCGATGTTGGGATCGACGCGGCCAGCGGTCTCGCCCAGTAGCACGAAGGAGTGGCCGCCGCCTGCATTGCCGCCACCGGCGCCGCCGCCAGGGCCGGCCGCAGTGGCTTCGGCGACCTTGGTCGGGTCCACGCCGGCCTCGATGGCGGCCTGCAGCTTCTCGACGTCGGTCAGGTCCTGCTGGCTGGGTGCGGCCGGCGCCTCGTCGGTGCCGGGCTGGCTTGCGTCAGGGGCCCCGGCCAGCAGTGAATTGTTCAGCGGCATGCTGCTGTCGCGTCCGAGCACCAGCTCCTGCCCGTTGGAGAGGGTGACCGCTACCGCGCCCTGGGCGCCGGTAACCAGTTGCTCACCTGCGAATACCCGGTCGCCTTCGGTGAGGGGGCGGCGCGAACCATCCGCAGCCACCGCAAACACATCACCCACGACCTGCCGTACGACCCCGATTGATCCAGCCATGATTCCTTCCTCCCGCACCGCGTGCTGCCAGCCGGGCAGCGCCGATCCCAGTCAAAGAGGGTCACGGCACGTCCAAACCGAACTACGGGTACGTGAAGAAGCATCCAGGGGGCGAAGAACGGCGCCAGAAAATTACCGCAGTCAATAAAACGTCACACTCTCCGGCGCCGAACCACTACTCCGATTTCACCCCGCCCCTGTGTTTCTTGATTTGTGCCTGACCATGATGCGCGCTCGCGCAGGGAACCTGAGAGCCCCAAGACATGCGAACTGCTGGCAAAAAGATGTCTTGGATTTCCGACGAGTGCATAAGAATTTTTCCTGCTAATTCTTGTGAGGAATTCTTCTTAGCCATTTCAAAAGTTGTTCTTAGCTCTGATGTTACAAGCCTGAAACGGTTTGATATGGATTTTCGCCAATTTTTCGGCGCCAGGAAGCCAAGAACCGAAATGGAGAACGACAGAAATGCGCACACTCACCCCCCTGTGGTCCGGCATGTTCCTCGCCATGGCCGCCACGCAAATCCAGGCCATGACGCTCACGGACGCCATCCAGAGCACCCTGGACAAACATCCTGAACTCCTCTCCAGCGCCCAGAATCGACTCGTCGCCGACGAAGAGGTGAAAGTCGCCAAAGGTGGGTACCTACCAACCGTCGACCTGATAACCGGTGTAGGTAGAGAGCAGACCGACAGCCCCTCCACTCGCGAGCTCGGCGATCACAACAAGGAAACCCTGAATTTCCGTGATGCCGAACTGCGCCTGCGGCAGATGCTGTTCGACGGCTTCAATACCCCCAACGAAGTGGCGCGTACCAAGTCCGTGGTCAATTCCCGTGCGTACTTCACCCTGGGCACCGCCGAGAGTCTGGCGCTGCGCACCGTGGAGGTGTACCTCGATGTGCTCAAGCGTCGCGAGATGGTCGTGCTGGCCAGGAACAACCTGATGGCCCACGAACGCATCCACGACCAGATCGGCCTGCGCAGCCAACGCGGCGTGGGCAGCACCGCCGACTTCGACCAGGCCGAAGCGCGCCTCGCCCTGGCCAAGAACAACCTCTACACAGAGGAAGTGAACCTGGCCGATGCCGAGGCCAACTTCTACAGCGCCGTGGGCATGCCGGCGGACGAACTGGTGACGCCGGGCACCATCAAGGGCGAGATGCCCGCCGACCTGCTCGCCGCGCGCCAGGGCGTGATGGACACCAACCCCTTGCTGAAATCGGCCCAGGCCGACGTGCAGGCCGCCGAGAGCCAGTACGAATCCGCCAAGGCCCCCTTCTACCCGCGCCTCGATGCCGAGCTGGCTACCACCGCCGACGACAACGTGCAGGGCGACGAGGGCCACAACAACACCTGGCGGGCCGGCGTGGTGATGAATTACAACCTCTTCAACGGCATGCGCGACAAGGCTCGCCTGCAAGCTGCCGCGCACCAGATCAACCAGTCCATGGACATCCGCAACAATGCCCTGCGGGTGCTCAACGAGAACCTCTCGCTGGCCTGGAACGCTATGGAAAACGCCCGCAAACAGACCCCCGAGGCGCGTGACTACGCCGACTACACCGCCCGTGTCCGCGAGGCCTACCAACAGCAGTTCGGCCTCGGCCAGCGCACCCTGCTGGACCTGCTGGATAGCGAGAACGAACTCTTCACCGCCAACCGCCGCTATGTGGACGTGCGCTACACCGAAGAGTTCTCCATGTACCGGGTGATTTCGGCCATGGGTGACCTGCTGCGTCGCCAGAAGGTCGTGGTCCCGGCAGAAGCCGTCGCCCTCAGTGAAGTGAAGAGCGAAGCCCGGCTGCCGGATATGCAGTAATCCAGATGGGAGTCCACCACCATGACCACCATGGAACGGACTGACAGTCCCAGGGATCCGCGACAGGGCCATGACGACCCGCTGCTCGACGGCCTGCTGATCCTCTGTCGCCTGCATGGCCGTCCGGCCAGCCGAGCCAGCCTGAGTAGCGGCCTGCCGCTGCCAGGCCAGCGCCTGTCCCCCGAGCTGCTGCCTCGCGCGGCGGCTCGCGCCGGCCTGCAGGGTCGGCTGTTGCGTCGCGAACTTGCCACCATCTCGCCGCTCAACCTGCCACTGCTGCTGCTCCTCAAGGGTGGCCGAAGTGCGGTGCTGACGCGCTTCGATGGCAAGGGCCGGGCGCTGATCCTGCCCTGCGAGGCCGACGGCGGCGAGCAGTGGGTGCCCACTGAAATCCTCGCCCTGGAGTACAGCGGCAGTGCGCTGTTCGCCCGCCCGCGCCACGAGCTGGAAGAAGCCCACGCGCCGCTGGTACCGAGGGTCACCTCCTGGTTCCGCGACACCCTGCGGCTGTCCCGCTGGCTCTATGCCGACGCCATGCTGGCGAGCCTGCTGATCAACCTGCTGGGCATGATGGTGCCGCTGTTCGTGATGCAGACCTACGACCGTGTGGTGCCCAACCAGGCCACCGCGACGCTCTGGGTCCTGGCCATCGGCCTGCTGCTCGGCACCGGCTTCGACCTGCTGCTGCGGGTACTGCGCGCCAACCTGCTGGACAGTGCCGGCAAGAAGACCGATGTGGTGCTCTCGGCCACGCTCTTCGAACGCATCATCGGCATGTCGATCAAGGCACGGCCGGCCACCATCGGCGGCTTCGCCCAGAGCATCCACGACTTCCAGGGCCTGCGCGAATTCCTCACCGCGGTGACCCTCACCAGCCTGATCGACCTGCCCTTCTCGGTGGTGATGCTGCTGGTGATCGGCCTGCTCGGCGGACCGCTGGTGGCGATCCCGATCCTCGCGTTCCCGATCACCGCGATCTTCGCCTGGATCATCCAGGCGCGCCTGCGCGATACCGTGCAACGCAGCCTGGCCCTGGGCGCCGAACGCCAGGCGCTGCTGATCGAAACCCTCTCCGGCCTGGAGACCCTCAAGGCCTGCGGCGCCGAAAGCGAGCGCCAGCATCGCTGGGAACACACCCACGGCGCCCTCACCCGCCTGGACAGCCATGCCCGCTTCCTCTCCGCCCTGGCCACCAACGGCACGCTGTTCATGCAGCAGTTCGCCGGGTTGGCGATGATCGTCACCGGCGTCTACAGCATCATCGCCGGCAATCTCAGCGTCGGCGCGCTGGTGGCCTGCTACATGCTCAACAGCCGCGTGCTCTCGCCCCTCGGGCAGATCGCCGGGCTCATCACCCGCTACCAGCAGGCGCGGCTGACCATGAAATCCACCGACGCCCTGATGTCCTTGCCCCAGGAGCGCGAAGTCAGCCAGCAGCCGCTGGAACACCAGGCGTTCAAGGGCAACCTGGAAGTGCGCCAGGTGGAATTCCGCTATCCGGGCCAGGGCAGTCCGGCGCTGAACAAGGTCAGCCTGCGCGTGGCCGCCGGCGAGCGGATCGGCATCATCGGCCGCAGCGGCTCGGGCAAGAGCACCCTGGCGCGGCTGATCCTCGGCTTCTACACGCCGGAGGAAGGCCAGTTGCTGCTGGACAACATCGACCTGAGGCAGACCGACATCGGTGACCTGCGCCAACAGATCGGCTACGTCAGCCACGACCTGCCGCTGCTGGCCGGCAGCCTGCGCGACAACCTCACCCTCGGCGCACGCTACGTCAGCGACGAACGTATGCTCGAAGTGGCCGAGCTGACCGGCGTCGCCGACCTCGCCCGGCAACATCCGCAAGGCTACGACCGCGCCGTGGGTGAGCGCGGACAGCTGCTCTCCAGCGGCCAGCGCCAGGCCGTGCTGCTGGCCCGCGCGCTGCTGCTGGACCCACCGCTGCTGGTGCTCGACGAACCCACCAGCGCCATGGACAACTCCAGCGAAGAGCAACTGCGCCAACGCCTGGCGACCTGGTCGGCGGGCAAGACGCTGATCCTCATCACCCATCGCAGCTCGATGCTGGCATTGGTGGATCGCCTGGTGGTGCTGGACAACGGCCAGGTCGTTGCCGACGGACCCAAGGACACCGTCATCGACGCCCTGCGCAAAGGCCGCATCGGTCAGGGCATCGCCTGAGGAGGCACAGCATGGCCAGCGCAGAAACACCCCATTCCTACTTCGGCCGCCACAATGGCGCCGACGCCGAGTTCATGCCGGAAGTGGCCGGCACTATGGCGGAAGACTCGCCACGGGCAACCCGCATCACTGTCTGGGTGGCCTGTACCCTGCTGCTGGTGGCACTGGCCTGGGCGCACTTCGCCGTACTGGACGAAGTCACCACCGGCGAAGGCAAGGCGATCCCTTCCAGCAAGGTGCAGATCATCCAGAACCTGGAAGGCGGCATCGTCTCGGAAATCCTCGTGCGCGAGGGCCAGGTGGTGGACAAGGGCACCGTCCTGCTGCGCCTGGACGACACCCGCTTCCGCTCGAACAAAGGCGAGACCGAAGCCGACCGCCTGGCGCTGATGGCCAAGGTGGAACGCCTGTCCGCCGAGGCCGAGGGTCGCGAAATGGCCCTGCCCGAGGAGATCACCCGCGACGCGCCACAGTTGGCTGAAGACGAGAAAGCCCTCTACCGAGCGCGCAACGAGCGCCTGGAAAGCGAGCAACGCATCCTCAGCGAACAGCTGCGGCAGAAGACGCAAGAGCTGGCCGAGTTCCGCTCCAAGAGCCAGCAGTACCGCTCCAGCCTGGGCCTGATCCAGCAGGAGCTGAACATGTCCCAGCCGCTGGTGAAGGCCGGTGCCATCGCCCAGGTGGAAATCCTCCGCCTGCAGCGCAGCGCAGTGGAAACGCGCGGCGAACTGGAAGCCACCAACCTGGCCATTCCCCGCGCCGAGGCAGCGGTGTCGGAGATCGAGCGGAAGATGGAGGAAAGCCGGCTGTCGTTCCGCTCCGACGCCTTCAAGGAACTCAACGAGGCGCGCACCGAGCTGTCGAAGATCACCTCCACCAGCAAGGCCATTGACGACCGCGTCAGCCGCACCACCGTGGTCTCGCCGGTGCACGGCGTGATAAAGCAGCTCAAGGTCAACACCATCGGCGGCGTGGTCCAGCCCGGCAGCGACCTGGTGGAAGTGGTGCCGCTGGAAGACAGCCTGCTGATCGAAGCACGCATCCGCCCGCAGGACGTGGCGTTCCTGCATCCAGGGCAGAAGGCGATGGTCAAGTTCACCGCCTACGACTACACCATCTACGGCGGCCTCAAGGCAGACCTGGAACTGATCAGCGCCGACACCATCCAGGATGAGGAAGGCAAGAGCTTCTACCTGATCCAGGTACGCACTGAGAAAAGCCACCTGGGCAAGGACGACCACCCGCTGCTGATCATCCCGGGCATGGTCGCCACCGTGGACATCATCACTGGCCGGAAGAGCGTGCTGGATTACCTGCTGAAACCGGTGCTGAAGGCGCGCCAGGAAGCGATGCGGGAGCGGTAGGGCATATGTGGGAGCGAATTCATTCGCGATACGGACCCACGGGCCGTTGGCCCTTCGCGAATAAATTCGCTCCCACATGAAGCAGGCCGTGCCGATGCCCGGTATTGGCGCTCGTCACGAGTCGTGATTTCTCCTGAAGGTTTCCTCCCCCATCGCCTCGATCTGCCCCTGGATCAGGGCCTCGAATGGCCGCAGCATTGCGTCGAATCGATTCGGTGCCTCAAGGATGTCGAGGGCGGCAACGATGGCTTCGATGGTGGACAGCGCGCCAGCCATGGGCGCCTTGCGCAGGCGATAACGGGAGGTCAGGCCCTCGGGCAGGGTCACCCTGGGCAGGGCTTCCAGTTCGGGGTTGAGATAGAGCAGCTTGCGCGCCTTGCGCCAGGTGCCATCGGGCACCACCAGCAGGAGCGGGCGTGGATCGTCACCCGCCACTTCCGCCACGGGGCGGGCATCCTCACCGGGGAACAGCAGGCACGCGCGATATCGGGAGTCGGCCAGGACGTCCGCCAGATCGTCGAAACGCTCACCCACTCGCAGCTCCACATTCGCCAAGCCCAGGGCCGCCAGCCGTGCTGTGTTCAGCGCATGGTTCACCTCGCTCGGGTGCTGCAACAGCAGCACACGGGTGCGGCTCGCCAGATGCGGAATCAGCGGGCACAGGCAATGGGATTCGGGGCGCTGGCAGCGCGGGCAACTCGGGCGGGGCATGGCGATCTCCTGGGCGGAGCATTCTGCCACAGGGTATCCGGGCTACATGCTGTGGGGGCGATTTCAATCGCCAAGCGAACCGCAGGTTCGCCCTGCAATCCTGCATGGGGCGGCTACGCCGCCCTTGGCGAATGAATTCGCCCCTACAAGGAGTCGAAACGAACTACCGATTGAACCGTTCCGCCAGGCTGTGCAGGTAGTCGGCCATGCGCTCCAGGTCCTGGCTGATGGCGGCGCCTTCCTGGGCCTGGCCAGCACTGTGATCGGAAAGCTGGGCGATGCGGGTGATCTGCCGGCTGATGTCTTCGGCCACATGGCTCTGCTGCTCGGACGCGGCGGCCATCTGCTGGCTCATGCCGGTGATGCGGGTCACCGCCTGGCTGATGCCTTCCAGGGCTTCGCGCACGGCCTGCACGCTGTCCACGCTGTCGCGGGAGATGACCTCACCGCGGCTGGCGGTGGCCACGGCACGTTCGGCGCCGGCACGCAGGGAGGCGATGATCTCGTGGATCTGCTCGGTGGACTGCCGGGTACGTGACGCCAGGGTGCGCACCTCATCGGCCACCACGGCAAAGCCCCTGCCCTGCTCGCCGGCCCGAGCCGCTTCGATGGCGGCATTGAGCGCCAGCAGGTTGGTCTGCTCGGCAATGGCGGTGATCACGTCCGCCACGCTGCCGATGGAGTGGGTGGACTCGGCCAGGTCATGCACCGCGCGACCGATTTCGCTCACAGCCTCAGCCATGTGGCGCATGGCGCCCAGGCTTTCGCCGGCCAGGTCGTTGCCCTGGCGCGCCAGGCGTTCGGCTTCCTCGGCAGCGTGGGCGGTGTGGCTGACGTTGTGGGAGACCTCCTGGATAGTCGCTGCCATCTCGTTGATGGCCGTGGCCGACTGGTCCGTCTCGCTACGTTGCTGTTCCAACAGTTCGGCTTCCGAACGGGACAGCCGCGCAGCCTCTGCGGCACGCTGCTTGACGCTTTCGCCGGCATCTTCCAGTCGCGTCAGGGCGGTCTGCAGGCGCGCTTCCTCGCTGATCATGGCCATGTCCAGCAAGGCCTGGGCGCCCCGGCTGTCGGTGTAGGTCAGGGCCACCAGGCCACTGGTGAACGCCTTGGGATGCTCGGCCAGGGTGCGGCGAATGGTCTGCCGGTAGCGGTACAGCTGGAAGGAGCCCAGGGCGAACATGGTCGCCAGGGTCAGCACCAACGATGGCCAGCCTTGCAGCAACAGATTGCCGGCCACCAGCACGAGGGTGGCGAGGACCACCGGCCAGGAGCGCATGAAGTCATAGCTCCAGTATTCCAGCCGGGGCACCGGCGACTTGCCAGCGCGCAGGCGCGCATAGAGGGCGTCGGCGCGAGCTACCTGGTCGCGACTGGGCAGGGAGCGCACCGACTCGTAGCCGATCATCCTGCCGTCTTCGTAGACCGGCGTGACGTAGGCGCTGACCCAGTAGAAATCGCCATTCTTCGAGCGGTTCTTCACCAGCCCCATCCAGGGCTTGCCTTGCTTGAGGGTCTCCCACATGTGGGCGAATACCGGAGGCGGCATGTCTGGGTGGCGGACAATGTTGTGGGGCTGCCCGAGCAGCTCTTCGCGGGTGAAGCCGCTGATGGCGACGAAGGCGTCGTTGCAGTAGGTGATCTTGCTGTTGAGGTCGGTGGTGGAAATCAGCCTTTCATCGGCACTGAACGTACGCTCCCGTTGGGTCACGGGCAGATTCTGACGCATGGCTGACCACTCCTGTGCATGGGCGCTTTGCCATTACTCGCCGGTAAAAAAGGTCTAGCACGGCGCCTTTCAAGCCCATGAACGGAGTGGGGTTATCCCACCAGCAATGTGACGCACTTCTCAAAAAATCTGCGGACTTCAGCGCAGGTTCAACTGGGCTCTCAGGAGGTCGCGGAACGTGAGGATCAACGGCTCCTTGGCGCGGCCCCGGCGCAGGATCATGGAGAACGGCGCCTGGTAGCCGAAGGTGGCCGGCAGCAATGCGCGCAGGCGCTTCTGCTCCACCCAGGGGTGGGCGTAGTGCTCCGGCAGGTAACCGATGTAGGCGCCGGACAGCACCAGGATCAGTTGCGCCTCCATGGACTCCACCGTTGCCGCGCTGTGCTTGAAGCCGTGGCGCGCCAGTTCCGCCTGGCTCCAGTAACCACGTCCCACCATGCGCTGCTGGGTGATGAGTTCGGCGGGGATGCGCCGTTCGCTGTACAACGGGTGCCGCTCGCTGCAGTAGAGCCAGTGCTGCTCGCGGTAGAGCGGCTGGTAGACCAGGCCGTTCATGCGCGTGGAGAAGGCGCCGATGGCAAGGTCCAGGCGGTTGTCCAGCACACCCAGTTGCAGGTCATAGGGGCTCATCACCGAGAGGTGCAGGTGCACCGCCGCATGCTCCTGGCTGTAGGCGCCGATCACCTCGGCCAGCGGCAGCGACGGATCGCCCACGGTGGAGTCGAGCACGCCCAGGTTCAGCGTGCCGCGCAGTTCGCCCTTGAGGGACGCGGAATAGCGCTCGAAGCTTTCCAGTTCGCCCAGCAGGCGCAGGGTTTCCTGGTAGTACAGCTCGCCCTTGCTGGTCAGGCTGAACCCACCACGGCCGCGATGGCAGAGGGTCAGGCCGACTGCGCCTTCCAGCTGGCTCATGTAGGTGCTGATGGCCGAAGTGGAGAGGTTCAGCTCCTGCTGCGCAGCGGCAAAACCCTGGTTGCGGACCACGCTGGCGAAGATGCGCAGGAGTTTCAGGTCGGGCATGGCGGTGGACATGGGGGCTCCGCGAGAGAAGTCGGTTCATCGACTGTAGGAGCGAATTCATTCGCGATGCAGGCCGCAGGCCTGCCCTCTCCCTGGTATTCCATCGGGCCGCTGCGCGGCCTTTCGCGAATGAATTCGCTCCCACAGGTGCAGGTAGTCGCTACCAACGGCCGGCAGTGTACCCGCTCCCAATAGTTTAGAAATCCTTGAAGTAATTATTTGCCGCCAGCGATTTTTCCGTGATGGCACTGTCACCAGAATCCGCCCACTACCTACAACCACAACAACCGTGAGGCCACCCCGTGGACAAAAAACTCCATCAGCCCCTGGGCGGCAATGAGATGCCCCGTTTCGGCGGTATCGCCACCATGATGCGTCTGCCGCACATCCAATCTCCTGAAGAACTCAATGCCCTGGATGCCGCCTTCGTCGGCGTTCCGCTGGACATCGGCACCTCCCTGCGTTCCGGTACCCGCTTCGGCCCGCGCCAGATCCGCGCCGAATCGGTGATGATCCGCCCGTACAACATGGCGACCGGCGCTGCCCCCTTCGATTCGCTGAACGTGGCCGACATCGGCGACGTGGCCATCAACACCTTCAACCTGCTGGAAGCCGTGCGCATCATCGAGCAGGAATACGACCGCATCCTCGGCCACGGCATCGTCCCGCTGACCCTGGGCGGCGACCACACCATCACCCTGCCGATCCTGCGTGCCATCAACAAGGTGCACGGCAAAGTAGGCCTGGTGCACATCGACGCCCACGCTGACGTCAACGACAACATGTTCGGCGAGAAGATCGCCCACGGCACCACCTTCCGCCGTGCCGTGGAAGAAGGCCTGCTGGATTGCGACCGCGTGGTGCAGATCGGCCTGCGCGCCCAGGGCTACACCGCCGAAGACTTCAACTGGAGCCGCAAGCAGGGCTTCCGCGTGGTGCAGGCCGAAGAGTGCTGGCACCAGTCGCTGGCTCCGTTGATGGCCGAAGTCCGCGAGAAAGTCGGCGGCGGCCCGGTTTACCTCTCCTTCGACATCGACGGCATCGACCCGGCCTGGGCGCCCGGTACCGGCACCCCGGAAATCGGTGGCCTGACCACCATCCAGGCGATGGAAATCATCCGTGGCTGCCAGGGCCTGGACGTCATCGGCTGCGACCTGGTCGAAGTCTCCCCGCCTTACGACACCACCGGCAACACCTCGCTGCTGGGCGCCAACCTGCTCTACGAAATGCTCTGCATCCTGCCGGGCGTTGAGCGCCGTTGAGTCCGGACATGAGCGAGCAACAAGTCCTGGAGGCCGCCAGCAAGCTGGTGGCCGCCTTCGCCGCGAACGATACCGAAGCCTACTTCGCTGCCTTCAGTGAAGACGCCAGCTTCGTCTTCCACACCTGCGACAAGCCGCTGCCCACCCGCGCGGCCTATCGCGAGCTGTGGGAAAGCTGGCAGCGCGATGGTTTCGAGGTGCTGGCGTGCCAATCCCTCAACCCCGTGGTGTGCCTGCAGGGCGACGTGGCGATCTTCTACCACGACGTCGCCACGCGCCTGCGCATCCAGGGTGAAGACATAGAAAGCCGTGAGCGGGAAACCATCGTTTTCCGTCGGCAACAAGAAAAAGGCCACTGGTTGGCCTGTCACGAGCACTTGTCGGCCATGCCGGCGCATCTGCCGCCTACCTGACAAGGCTCCCTGGGAGAGTAAGAAATGCATAACAACAACAACGATCACGCAGTCACCCGAATAGAAACCCACGGTGTCGAGCAGATTCCCGATCACGAACGGGATGCCGGCCCCCTGGACTTGTTCCGCCTGATCTTCGGCGGCGCAAACACCTTCGCCACCGCTGTACTCGGCAGCTTCCCGGTGCTCTTCGGCCTCTCCTTCGAGGCGGGCTTCTGGGCCATCCTGCTGGGCGTGCTGGTAGGTTCGCTGATCCTTGCCCCGATGGGCGTGTTCGGCGCGCTGAACGGCACCAACAACGCGGTGTCTTCGGGCGCCCACTTCGGCGTGCATGGTCGTATCGTTGGCTCCTTCCTCTCCCTGCTCACCGCCATCGCGTTCTTCTCCCTGTCGGTCTGGAGCTCCGGTGACGCCCTGGTAGGCGGCGCCAAGCGCCTGTTCGACCTGCCGGAAACCGACCTGACCCTGGGCCTGGCCTACGGCCTGTTCGCCGTGCTGGTGCTGGTGGTGTGCATCTACGGTTTCCGCTTCATGCTGCTGGTGAACAAGGTCGCCGTATGGGCCGCCAGCGTCATGTTCCTGCTGGGCATCTTCGCCTTCGCCGGTCCGTTCGACGCCGCCTACGCCGGTTCCGTGAACCTTGGCCAGGAAGGCTTCTGGGCCGCCTTCATCGGCGCCGCCCTGCTGGCCATGAGCAACCCGGTTTCCTTCGGCGCCTTCCTGGGCGACTGGTCGCGCTACATCCCGCGTGAAACCTCGAAGCAGCGCATCATGCTGGCCGTTGTCGCCGCGCAGTTCGCCACCCTGATTCCCTTCCTGTTCGGCCTGGTCACCGCGACCATCGTTGCCGTGCAGGCACCGGATTACATCGCCCAGAACAACTACGTCGGCGGCCTGCTGGCCGTATCCCCGGCCTGGTTCTTCCTGCCGGTGTGCCTGATCGCAGTCATCGGCGGCATGTCCACCGGCACCACTTCGCTCTACGGCACCGGCCTGGACATGTCCTCGGTCTTCCCGCGCCTGCTCAACCGTGTGCAGGCCACCGTGATGATCGGCGTGCTGTCCATCGGCTTCATCTTCATCGGCCGCTTCGCCTTCAACCTGGTGCAGAGCGTGTCCACCTTCGCCGTGCTGATCATCACCTGCACCAGCCCCTGGATGGTGATCATGATCCTCGGCCTGATCATCCGCCGCGGCTTCTACTGCCCGGACGATCTGCAGGTCTTCACCCGTGGCCTGTCCGGCGGCCGCTACTGGTTCACCAACGGCTGGAACTGGCGCGGCATGGGCGCCTGGATCCCGAGCGCCGTGGTCGGCCTATGCTTTGTAAACCTCCCGGGCCAATTCGTAGGCCCGCTGGGTGAGCTGGCCGGTGGCATCGATATCAGCCTGCCGGTCACTCTGGGCACGGCCGCCCTGCTGTACCTGGTACTGCTGGCGATCTTCCCGGAACCGGCCGCCGTCTACGGTCCCAAGGGCCCTCGCTGGGTCCCCTCGAAGACTTCCCAAGCATCCGCCGTTCAGGGTTCCCCTGAAGCTGCGTAACACGAAATAGCTCCACTTTATTGCGACTGCCTACAACAACAACCACTGCAATACGCCTTGAAGGAGTTACCGATGAGCAATCGTCCGCTGAAACTGTTCGCCCTCGCCGGCCTGTTCGCCGCCACCCTGAGTGGTGGCGCCATGGCCGCCGACAGCAAGCCCTCGTTCGTGGGTTCGGGAAGTTTCCAGGTCTGTTCCGATCCGACTTTCCCGCCGCTGGAGTTCTTCGAGAAGACCGGTGACCGCGAGCCCAGCGGCTTCGACGCGGACCTGATCCGCGCCCTGGCCAAGCACTGGGGCGTGAAGCCGCGCTTCATCGTCACCGAGTTCACCGGCCTGCTGCCGGGTCTGGACGCCCAGCGCTGCGACGCAGTCATCAGCGGCACTCTGATCACCCCCGAGCGCACCCAGAAGCTGCATGCCGTGGCCTACCTCGCCAGCGCCACCATCGTCTTCGGCAGCGGCAAGAGCGACGTCAAACTGAACAACCTGCATGACCTCTCCGGCAAGGTGGTCGCGGTGCAGTCCGGCACCCGCTACGTGACCATCATGGAAAAGCTCAACGAAGAACTGAAGGCCGCCGGCAAGACTCCGGCCACCCTGCAGACCTATCCGAAAGGCAGCGACGTGGCCCAGCAGGTGCTGGTAGGCCGCGCCGCAGCCGGCCTGTCCCAGGACACTGAACTCGCCTATCGCGAACTGCAGACTCCCGGCCAGTTCAAGACCCTTTACGCCTTCCCCGAGAAGGACATCTTCGGCGCGTACATGCGTCCGAACCCGGAAGACAAGCAGGCCGTTCAGGACGCCGTGTCTGCTCTGAAGGCCGATGGAACCCTCAAGGCCATCGCCGAGAAATGGAAGCTCGATCCAGCCAACCTGGAAACCGCCGCGCAGTAAGCAAGGCCAACGCCCCGCCCCTCTTCCGTTCGCGGGAGAGGGTGCAACGGCACGCTTTCATTCACGCAGGACACGTACATGAACTTCGATGTGACTGTCTTCTGGGACGCCCTGACGTCCTGGCACTTCTTCCGCGGCGCCTGCATCACCCTGGTGCTGGCCCTGGTTTCCCATTCCGTTGGCATCCTGATTTCGATTCCCTGTGCCCTGGCCCTGGACGGCCCGCCGAGCGCCTGGCGCACCACCCTGCGCGGTGTGCTCAGCGTGTTCCGTGGCGCCCCGACCTTGCTGCAGCTGCTGTTCGTGTGGAACGCCCTGCCGCAGTTCTTCCCGGTGTTCCGTGAAGAGTGGTTCACCCCCTTCATCGCCGCCTGGATCGCTCTGTCGATCAACGAAGCCGCCTACCAGGTGGAAATCAACCGCGCTGCGCTGAAAGCCGTGGACAAAGGCCAGTACGCCGCCGGTCACGCACTGGGCCTGTCGCGCTGGCACATCTTCCGCTACGTCATCATGCCGCAGGCCGCGCGCATCGCCGTGCCGCCGACCGCCAACGAATTCATCACCCTGCTGAAGATCACCTCGCTGGCCTCGGTGATTTCCCTGCAGGAACTGATGGCGGTGACCTCGCAAACGGTCTCCACCACCTTCCAGTTCTCCGAGTACTACGCCGTCGCCCTCGTCTACTACCTCGTCATGGTCTACACCCTGACCTGGATGCAAAGCGGCCTCGAACGGCGCCTGGCGTGGGATTCCCACACCGGCACCAGCAGCAAATCCGTCGGCCTGGTGCAACGCACCCTGGCTCGTATGCGCCGTATCTGAGGAGAGCGACATGAACGAAATCATCCGTCTGCAGAACGTCGGCAAGCGCTACGAGGATTTCCAGGTGCTGCAGGGCATCAACCTCTCCGTGCGCCAGGGCGAGAAGATCGTCATCTGCGGCCCTTCGGGCTCCGGCAAGTCGACCCTGATCCGCTGCATCAACCGCCTCAACCCCCATGACACCGGCACCATCACAGTGGAAGAGCAGGACATTTCCACCAAGTCCGGCAGCGACCACGTGCGCCGCGAAGTGGGCATGGTGTTCCAGAACTTCAACCTGTTCCCCCACCTGACGGTGCTGGAGAACTGCACCCTGGCGCCGATGAAGGTCCGTGGAATGGGCCGCAAGCAGGCCGAGGATCTCGCCCTGCGCTACCTCAATCGCGTGCACATCGGCTCCCAGGCGCACAAGAAGCCCGGCCAGCTTTCCGGCGGCCAGCAACAGCGCGTGGCCATCGCCCGTGCCCTGTGCATGAACCCCAAGGTGATGCTGTTCGACGAGCCCACCTCGGCGCTGGACCCGGAAATGGTCGGCGAAGTGCTGGAAGTGATGACCGAGCTGGCCCAGGACGGCATGACCATGCTCTGCGTGACCCATGAAATGGGCTTCGCGCGCAAGGTGGCCGACCGCGTGGTGTTCATGGACGCCGGCCAGATCGTGGAAACCGCCACCCCGGCCGAGTTCTTCGACAACCCGCAGCACCCGCGCACCCGGGCCTTCCTTTCGCAGATCCGTCACTGATGAACGCACAGAACGAAGCCATCCTGCGTCGTGACCTGGCGGCCGCCTACCGGCTGGCCGCCCTGTTCGGCTGGGATGACACCCTCTACACCCACTTCTCGGTGCGCCTGCCGGGCGTTGAGCCGCGCTTTCTGATCAACCCGTTCGGGCTGATGTTCGAAGAAATCCGCGCCAGCGACCTGATCGTGGTCGATATGCACGGCCGCGTGGTGGAAGGCAACGCCGACTACAACATCGCCGGCTTCACCATCCACAGCGCCGTGCACATGGCCCGCGCCGATGCCCACTGCGTGATCCACACCCATACCCTCGCGGGCATGGCGGTGGCCGCGGCGGACAACGGCCTGGCCCAACTGAACCAGATCAGCGCCGAGTTCCATCAGCGCGTCGGTTACCACACCTACGAAGGCATCGCCCTGGACCTGGGTGAGCGCGAGCGCCTGGTGGACTCCCTCGGCGACAACATCGCCCTGATGCTGCGCCACCACGGACTGCTCAGCGTCGGTGCCAGCGTCGCCGATGCCTTCTACGTCATGTACTACCTGAACAAGGCGTGCGAGATCCAGGTCGCCGCCTCCACCCTGCGCGGCATCCGCGAGATGCCCGACGAGCTCAGCGCGCACGCCTGCGAACAGTTCCAGGCCTGCGAGTGGCAGCGCCAGCTGGTCTGGGAAGCCTGGCTGAGAAAGCTCGAAAGGGAGTGCCCCGAATACAAGGACTAGGAAAAGCGGGATTGCTTTGAAACGGCGCAGTGTGAAGCGTTGCGCGCCTTGCAACACCTGTCGCGGCCTCAAAGTCGTGGCAACAACAATAGAAAGAGAGACCTGAAATGGCTTTGGATATTTTCGTAGTACTCCTATACGTAGCTGCCATGCTCACACTGGGCTGGTACGGCATGCGCCGCGCCAAGACCCGTGAAGACTACCTGGTAGCCGGCCGCAACCTGGGGCCGGGCTTCTACCTCGGCACCATGGCTGCCACCGTGCTCGGCGGCGCCGCCACCATCGGTACCGTTCGCCTGGGCTACGTCCACGGCATTTCCGGTTTCTGGCTGTGCGCCAGCCTCGGCTTCGGCATCATGGGCATCAGCCTGTTCCTGGCCAAGCCGCTGCTGAAGCTGAAGATCTACACCGTGACCCAGGTGCTGGAGCGTCGCTATAACCCGACCGCTCGCCATGCCAGCGCCGCGATCATGCTGGTGTACGCACTGATGATCGGTGCCACCTCCACCATCGCCATTGGCACAGTGATGCAAGTCCTGTTCGGCCTGCCGTTCTGGGTTTCCGTGCTGATCGGCGGCGGCATCGTTGTCGCCTACTCCACCATTGGTGGCATGTGGTCCCTGACCCTGACCGATATCGTGCAGTTCCTGATCATGACCGTCGGCCTGGTATTCATCCTGCTGCCGATGACCATGAGCGACGCGGGTGGCTGGGATGCGCTGGTAGCCAAACTGCCGGCAAGCTACTTCTCCCTGACCGCTATCGGCTGGGACACCATCATCACCTACTTCCTGATCTACTTCTTCGGCATCTTCATTGGCCAGGACATCTGGCAGCGCGTGTTCACCGCCCGCAGCGAGAACGTCGCCAAGGTCGCTGGCACCGCCGCAGGCGTCTATTGTGTGCTCTACGGCCTGGCCGGTGCCCTGATCGGCATGGCCGCCAAGGTCCTGTTGCCTGATCTGGACAACGTCAACAACGCTTTCGCCACCATCGTCGACACCACCCTGCCGGACGGCATCCGTGGCCTGGTGGTTGCCGCTGCCCTGGCTGCCCTGATGTCCACCGCCAGCGCCGGCCTGCTGGCCGCGTCCACCACCGCAGCCCAGGACCTCTGGCCGCTGCTGGGTGGCAAAGCCGACGACGAAGGCGACGCGCACAAGAACCGCCTGTTCACCCTGACGCTGGGCATCGTGGTTCTGGGCATCGCCCTGGTGGTAAGTGACGTGATCAGCGCTCTGACCTTGGCCTACAACCTGCTGGTTGGCGGCATGCTGATCCCTCTGCTGGGGGCCATCTACTGGAAGCGCGCCAGCACCGCCGGCGCCATCGCCAGTATGGTCCTGGGCAGCATCACCGCCTGCGTCTTCATGTTCACCGACGGCCTGGAAGCCAATACCCCGATCTACTACAGCCTGGCTGTAGGCGCGGTGAGCTTCGTAGTGATCAGCCTGCTGTCCCGTCGTTCGGAAACTGCCGGCGAACTGGCCTGATATGCACTGCCGCCTCTCCCCGGAGACGGCCTTTCCCGGCCCCGGATCGGCATTGCCGACCGGGGCTTTTTTTATCCCGCTCAGGGCTCCACGGTCTTTGTGGGAGCGAATTCATTCGCGATGCAGGCAGCGCCTGCCAAACTGGTATCTGGGGCCGCTGCGCGTCCCTTCGCGAATGAATTCGCTCCCACAAATGGTTGCCGTCCTGGGCGCAGCACACGGAGTGTCCAATGAAAATCGTCAGCCGCGACCAGTGGTTCGAAGTCGAGCACTGCTACGACGGCATCAGCCTGATCAGCGAGCCGTACGTGCGGCCCTTCTACCGCTGCAACCTCTGGCACGTGCAGGGCCGCGACAAGGACCTGCTGATCGACTCCGGCTCCGGCGTCATCAGCCTGCGCGAACAGTTGCCCTGGCTCACCCAGCGCCCGCTGCTGGCGGTGGCCAGCCACACCCACTTCGACCATATCGCGGGGCATCACGAATTCCCCGAGCGCCTGGTGCATCCGGCGGAAGCGGACATCCTGGCCACGCCCACGGGGGAAAACACCCTGGCGAAGGACTATGTCGGCGACGAGATGTTCGAGGCGCACCCGGACTGCCCGCTGTGCTACGCCGAATACCGCGTGAAGGCGGCGCCGGCGACGCGGCTGATCGATGAGGGGGATGTGCTGGATCTGGGGAATCGGGTACTGGAGGTGCTGCATACCCCCGGCCATTCACCGGGCGGCATCAGCCTGTGGGAAGCGAAGACGCAGACGCTGTTCAGCGGCGACATCATCTACGACGGCCCGCTGATCGATAACGCCTACCACTCGAATCTGGATGATTACGCGAGAAGCCTCGCACGGCTGCGCAACCTTCCGGTGCGCACCGTGCACGGCGGTCATTTCCCCAGTTTCTCCGGTGAGCGCCTGCGCGCGTTGGCAGACAACTGGCTACGCGCTCACGAGTAAGCCGGTTACTTCCTCAGGCGGCGTTGCTCGGCGAGGCGACGCTGCTCTTCACTTCGGACCGGAATGGGTTGCAGGCGCGGTGCCTCGATCAGGCCCAGCGCGACACCCAATTGCCACATCCACGCTTCTAGCCGCTTTTTCATGCTTTACCCCCTTTCCTGGGACGATGGTCGGGTGGCCCGTGCTTCTTGGGCCACCCTCGTCTGGAGCTTAGTTGCTCCGGGCAAGATCCAAAATACGCTCGCCCGGAATTTTCCTACTGATCTGAATCAAACCGCTGAACGGTATCCAGGAAACGTCTTACCGGAGGATCGGCACTTACTTACTGAAACTCCGGTGCAATTGCCGATGTATCTCACTTCTCACCCCAGCGACCAAGAACTCTCCCGTAGGGTGCGCCGTGCGCACCAGGCCCCTACGTACCGGTACAAAAGCGAAACCAGATTCTCTCTCACGACGCCTCAAGACGCCCCTGCTGCAGGTCGATCCAGGCGCGCAGGTTCGCCCCGAGCATGCCCTTGCGCCACATCAGCCAGGTCGTGGCGCGATCGAATGGCGCACCCAGTTCATGCACCCGCACCTCTTCACGGCCCGGCAGGCTGTTCAGCATCGAACGCGGCACCAGCGCGATACCGCCACCGGCGATCACGCAGGCCAGCATGCTGTGGTAGGACTCGATCTCCATGGGCGGCGACATCGGCACCCGCGAGGCCACGAACCAGCCCTCCAGGCGACGGCGATAGGAGCAGCTCTGGCGGAAGGCGAACACCTCCAGCCCGGCCACGTCCTGGGCCGATTTCACCGGACCGTGGGCGGCCTCGGTGATCAGCACCATTTCCTCCTCGAACAGCGGCAGGCCATCCAGCTCGGCGAACTCCACCGGACCATCCACCAGGGCGGCATCCAGGCGGCCACTGAGCAGGCCGTCGAGCAATTCACCGCTGGGCGCGGTTTGCACCTGCAGGTTCACCGAGGGCCAGGTGCGGTGGTAGCGCACGAGAATGGGCGGCAAGTGGATGGCGGCAGTACTGAACATGGAACCGATGACGAAATCCCCCGCCGGCTCACCGCCGCGCAGTGCCGCCTCGGCCTCGGCCTGCAGGGCGAACATGCGCTCGGCGTAGCCCAGCATCACCTTGCCCGCAGGTGACAGGGTGAGACGCTGGCGTTCGCGGAGAAACAGCTCCACACCCAGGCTCTCCTCCAGTTGCCTTAGGCGCGTGGACAGGTTCGACGGTACCCGGTGCAGGCGCGTCGCGGCGCGCGTGATGGAGCCTTCCTCGGCCACGGCCTGGAAGATGCGGAGCTGGCTGAGTTCCATGAATCATCCATTCAATTAAAGAGAACACATGCGTTCTTTTTTATTCGTTTTTATTGAACACATCCAGCCCCTAGCATGGAATTCCGATGACCAGCACCGGAGCCTTCACATGCCAACGCTGATCCGCCTGCTCGCCTGTTTCCTCGCCCTGCTCGTCGCCATGGGCGTCGGACGTTTCGCGCTAACCCCGCTGCTCCCGCATCTGATCGCCGAAGGCCAGGTGAGCCTCACCGGTGCCGGCCTGGTAGCTGCCGCCAACTACCTGGGCTACCTGGTCGGCGCCCTGGACGCCTTCTACGCGAGCTCTCCGCGACAGGCACGGTTGCGCCTGATGCTGGGCCTCTGGGCCACCGTGCTGCTGACCCTGGCATCGGTACTGACCGAAGGCTTCTGGCCCCACGTGCTGCTGCGCTTTGTCCTGGGGGTGACCAGCGCCTGGGTGCTGGTGGTGGTCACCGGCCTCAGCCAACGTCTTGCTGCCGAGGCCAACAGGCCGCGCCTGGGCAGCCTGGTTTTCGCCGGCCCAGCCTTCGGGGTGATGCTGACCGGCTTGCTGGCCCTGGAACTGAACCTGCAAGGCCAGGGCTCGGCCATGCTCTGGCTGGCCTTCGGCGTTCTGGCCCTGCTGCTGACCCTGATTACCCACCCGCTGCTGCCCCATCCACAAGCGGCCACCGTGGCGGCGAGCCGACCCGCCCGGCAGAGGCCGCGCGCCCTGTATGCGCTGCTTGCTGCCTATGGCCTGGTGGGCCTGGGTTACATCATTCCTGCCACTTTCCTGTCGCAGATGGCTGCGGCGCGCTTCCACGGTCAATGGCAGGCGGACCTGTTCTGGCCGGCCTTCGGCCTGGCGGCTGCGCTCGGTGTTCTGCTGGTCAGCCAGCGCCGCCAGCGTCCCGGAGGCGCCCGCCGCTGGCTGGTGATCGCGCTCTGGCTGCAGGCAGCGGGCACCCTCGCCTGCGCGCTACCGGGCATGGCTGGACTGGTTCTGGGTGTAATCCTCAGCGGCGGCCCCTTCCTCGCCGGCATGCAACTGGTGATGCAGTACGCCCGCGAACTGGACCCTCAGGGCCACAGCCGTAACGTCGGCCTGCTGACCGCCGCCTTCGCCCTGGGGCAACTGGCCGGCCCGCTGCTGGCGGCTGCCAGCAGCTATTTCAGCGGCGATCTGCAACCGGCGCTCTATGTGGCAGGAGCAGGCTTGCTCCTGGCGGGAGCCTTAATGGCACGTCCGGCCGCCAACCCCGTAGGGGCGATTTCAATCGCCAAGCAGGACGCAGTCCTGCCCTGTGGGAGCGAATTTATTCGCGAATGAATTCGCTCCCACAGGAAATGCAAAAGGGCCGCTGGCGCGGCCCTTGGCGAATGAATTCGCCCCTACAAGGAACACACCAGAACCGTAGGATGGGTAGAGCCCGCGAAACCCATCGATCCGCTGATGGGTTTCGCTTCGCTCTACGCCATCCTACGAGGTACCGGCGTCAGGTCCCCGTCTTGATCTTGGTCCAGGTGCGGGTACGGATGCGTTCCAGCTTCGGCGGCAGCATCTCCACCGAGAACAGCTTGGCCTGCACCTCGGCCGGCGGGTAGACGTTGGGGTTGTCGCGCAGCTCGGCCGAGGTCAGCGCATCGGCCGCCTGGTTGGGGTTGGCATAGGCGACATGGTCGGAGATGGGCGCCACCACTTCGGGCTGCAGCAGGTAGTTGAGGAAGGCATGGGCCTGCTCGACGTTCTTCGCGTCCTTCGGAATGGCCAGCACATCGAACCAGGCCGCGGTGCCTTCCTTGGGAATGCGGTACTCCACCTTCACCCCATTGCCGGCTTCCTTAGCACGAGCGCTGGCCTGCATGGCACCACCCGACCAGGCCAGGGCCACGCAGACTTCACCGTTGGCGAGGTCGGTGACGAACTTCGAGGAGCTGAAATAGGTGATGTTCGGCCGGAGTTTGGCCAGCAGCGCCTCCGCCTTCTCGTAGTCCTCGGGGTTGCGGCTGTTGGGCGACAGGCCCAGGTAGTGCAGCACTTCCGGGATCACCTCGGTGGGCGAGTCGAGGAAGGCCACGCCGCACTGCTTGAGCTTGGCCAGGTTGTCAGGGTTGAAGATCAGCTCCCAGGAGTCCACCGGCGCGTTCTCGCCCAGCACCGCCTTCACCTTGTCGACGTTGTAGGCGATGCCGTTGGTGCCCCACATGTAGGGCATCACGTACTGGTTGCCCGGGTCCTTGGCGGCCAGCACCTTGAGCAGCGCCGGGTTGAGGTTCTTCCAGTTGGGCAGCTTGCTCTTGTCCAGCGGCTGGAATACACCGGCCTTCATGTAGTTGGGCAGGAAGCCGTCGCTGGGCACCACCAGGTCGTAGCCGGAATGGCCGGACAGCAGCTTGGCCTCCAGCACTTCGTTGCTGTCGTAGACGTCGTACTGGGGCTTGATGCCGGAGGCGGCCTGGAAGTCCTTCAGGGTGTTCGGGCCGATGTAGTCGAACCAGTTGTAGATGCGTAGGCGACAGCGTTCAGCGAAGCGCCCAGCAGGGCCCCCACCAGCAGGATGCGGGCTTTCATCGGGCGGCCCCTTCGTAGCCTTGCAGCACGTTCACCGCGTTCACGCCGATGGCCTCGACCGCATAGCCGCCTTCCATGATGAACAGGGTCGGCAGGCCGAGTGCGGCGATGCGCTGGCCCATGCGGATGTAGTCCGGCGAATCCAGCTTGAACTTGGAAATCGGGTCGTCCTTGTAGGTGTCCACGCCGAGGGAGATCACCAGCGCGTCCGGCGCGTAGGCGGCGATCTTGCGGCAGGCATCGTCTAGCGCGGCAGACCAGCCGTCCCAACCGGTGCCGTGGGGCAGCGGGTAGTTGTGGTTGAAGCCGGCGCCCTCGCCTTCGCCGCGCTCGTCGGCATGGCCAAGGTAGTAGGGATATTCCACCAGCGGGTCGCCGTGGATGGAGGCGAAGAGCACGTCGCTGCGCTCGTAGAACAGCTCCTGGGTGCCATTACCGTGGTGGTAGTCGACGTCGAGGATCGCCACGCGCTTCGCGCCCTGGTCGAGGAAGGCCTGGGTGACGATGGCGGCGTTGTTGAAGAAGCAGTAACCGCCCATGAAGTCGCTGCCGGCGTGGTGACCCGGCGGACGGCAAAGGGCGAAGGCGGTGTTGGCGCCCTGGCGCATATGGTCCTGGGCGGTCAGCGCCACCTGGGCGGAGCTGTACACGGCCTGCCAGGTACCGGCGGTGATGGGTGCTTCGGTGTCGAAGCAGTAGTGACCGAGCTGGCCATGCAGCGCGGTAGGAATGGGGCCGTCGCGGCGCAGGCGGCGCGCCGGGAAGGTGCTGGGGAGCATGTCGCAGCTATGGCCTTCGGCGGCCCAGCGGGCCCAGGCACCCTTGAGGAACTCCACATAGGCCGCATCGTGCACCCGCAGGATGGGCTCTAGGCCGAAGTCCTTCGGCTCGATGACTTCACCGATTTCCTGCTGGCGAACCCGCGCCAGCACGGTGTCCGCGCGGCTGGGCATTTCGAAACAGGGCTGGAGTTTGCCGTCGACCAGTTCCGACTGGCCAAAGTGGAGACGGTGATCGTCGCTATAGACGGTCAGCATGGAGGGCACCTCATTGGGTCTTGTTATTGGTGAGGGGATTCTGTGCGTGTTGGGGTGGTTTTGCGCAGTGGTGGCCGTGGCCAATAGGGGATCAATATGGCCAATATTAATGGCCAGTAAACCCTTCCATGCCGCCGCGCCTCATCCGCCCCCGTAGGTTGTGGCTGAGCTACGCGAAGCCCAACATCCCGGCTCGCTGGCAACTCCGCTGTTGGGCTTCGCTGCGCTCGCGGAACGCCGCCCGGCCCAACCTACGGGCAAGGGAGCCAATCCGACACCAGATAGGGCGGACCTGCGGTCCGCTTGGCGATTGAAATCGCCCCTACAGCTTCTCCCTGCCCCTCCTCGCCACTAACCCCGGAAATGACTCGGCGGCTGCCCGCTCCAGCGCTGGAAGGCGTGGCGCAGGCTGGCGGTTTCGCTGAAGCCGAGCGCCTCGGCGATACGGTAGATGGGGATGTCGCCCTGCTGGAGCATTTCCTTGGCGCGGGTGAAGCGCAGTTCGTCCAGCAGTTGCTGGTAGCTGGTCTGCTGTTGGGCGAGGTGGCGGCGCAGGCTGCGGGAGGAGCAGTTCATCTGCCGGGCCAGCTCTTCCAATCCCGGCGGGTCCTGCAGGCGTGCAGCGAGGAAACCGCGCACCCGTTCCAGCCAGGCGCGACGGGCGGCGAACTCGACGTTCTGCCGGCGGCATTGTTCGAGCATTTCCTTGTGGGTCACCGGGTCGGCGAGGGGCAGGCGGCGGGTCAGCCAGGCGGCGTCGAAACCGATGGCACTGCGGTTGGCACCGAAGCTCACCGGGCAGCCGAAGCCCCGTGCATAGGGCCGCGCCATGCCGCTGCCGGAGGGATAGTCCACCTGCACCGCGTGCAGCGGCAGCGGCTGGCCCAGCAGGTCGGCGAAGGTGACCTTGAGCGAGCCCAGGCAGACTTCGGTGTTGAACGCTCGCAGCGACTCGTCCTCGCTGTAACCGGTGGCGGTGAGCCAGGCGATGTCGCCATCCTGCTCCAGCGCTAGGCGGAAGTAGGTCCCCAGCAGCACCGGGTAGCTCAGGCCGACGCGCAGGGCCTCGCCGAAGGTGGGCGCCGACAGCATGGCGTAGCCCAGCAGGCCGTAGGCGGAAATGCGGGTGCGCAGACCAAGGGCCAGGCCCATGGCCGGACGCGGCGCCAGGCGCGCGGCGTTGGCGTAGACCTGCTGCTCCTGCTCGGGGTTGACCAGCTTTTGCAGTTCGGCGAGGTCCTGTTCGCTGATGCCACTGCCGGCCAGCAGATCGCAGGCAGCGATGCCCTCTTCCTGCAGCAGCGCCACGGTGAGCGCCGACATGTGCAGCGAGTTCAGCCAGGTGGCGCGGGAGAAGGTGTGCTCGACCATGATCCTTACTGGATGGCCTCGGTGAGTTCTCGTTCCTGGCGCCTGTAGGGGAAGACGTCGATCACCTTGCCGGAGCGGATGGCGGCCTGCAGGGTCTTCCAGTACTCGGCGTCATAGAGCTCGCCATGGAGCTTGGCGAACAGCCGGCGCTGACCGATATCGGCGAAGAGGAAGCGCGGGAATTCCTCGGGGAAGACGTCGTTGGGCGCCACCGAATACCAGGGCTCGGCGGACATCTCGTCCTCCGGGTAACGCGGCGGCGGGATGACGCGAAAGTTTACCTCGGTGAGGTAGCAGATCTCGTCGTAGTCGTAGAACACCACGCGGCCGTGGCGGGTGACGCCAAAGTTCTTCAGCAGCATGTCGCCGGGGAAGATGTTCGCCGCCGCCAGCTGCTTGATGGCCAGGCCGTAGTCGTAGAGCGCCTCGTGCACCTGGGCGTCGCTTGCGCTTTCGAGGTAGATGTTCAGCGGCGTCATGCGGCGCTCGGTCCAGCAGTGGCGGATGAGCACCACGTCGCCTTCCAGCGCCACGGTGGATGGCGCCACCTCCAGCAGTTCAGCCAGGCAATCCGGGTCGAACTTGGACCTGGGGAAGCGGAAGTCGGCGAACTCCTGGGTATCGGCCATACGCCCTACCCGGTCGACGTTCTTCACCAGGCGGTACTTTTCGATCACGGTGTTGCGGTCCACCGTCTTCGCGTGGGCGAATCGGTCCTTGATGATCTTGAACACGGTGTTGAAGCCCGGCAGCGTGAACACGCTCATCACCATGCCGCGCACGCCCGGCGCCATGATGAAGCGGTCGTCGGTGTTGGCCAGGTGGTTGATCAGCGCGCGGTAGAACTCCGACTTGCCGTGCTTGTAGAAGCCGATGGAGGTGTACAGCTCAGCTATGTGCTTACCCGGCAGGATGCGCTTGAGGAAGCCGACGAACTCGGCGGGCACGGCCACGTCCACCATGAAGTAGGAACGGGTGAAGGAGAAGATGATCGACACTTCCGCTTCGTCGGTGATCACGGCGTCGGCCTGGATGCCGCGGCCCTCGCGGTGCAGCAGCGGCAGCACCAGCGGCCATTGCTCGTCGCGGGTGTAGATGCGCCCCACCAGGTACGCGCCCTTGTTGCGGTACAGCGGCGAGGCGAAGAGTTCGATGCACAGCTCCGGGTCCTTGCAGACCCAGTCCGGCAGGTTCTCGCGCAGCTGGGTTTCAAGGCGCTCCAGGTCGCCGGCGCGGTCGTCGTAGGGCACGTCGAAACGGAAGTCATCGAGCACCGCCGAGAGCGCCGCATGCAGCCGGCCTGCAGGGTGGTAGCTGCGGGTCTGGGGGGCACGCTCGTGGGCGCGTAGCGAAGGCCGGGTGGTGTGGATGAACATGCAGCCGTCGCTGATCAGGTCGTGGCTGAACAGGCTGCAGAAGATCGAGTTGTACCAGGTCTCGGACAGTTCATCGTCGAGGCGCAGGTCGATCAGGCCGATGTAGGCGCTTTTCACCAGCGGCCAGAGCTGCACGTCCAGTAGTTCATCTACCGCGTAGGCTGCGCGCAGCCGTTCGCTGGTTTCACCGACTTTCACCTCGTAGAGGGCGATCCTTTCCGCCGCCGCATGTTGCGTGGCCTGCCACTGTGCCTCCTCGAAGCGGGCGCGGGCGCCGTCGGTGATCTGGCGGAAATGCTCACGGTAGTCGTCGAACCCTTCGAGGATCAGTCGGGCGATGCCTTCGGCCGGCCATTGCTGCGCCATGTTGATGTCTCGGCTACGGAAACGGGAAAGGCGAGCTTATCCACAGGCCGGAACAAAAAGAAGCGCTGGCCGAAGGCAGGGTCTGCATTGTGGGAGCGAATTCATTCGCGAAACAGGCCGTAGGCTTGGCTGGGCTTCCATGGGGGCGACTTCATCGCCCTTCGCGAATGAATTCGCTCCTACAAAGTGAAATTCGCGATGGCCCGTCAGGCAATCCCCTTCTCCCGCAGGCAGGCTTCCAGCATCTCGATAAACACCCGGACCTTGCGCGTGCGGCGGCGGTGGGCCAGGTAGAGGACATGGACCCAGGGACCGAAGGCGTCCGGCTCCAGCTCGTAGTCAGTAAGCACGCGAACGAGTTGGCCGCTGGCCAGGTAGGGCGCGGCGCTCCAGCGCGGAAGCACCTGCAAACCGTGGCCGGCCAGCAGGCAGGCGAGCAGGAAGTCGTAGTTATCGCTGGCCATTCTGGGCACGGGTTGCGGCAAGCGTATGCGCTCGCCGTCGCGCCACAGCCACCAGAAGTGCCGGTGGAGCAGAGGGTGCTGGAAAATCAGCCAGTCATGCTGCAGGTAGGTTTCCAGGGTCACCGGCACCCCCTTGCGCTGCAGATAAGCGGGGCTGCCGCACAGGTAGATGCGGTTTTCCGTCAGCGGCCTTGCGATCAGCCCCGGCAGGTCGGTGGGGCCATCGCGCAGGGCAAGGTCGTAACCACCGTCGATCAGGTCGACGAAGGCGTCGTTCAGGTCCACCTCCAGGCGCACCTGGGGGTGGCATCCATGAAGCGGCAACAGACCTCGTTGAGAAACGCCGGGCCGAAGGATGGCGGCGCGGTAAGGCGCAGCGTGCCACGCAGTTCGTGCTGCAACTGGTCCACTTCCTCGCCGGCCAGTTGCAGTTGCATCAACGCCTGCCGGGCGCCCTCCAGGTAGATATGCCCGGCTTCGGTCAGCGCCATGCGTCGGGTGGTGCGTTCGAACAGCCGCACGCCCAGCTCGCCTTCCAGATGCCCTACCGCCTTGGTCAAGGCCGAGGGGGTCTTGCCCAGCTGTTCGGCGGCGCGGCTGAAGCTGCCGTATTCGGCAGTGGCGACGAACATGGTGAGCGCGCTGAGCTTGTCCATTGATCTGTTCCGATTCGGCACAAAAGTTGTGCGAGAACATAGCATTCTGCCGCTTCACCGGCTTGGTTAGGCTCACCGCCAGACCAACAAGAACCGGAAATCACCCGATGAAAACCTTCGCCCCTACCCTACTGGCCGTCGCGCTGGCTTGTTCCTCAATGGAAAGCTTCGCGGCGGTCGATCTCATCCTGCACAACGCCAAGGTCTACACCGCCGAACCCGGCCAGGCCCTGCAACAGGCCGTGGCCGTGGAAGACGGCAAGGTTCGCGCTGTCGGCAGCGACGATGACGTACTGAAACTCAAGGAATCCGGTACCCAGGTGATCGACCTCGGCGGCAAGGTGCTGATGCCGGGCTTCATCGACTCCCATTCCCACGCCATCTTCGGCGGGCTGGAACTGGATTCGGCCAGCCTCGGCGGGCAATTGATCCCTGTTGCGGAACTGGAGCAGCGCCTGCGCGAGTGGCGCGACAACGGCAAGGCGCGACATGGCGACGTGCTCAGCGTCAGCGGCATGCCGTCGGCCGCCTGGGGCGAGGTGGCTGAGCTGGAACAGCGCTTCAACCAGGGCGAATGGGCCGAGGTGCCGATCTTCTTCATGGGCTGGGACCACCACACCGGCTGGGCCAACCGGGCGATGCTGAAACGCGCCGGCGTCGACGCCGCCATGGTGAAGAGTCTGAAGGGCGAGGCGCAGGCCACCATCGGTCATCACGACGATGGCCAGCCCAATGGTTTTCTCGCCGACGCCGGCCTGGACCCGGTGATGGCGCAGCTGCCACCGGCCACCCCCGATCAACTGCTGAAAGCCGCCCGCTCGGCACTGCACTACAACCTCAGCCTGGGCATCACCGCCTGGATGGACCCGGCGGCCAACGCCGCGCCGGGCGAACCTCTGTTCGACTTCAAACCCACCGCCCAGACCTTGGGTGTGTTGCCGGCCTACAAGGCACTGGCCGAAAAAGGTGAGCTGACCGCCCATGTCGCCGCCCTGCTGGTGGCCAACCCGAAGAGCCGTCCCGCCGACCTCGACACCCTGGACAAGGTGCGCCAGCAGTTCCAGGGCGTGCCCAACCTCACCCTGCCGGGCATCAAGGTGTTCGCCGATGGCGTGGCGGAAATCCCAGCACAGACTGCCGCCATGCTCGAGCCCTACAAGAACTCGAACAAGCGCGGCGAGCTGCTGATCGACCCGGCGCACTTCGGTGAACTGGTCAGCGCCGCCGACGCCCGTGGCTGGCTGGTGCACGTGCATGCCATCGGTGACCGCGCAGTGCGCGAATCCCTCAACGGCATCGAGCAGGCGCGCAAGGACCGCCAGAGCGGCATCGCCCACTCGGTCACCCATCTGCAGATGGTCAACCCCAAGGAATTCGCGCGCTTCAAGCCGCTGGGCGTGATTGCGTCCATGCAGCTCTACTGGGCCAGTGCCGATGAGGTCAGCCTGGACCTGGTGCAGCCCTACATCAGCGCCATGGCCTTCCATTACCAATATCCGGCGCGCTCGCTGCTGAAGAATGGAGCGACCATTTCCGGCGCCAGCGACTGGCCGGTGACCACCCCCGAACCCTGGAAAGCCATCTATCAGGCGGTCAGCCGCAAGGGGCCCAAGGGTGTGCTGAATGCGGACGAGGAGATCGACCGCGAGACGATGTTCCAGGCCTACACCATCAACTCCGCCCGCACCATCGGTCTCGACAAGCAGATCGGTTCGCTCGCGCCCGGCAAGCAGGCCGACCTGATCCTGCTGGACCGCGATGTGTTCCAGGTCGAGCCCGAAGCCCTGCGTGACACCCAGGTGCTGAAAACCTGGTTCGCCGGCCGTGAAGTCTTCAACGCCTCTCTCTAACGACCAGTAACCACCTGCTCCGCACTCATCCCCCGCCACTTGGCGGGGGTTGGCGGAGCCTTGCCTGCATCTGCCCGAACAATCACAACAACGGGAAATCCTCGATGAAACGCTTCACCTTCCTCGCGCTCGCCCTGGCTCCGCTCGCCTGCCAGGCCATTGAACTGAACGACGAATTCTCCCTGCAGGTCGATCTCGCCCTGCTCAGCGACTACCGCACCCGCGGCATCTCCCAGACCCAGAACGATCCAGCGGCACAGGCCAGCGCCACCCTGCTGCACAGCAGCGGCCTCTACGCCGGCGTATGGACCTCGAACGTGGACTTCGGCTTCGGTCTCAAGACCCGCCAGGAAGTGGACTACTACGCCGGCTGGTACTGGCAGGCCACCGATGAGGTGAACCTGGACCTCGGCTACATCAAGTACAGCTATCCGAAGGAGGGCCAGTTCAACCAGAGCGAGGCCTACGCGATTCTCGGCGCTTACGGCTTCAAGCTCGGCGCCCAGTACTCCAACGACGCGAAGAACCTGATCGGCGAAAAACAGGACACCTTCTACAGCTACGTCAGCTACGAGAACACCCTGCCCCTGGATGTGGGCCTGAAGCTGCGTTACGGGCGCAACGACTTCAAGGACCCGCTGTTCTGGTCCGCCCAGGGCGAAAGCTCCGACGCCTATCACGAGTGGGAAGCCAAGCTGACCCGCGACTTCGTCGGCGTCACCTGGGGCCTCGCCTACATCGACACCGATCTCTCCGAGTCGGAGTGCGCGAGCTACTACGGCTTCACCGATGTGTGCAGTTCGACCTGGGTGGCGAGCGTGAGCAAGCGCTTCTAACCCGACCCACGGACTGGAGCAGCTAACCCTGTAGGGGCGATTTCAATCGCCAAGCGGAGCGCAGGTTCGCCCTCTCCAACCGATGGGGCAGCTACGCCGCCCTTGGCGAATGAGTTCGCCCCTACAGCAGCAATCACGCCAACCCACGCTCCGCAAGAAAACCGGCCAGGTAGTCGATGAACGCCAGCACCTTGCCAGTGGCGCGGCGGTGGCTGGGGTAGACGGCGAGGATCTGCGCGCCGAAGACGTCGGGGTCGATCTCATAGTCGGCCATCAGGCGCACCAGCCGACCATCGGCGAGATAGGGGGCGGCACTCCACAGCGGCACATGGTAGAGGCCGACACCAGCCAGGGCGCTGGCCATCAGCAGGTCGTGGTTGTCGCTGTCCATGCGTGGCGTCGGCGGCCTGGGCAGGCTCAGGCGCTGTCCGTCACGTTCCACCCACCACCAGGTGCGATCCAGGGCGGCGTGGTAATAGAGCAGCCAGTCGTGCTGGTCGAGGGTTTCCGGCGTCACCGGCGTCGGGTTGCGGGCGAGGTAGGCCGGGCTGGCGCACAGGGCCAGGCGATTGCTTCCGACCGCCCTGGCGATCATCCCCGGCTGGTCGCTACGGCCCTCTCGCAACGCCAGGTCGTAGCCGGACTCCACCAGATCGACGAAGTCGTCGGACAGGTCCACCCGCAGGCGAATCTGTGGGTACTCGGCGAGAAAACCGACGCAGACGTCATCGAGAAACGCCCTCCCGAAGGCGAGCGGCGCCGTTAGCCGCAGGCTGCCATGCAGGCCGTGCTGCAACTGGCCCACCTCTTCCCCCACGTCCTGCAGGCGCTGCAGGACCTGCCGGGCGGTTTCCAGGTAGACCCGCCCGGCCTCGGTCAGCACCGTGCGCCGGGTACTGCGCTCGAACAGCAGCACGCCGAGATCATCTTCCAGATGGCTGACGGCCTTGGTCAGGGCCGAAGGGGTCTTGCCCAGTTGCTCGGCGGCACGGCTGAAACTGCCGTGATCCGCCGTGGCGACGAACATGCTGATGGCGCCGAGCTTATCCATGGGTTTTGCCATTCCGGAAAAAAGGTTTTGCATATTTCGGGCGTTCTGCCAGCCCGGGCCAGCCGCTAGTCTCGCTGCCAGATCAATAAAAACAAGGGGATTCCTAATGAAAGGCTTCACGCCCACCCTGCTGGCCATGTCGCTGGCTTTTTCCTCGATGGATTCCATGGCGGCCGCCGATCTGGTGCTGCTCAACGGCAAGCTGTATACCGCTGACCCTTCCCAACCCTCGGCACAAGCCATGGCGGTCGAAAACGGCAAGGTGCTTAAAGTGGGCACCGACGCCGAAATCAAGGCCCTGGTCGATGCCTCCACCCAGGTCATCGACCTGGCGGGCAAGCGCCTGCTTCCGGGGCTGATCGATACCCACTCCCACGCCATCTTCGGCGGCCTGGAAATGACCGCGGCCAACCTCGACAGCGAAGAGAACGTGGCCCTGGCGGATCTGGAAAAACGCCTGCGCGGCTGGCGCGACGACGGCACCGCCCGCCATGGCAACGTGCTCAGCGTGGCCGGCGTGAGCTCCACCTACTGGAGCAAGGCCGAGGAACTGGGGCGCATCTTCAACAACGGCGAGTGGGCGAAGGTGCCGGTGGTGTTCATGGGCAGCGATCACCACACCGGCTGGGCCAACCAGGCCATGCTTGACCGCGCCGGGGTGAATGCCGCGCTGGTCGCTTCCCTGCCGGTAGCCGAACGGGGCACCGTGGGCACCAGCAAGGACGGTAAGCCCAACGGTTTCGTGGTGGATGCCGGCTGGGACCGCATCGCCGCCGCCATGCCGCCGGTCAGCGCCGAGGAGCTGCTGCGCGCCGGCGAGGCCGCGGTGAAGTACAACAACAGCCAGGGCATCACCGCCTGGATGGACCCGGCCGCCAACGCCGCGCCGGGCGAAGCGATCTTCGCGCTCAAGCCCACCGAGAAGTCCGTCGGCGTGCTGCCAGCCTACAAGGCGCTGGCCGACAAGGGTGAGCTGAGCGCCCACGTCGCCGCCCTGCTGGTGGCCAACCCGAAGAGTCGACCCGCTGACCTCGACACCCTCGACAAGGTGCGCCAGCGCTTCCAGGGCATCCCCCACCTGACCCTGCCTGGCATCAAGGTCTTCGCTGACGGCGTACTGGAATACCCGGCGCAGAGCGCGGCACTGATCGACCCGTACAACAACTCGCAGAAGAAAGGCGAGCTGCTGATCGACCCGGCGCATTTCGGCGAGCTGGTCAGTGCGGCGGATGCCCGTGGCTGGCTGGTGCACATCCACGCCATCGGTGACCGCGCGGTGCGTGAATCCCTCAACGGCATCGAGCAGGCGCGCAAGGATCGCCAGAGCGGCATCACCCACTCGATCACCCACCTGCAACTGGTGAATCCGAAGGAGTTCGCCCGCTTCAAGCCGCTGGACGTGATCGCGTCCATGCAGCTGCTCTGGGCCTCGGGCGACGAGTACACCCTGGACATGGTCAAGCCCTACGTCAGCGCCTTCGCCTTCCGCTACCAGTACCCGGCCCACTCGCTGCTGCAACAGGGCGCGACCATCGCTGGCGCCAGTGACTGGCCGGTGTCCTCGCCCAACCCCTGGGAGGCGATCCACCAGGCCATAAGCCGCGAAGGCCCGAAAGGCGTGCTCAATGCCGACGAGCGTATCGACCGGGAAACCATGCTCCAGGCCTACACCCTGAACGCCGCCCGCACCATCGGTCTGGAACAGCGGATCGGCTCCCTCACCACCGGCAAGCAAGCCGACTTCATCATCCTCGACCGCGACGTGCTCAGCGTCGATGACAAGGACCTGGCTGAAACCCGCGTTCTCAAGACCTACTTCGCTGGCCGCGAGGTCTTCAGCGCCCCGCTTTAAGCACCTAGTTCTTCCTGCTCCTCGCCCCGCTCCCGACGCAATGCCGGGGGCTGGGCGGAGCCTTGCCCGCATCTGCCATAACAATCACAACAACGGGAAACACCATGCGCCGCATCATGCTCCTCGCCCTCACCCTGGCCCCGCTCGCCTGCCAGGCCGTGCAACTGAATGACGACTTCGCCCTGCAGATCGACCTGAACCTCGCCAGCGACTACCGCACCCGAGGCATTTCCCAGACCCAGAACGATCCCGCTGCCCAGGCCGGCGCCACACTGCTGCACAGCAGCGGCCTCTACGCCGGGGCCTGGACCTCGAACGTGGACTTCGGTTTTGGCCTGAAGACCCGCCAGGAAGTGGACTACTACGCCGGCTGGTACTGGCAGGCCACCGACGAGGTGAACCTGGACCTCGGCTACATCAAGTACAGCTACCCGAAGGAAAGCCAGTTCAACCAGAGCGAGGTCTACGCCATCCTCGGCGCCTATGGTTTCCAACTGGGGGCCTACTACTCCAACGACGCCTCGACCGTGTTCGGCGAAGACCAGGACGCGCTCTACAGCTACGTCGGCTATCAGACCAGCCTGCCCCTGGAGGTCGGCCTGGAACTGCGCTACGGACGGATGGACTTCAAGGACCCGATGTTCTGGTCCACCAATGGCGACAGTACCGACAGTTTCCACGAGTGGGAGGCCAAGCTGACCCGCGACTTCGTCGGCGTCACCTGGGGCCTGTCCTACATCGACACCGACCTCTCCGAGGCCGAATGCGCCAGCAACTACGGCTTCACCGATGTCTGCACGGCGACCTGGGTGGCGAGTGTGAGCAAGAGCTTCTGATCCGGTCTTGCCCTGTAGGGGCGATTTCAATCGCCAAGCGGAGCGCAGGTTCGCCCTGTACCACCGATGGGGCAGCTACGCCGCCCTTGGCGAATGAATTCGCCCCTACAAGGGTTCACCCCACGGTTGCTGCATCGCCAAACTGTTCCGCCAATTTGAAAGCAAGTTGTGGATTGCGCCGCCTTCCCGGGCGGCGCATCTTGCCGGCTCCACTGCCCGGAGCCTGCCATGAAACCCGCCGACCTCGTCCGCCTGTTGAGCCTCGCCGCCATCTGGGGCGCCAGCTTCCTGTTCATCCGCATGCTGGTGCCGGAAATCGGCGCACTGCCCACGGCCTTCCTGCGGGTGCTGCTGTCGGCCATCGGCCTGGCGGTGATCCTCGCGGCGCTGCGCAGCAATTGGGACTTTCGCGGCAAGCTGGGCAAGACATTGGTGATCGGCATCGTCAGCTCGGGCGTTCCGGCAGCGATGTACGCCCTGGCAGCCAAGGTGCTGCCGGCCGGCTACTCGGCCATTTTCAACGCCACTACGCCGCTGATGGGGGTTTTGATCGGCGCGCTGTTCTTCAGCGAGAAACTCACCGGCACCAAGGCGGGTGGCGTGTTGCTGGGGCTGGCGGGTGTTGCAGTACTGACCCGCACCGGGCCAGTGGCGTTCGACGCGCAATTGCTCTGGGGCGCGGCGGCCTGCCTGGTGGCGACCACCTGCTACGGCTTCGCTGGCTTCATGACCAAGCGCTGGATCACCGAGGCGGGCGGCATGGACAGCGGAATGGTGGCGCTGGGTTGCCAGATCGGCGCCACCCTGTGCCTGGTGCCGGTGTTCGCCTGGGATGCCCCCAGCATGCCGCTGGAACCCCTGCTGCAGCCCGGTACCTGGCTGGCCCTGGCCGCCCTGGGCTTCATCTGCACGTCCTTCGCCTACATCCTCTACTTCCGCCTGATCGCCAACGTCGGCCCGGTGAAGACCATGACCGTGACCTTCCTGATCCCGCCGTTCGGCGTGTTCTGGGGTGTGCTGCTGCTCGGGGAGTCGCTATCGATGGCGCACCTGCAAGGCGGCGTGCTGATCGCCCTGGCGCTGTGGCTGGTGCTCAAGCCGGCGGCGGTGCCGGCTGCGGTGAAATCGGCCGGTTAATTGCCGGGCGGTTTTCTGTAGGGGCGAATTCATTCGCCAAGGAGCACGCAGTGCTCCCCCGAATCCCTCAGGGCGGACCTTCGGCCCGCATGGCGAATGAATTCGCCCCTACACAAGATCGTACGAGGCCAGTCCTAGCGACCTGTCTTGACCGCACTCCACACGCGGGTGCGCACGCGGTCGATCTTCGGCGGCATGGACTCCAGGGCGAAGAGGTTCTTCATCACGTCAGCCGGCGGGTAGATCGCCGGGTCGGCCTTGATGCCGGCTTCCACCAGCGAGTCGGCGGCGGAGTTGCCGTTGGCGTAGCGCACCGAGTTGCTGATGCCGGCCATCACCTCAGGCCGCAGCAGGAAATTGAGGAAGGCATAGCCGGCCGCCTCGTCGGGCGCATCGGCGGGCATGGCGACCATGTCGAACCACATGGGCGAGCCTTCCTTGGGCGTGGAGTACTGGATGTTCACGCCGTTGTTGGCTTCCTTGGCACGGGTGGCGGCCTGGAGGATGTCGCCGGAGAAGCCGACGGCCACGCAGATGTCGCCGTTGGCCAGGTCGCTGACGTACTTCGAGGAGTGGAAGTAGGTGATATAGGGACGCACCTTCATCAGCTCGGCCTGGGCGGTCTTGTAGTCCTCCTGCTTCTGGCTGTGGTGCGGCAGGCCCAGGTAGTTGAGGGTGATGGGCAGGAGTTCCGGGCCGTTGTCGAGTACGGCGACGCCGCACTTGGCGAGCTTCTCCATGTTCTCCGGCTTGAAGAACAGGTCCCAGGAATCCACCGGGGCGTTGTCGCCCAGCACCGCCTTCACCTTGTCGACGTTGTAGCCGATGCCGGTGCTGCCCCAGAGGTAGGGGAAGCCGTACTGGTTGCCCGGATCGTTCACCTCCAGCGCCTTGAGCAGCACCGGGTTGAGGTTCTTCCAGTTGGGCAGCTGGCTCTTGTCCAGCTTCTTCAGCGCGCCGGCCTGGATCTGCTTGGCCATGAAGTGGTTGGAAGGCACCACCACGTCGTAGCCGGATTGGCCGGTCATCAGTTTGCCGTCGAGGGTCTCGTTGCTGTCGTAGACGTCGTAGCTGGCCGGGATGCCGGTTTCCTTGCTGAAGTTGGCGACGGTGTCCGGGGCGATGTATTCGCTCCAGTTGTAGATCTTCACCGTATCGGCTGCCTGGGCGGCGGCGGACATGGCCAGCGTCAGAAGGAGGGGCGCGAAGGAACGTGTCATTGTCTTTGTGTCCTGGCTGCTTGTGAATCGAGCCCCCCGTCGTGCGGGGCCTTCAGCTTCTCCATCACCGCCTCCAGTGACAATGCGGGGCAAGTCCCAGCGTGCCCGCGAGGAAGCCTGATCTGAGGCAAAACCGGGCCATCGGCGCCGTCTACACTTCAGCCTTGACCGGCCCGCCTGTCCGGGGCCGCGCACTGCAAGGATGGCCCTGATGCTCCAGTCCGTCTCCCCGAAAAACGACCTGCCCCTCGACGCCGAACCCGAAGCTAAGCCTCGCCAGGGGCTGTTCAGCCCGTTCGCCATAACCGCGTTCCGCATCATCTGGATCGCCAACCTGTTCGCCAACCTCGGCACCTGGGCGCAGTCGGTGGCCGCTGCCTGGGTGGTGACCGAGGCCCACGCCAGCCCGCTGCTGGTGGCGATGATCCAGGTGGCGTCCGCCCTGCCCCTGATGCTGCTGTCGATCCTCTCCGGGGTGCTGGCAGACAACCACGACCGGCGCAAGATCATGCTCGCCGGGCTCTGCTTCGAGATGAGCGGCGCCATCTTCCTCAGCACCATCGCCTTTCTCGGCATCCTCGATCCCATCCTGCTGATCATTTCCATTCTCTGGATCAGCATCGGCGGCGCCGTCACCATTCCCGCCTGGCAGGCGGCGGTGAGCGAACAGGTGCCCGGCGAGATGCTGGGCAATGCGGTGCTGCTCAACAGCGTGAACTACAACGTCGCCCGCGCCGCCGGCCCCGCACTCGGCGGGCTGATGCTCAGCGCCGTGGGCCCTGCCTGGGTGTTCCTGTTCAACTGCCTGTGCTACCTGGCGCTGATCTGGGCGATCTGGCGCTGGCGTCGCGAATTGCCGGTGCGCACCTTGCCGCCCGAGGGGCTGCTCCAGGGCGTGGTGGCGGCGCTGCGCTTCACCCAGTACTCCAGCGTCACCCGCCTGGTGATGCTGCGCTCGTTCTCCTTCGGCATTTCCGCCAGCGCCGTGTGGGCGTTGCTGCCGCTGCTGGCGCACCGCAACCCGGAGGGTGACGCCGCGGTGTACGGCTACATGCTCGGCGCCCTGGGTGCCGGTGCCATTGGCGGCAGCCTGCTGGTGAACCGGGGCCGGCTGCTGATCGGTACCAGCCGGCTGATCAGCCTCGCCGGCCTGGTGTTCGGCCTGGTGATGCTGGTACTGGGCACGCTGGACAGCCTCTGGGCGATCTTCCCTGCTCTGCTGACGGGCGGCATCTGCTGGATCGCGGCGGTGGCCAGCTACAACTCGGCGGTGCAGATCCTGGTGCCGGATTGGGTCAAGGCGCGCGCCCTGGCGCTGTACCAGACGGCGATCTACGGCGGCCTGGCACTGGGTTCCTATCTCTGGGGGCACCTGGCGGAAAGCATGGGCGTAAAGGGCGCGCTGTTCAGCGCGGGCGTACTGATGATCGCTTGCGCCTTCCTGCTCTACCCGCGCCGCCTGCCTGAGCTGGACGCTTCCAGCATCGCCCACGCCGACAGCCCGCAACCGGGCCAGCCGGGCTTCGCCTTCAACCCGGACCGGGGCTCAGTGCTGGTGACCATCGAATACCGCATCCCCCAGGAGCGCACCCGCGACTTCGTGCGGGCCAGCCGCCCGTTACGCCGTCTGCGGCTGCGCAACGGCGCCGACCGCTGGGCGCTGTACCGCGACGCCAGCGATCCGGAGCTGTGGCAGGAAACCATGGTGGTGGAGAACTGGCTGCAGCACTTGCGGATGCTCGATCGCCTGACCATCGCCGACAAGGCGATCATCGACAACCTGACCATGCTGCACCAAGGCGACGGCCCACCCCGCGTACGCCACGGGGTGAGCTATGAATCGGGGAGCTATGAACCCATTCAGTCGTAGGTTGTGGCAGGCGGCGCTCCGTCAGAGCGCAGCGAAGCCCAACAGTGCGAGGCCCACGGCCTGAACGTTGGGCCTCGCAGAGCTCGGACCAACCTACTGTTGCAGTTCCTGCTCGGTGAACAGGCCGTCGAACAGCATGCTGGAGAGGTAGCGCTCACCCGAGTCCGGCAGGATCACCACGATGGTCTTGCCCTGCATTTCCGGGCGCTCGGCCAGGCGCACAGCCACCGCCATGGCGGCGCCGGAGGAAATGCCACAGAGGATGCCTTCCTCACGCATCAGGCGCAGGGCCAGGGCCTTGGCCTCGTCGTCGGTGCTCTGCTCGACGCTGTCGACCAGGGTCAGGTCGAGGTTCTTCGGCACGAAGCCGGCGCCGATGCCCTGGATCTTGTGCGGGCTGGGCTTCACTTCTTCGCCGGCCAGGGTCTGGCTGATGACCGGGGACGACACCGGCTCCACCGCCACCGAGAGGATCGGCTTGCCGCAGGTCTGCTTGATGTAGCGGGACACGCCGGTAATGGTGCCGCCGGTGCCCACGCCAGCCACCAGCACGTCCACGGCGCCGTCGGTGTCGTTCCAGATTTCCGGGCCGGTGGTCTTCTCGTGGATCGCCGGGTTGGCCGGGTTCTCGAACTGTTGCAGCAGCAGGTATTGCTCGGGATTGGCGGCCACCAGCTCGCTGGCCTTCTCGATGGCGCCCTTCATTCCCTTGGCCGGCTCGGTCAGCACCAGTTCGGCACCCAGGGCCTTCAGCACCTTGCGACGCTCCAGGCTCATGGAAGCGGGCATGGTGAGGATCAGTTTGTAGCCACGGGCCGCGGCGACGAAGGCCAGACCGATGCCGGTGTTGCCGGAGGTGGGCTCCACCAGGGTCATGCCCGGCTTGAGGCGGCCGGAGGCTTCCGCGTCCCAGATCATGCTGGCGCCAATGCGGCACTTCACCGAATAGGCGGGGTTGCGACCCTCGATCTTGGCGAGGATGGTCACACCGCGCGGCCCCAGGTGGTTGATGCGCACCAGGGGCGTGTTGCCGATGGCTTGCGAGTTGTCTGCGAAGATGCGGCTCATGGCGGAATCCTTGTCATGACGGGAAAAAGGAGCCGCAAGCCTAAGGCGGTGCCACAACAGCGTCCAGCGCTCCCCGAGTCGGACAGAGGGCATTCCTGCCATTCAGTGACTGAATGAAGGTTCTGCGTTCACAGTCGACTTGTGCCCGCGTTATAGTCAGGCCTTTCCCAAATACTGAACCGTCCGGTTTTACAACCGGAGTGATACGTCCGAGGATTCCCCGATGAAGTTCGAAGGCACCCAGTCCTACGTCGCCACCGACGACCTCAAGCTCGCGGTGAACGCCGCCATCACCCTGCAGCGCCCGCTGCTGGTCAAGGGCGAGCCAGGTACCGGCAAGACCATGCTGGCCGAGCAACTGGCCGAGTCCTTCGGCGCCAGGCTGATCACCTGGCACATCAAGTCCACCACCAAGGCGCACCAGGGCCTGTACGAGTACGACGCGGTGAGCCGCCTGCGGGATTCCCAGCTGAATTCCGACAAGGTCCACGACGTTCGCAACTACATCAAGAAAGGCAAGCTGTGGGAGGCGTTCGAGTCCGAAGAGCGCGTGATCCTGCTGATCGACGAGATCGACAAGGCCGACATCGAGTTCCCGAACGACCTGCTGCAGGAACTCGACAAGATGGAGTTCTACGTTTACGAGACCAACGAGACCATCAAGGCCAAGCAGCGCCCGATCATCATCATCACCTCCAACAACGAGAAAGAGCTGCCGGACGCCTTCCTGCGCCGCTGCTTCTTCCACTACATCGCCTTCCCCGACCGCGACACGCTGCAGAAGATCGTCGACGTGCACTACCCGAATATCAGCAATTCGCTGGTATCCGAGGCGCTGGACGTGTTCTTCGACGTGCGCAAGGTCCCTGGCCTGAAGAAGAAGCCCTCCACCTCCGAGCTGGTGGACTGGCTGAAGCTGCTGATGGCCGACAACATCGGCGAAGCCGTACTGCGCGAACGCGATCCCACCAAGGCCATCCCGCCGCTGGCCGGCGCCCTGGTGAAGAACGAACAAGACGTGCAGCTGCTGGAGCGCCTGGCCTTCATGAGCCGCCGCGCCAGCCGCTGACGAACCTCCCCTCTCCCGCTTGCGGGAGAGGGGCCGGGGGTGAGGGTAATCCCGCCCACTTAGGAGACCAGCCATGCACCACGGCAGTTGCCTGTGCGGCGCGGTGAAGTACGAGATCGACGCGCCCATCAATTCCGCCACCCATTGCCATTGCAGCCAGTGCCGCAAGGGCCACGGGGCGGCGTTCGGCACCTATGGCAACGTGCGCTGGAGCGCCTTCCGCCTGGTGCAGGGTGAGGATGTACTGACCCGGTTCCACTCCTCCCCCGGCGTGACCCGGACCTTCTGCCGGCAGTGCGGTTCCACCTTGCAGTGGTACAGCGAAAACGCCCATCCCGACTGGGTTTCGGTCGCCCTGGGCACGCTGGACTCGCCGCTTGGCCCGATCCCGCAGAAGCACATCTACCCGGAATCCAAGGCCGACTGGTACGCCATCGCCGACGGCCTGCCCCAGGAGCCCCGCTCCTGAGAACCAACAGATAGATGAGGGTGCAGCCATGCTGCTCAACCTGTTCAACGAAATGCGCGCAGCCAAGGTGCCGGTGTCGGTCCGTGAGCTGCTGGACCTGATCAACGCGTTGAAACACAACGTGGTGTTCGCCGACATGGACGAGTTCTACTTCCTCGCCCGCACGGTGCTGGTCAAGGACGAGCGCCATTTCGACAAGTTCGACCGCGCCTTCTCCGCCTACTTCAAGGGCCTGGAGAAGCTCGACGACTACCTCCAGGCGCTGATTCCCGAGGAATGGCTGCGCAAGGAGTTCGAACGCATGCTCACCGACGAGGAGCGTGCGCAAATCCAGTCCCTCGGCGGCCTGGACAAGCTGATCGAGGAGTTCAAGAAGCGCCTCGAAGAACAGAAGGAACGCCACGCCGGCGGCAACAAGTGGATCGGCACCGGCGGCACCAGCCCCTTCGGTTCCGGCGGCTTCAACCCCGAGGGCATCCGCGTAGGCGATGCCGGCAAGCGTCAGGGCCGGGCCGTGAAGGTCTGGGACCAGCGTGAGTACAAGAACCTCGACGACCAGGTGGAACTGGGGACCCGCAACATCAAGGTCGCCCTGCGTCGCCTGCGCAAGTTCGCCCGCGAGGGTGCTGCGGAAGAGCTGGACCTGGACGGCACCATCGACCACACCGCCCGCGACGCCGGCCTGCTCAACATCCAGATGCGCCCGGAACGCCGCAACACCGTGAAGCTGCTCCTGCTGCTGGATATCGGCGGCTCCATGGACGCCCACGTGAAGGTCTGCGAAGAGCTCTTCTCGGCGTGCAAGACCGAGTTCAAGCACCTCGAATACTTCTACTTCCACAACTTCGTCTACGAATCGGTGTGGAAGAACAACCTGCGCCGCACGTCCGAGCGCACCTCCACCCTCGACCTGCTGCACAAGTACGGCCCGGACTACAAAGTGGTCTTCGTCGGCGACGCCGCCATGGCGCCCTACGAGATCACCCAGGCCGGTGGCAGCGTCGAACACTGGAACGAAGAGCCGGGCTACGTCTGGATGAAACGCTTCATGGAGAAGTACAAGAAGCTCATCTGGATCAACCCCTATCCCAAGGACACCTGGAACTACACCGCCTCCACCAACATCGTCCGCGAGCTGATCAACGACCAGATGCATCCCCTGACCCTGCAGGGGCTGGAGGAAGGGATGAGGTTCCTCTCGAAATGAAAAAACGGGCCCGGAAGGGTCCGTTCTACTTTGTGGCCAAAGCCGCTAGGCTTGGCGCTTATTTCCTGGAAACGAGCCGATCATGCAAGACATCTCCCTGCAGGACATCGCCGCGCCAGATGGCGTCTGCTACGGCTGTGGCGGCCGCAACCATCACGGCCTGCACATCAAGAGCCGCTGGCACGAGGACGGCGTACACGTCGTGGCCGAACACGTGCCGGATGCCAAGTACTGCGGCTGGCCGGACCTGGTGTATGGCGGGCTGATTGCCATGCTGGTGGACTGCCACTCCAACTGGACCGCCATGGCCTACCACTACCGTGACGAAGGCCGCGAGCCCGGCAGCCTGCCACGCATCGAGTGCGTCACCGGCAATCTCGGTATCAAGTTCATCAAGCCGACGCCCATGGGCGTGCCGCTGCTGCTGCGCGCCCGGCTTGAGGGTGAAGCGGGGCGCAAGACCCGGGTGATCTGCGAGGTTTATGCGGGGGAGTTGCTGACCGCCGTCGGCGATTCCGTCTTCGTCCGGGTAGACACCGGGCAGTTGGCCGCGACGGCCCACGGCCGCGAGTCCTGAGCATCGAACTGTAGGTTGGTGCAGAGCGCAGCGAAGCCCAACATGACAGGGGCCAAGCCCGCATCGTTGGGCTTCGCGTAGCTCAGCCACAACCTACAACTGTCTTCGCTGAGGATCAGGCACGGCCCTGGGTGATGATCTCGCCACGGCGCCAGAGGATCCACTCGCCCGGCTGGTAGATGTTCCAGGTTTCGTTGTCGGTCAGGGGCTCGGTGGCGATCACCGTGACCACGTCGTTGGGCGTGGTTTCGGCCTGGAAGTCCACGGTGAGGTCGGCGTCCTTCAGGCGTGCGGGGCCGAACGGCGCGCGGCGGGTAATGTGGGCGAGCTTGGTGGAGCAGAAGCTGAACAGCCAGTCGCCGTCGCTCAGCAGGCAGTTGAACACCCCCTTCTGGCGGAACTCGAAGCAGGCCTGGATCAGCACCGGCAGGAGGATTTCCGCCATCACCGGTTCAGGGAAGGCACCACGCACGCGATTCAGCAGGTCGCAGAAGGCGGCTTCGCTGTCGGTGTCACCTACCGGGCTGTAGAAACCTTTCGGCGGCTCGAAACCGGCCAGTTGGCCGTTGTGGGCGAAGCACCAGTTGCGGCCCCAGAGCTCGCGCACGAAGGGATGGGTGTTGGACAGGCAGACCTTGCCGACGTTGGCCTGGCGGATATGCCCGATCACCGTCTCGCTCTTGATCGGATAGCGCTGCACCAGGCGCGCCACTTCGGATTCGACGCTGGCCGACGGGTCCTGGAACAGACGCAGGCCGCGCCCTTCATAGAAGCCGATACCCCAGCCATCGCGGTGCGGACCGGTACCGCCGCCGCGCTGCATCAGGCCGGTGAAGCTGAAAACGATATCGGTGGGGACGTTGGCGCTCATGCCAAGCAATTCGCACATGGTTCAGAATTCCAGCTTCAGGGCGTTTTTCAATTGTTCGGCTTCGCGTTCCAGGCGCGCCTGCACGGCAGAGCGGCCAAGGGGCAGGAAGCGGGTCAGGGCACGCCAGAGCAGGCCGGCGAGGTCGCCACGGCGACGGGGTATCAGGTGCAGATGCAGGTGCGGCACGTGCTGGTTGGAGGCCGGGCCGTCGTTGACCATCAGGTTGATGCCCTCGCGTCCGTAGCCGGCCCAGCGCAGGGCCTGGCTCAGGCGCGCAGTCAGCGCGAGCAGGCGGTCGCGGGCGTCGGCGGAGAGATCAGTGAGCAAGGGAGCGTGTTCGCGACTGACGACCAGCACATGGGCCGGCCGTAGCGGGTAGATGTCCAGCAGCACCAGGAAATGCTCGTCTTCATGCAGCAGATGGGCCGGCAGCCTGCCAGCGGCGATGGCACAGAACACGCAGTCCATGGGCGCTCCTTCACGGGAATGGCTCATGCTGAACGTGTCGTGCCCAGGCTGCAAGGCCCCGGCGTTACAGGCGGGGTTCGATTCGCAGGCGGCGGTCGCCGTTCTGATCGAAGCGGGTATCGGCGTCGGGCCGGCCGTCACGCATGACTTCACGCAGGGTCGGCTCTTCATCGGCCGCCTGTACCGCCTCGCGCTCGGCGCGGCGCGCCTTGAGCTTGTTCTCGATGGGCCAGCGAATAGCGGCGAATACCAGGTACAGGGTCAGGGCGATGATGCTGTACATGGTCAGGTCCAGCGCCGCCTTCCAGGCGTTATTGCCGACCTTGAACACGACGTCCAGGGCGGTGATGGCCACGGCCGGGGCGAACTGGTCCTTGGCCGGGTCGACGATGGTCGGGGTCAACAACAGGACCGCTACCAGTACCCGCAGGGGCTCACGCAGCCAGCGCCACATCCAGCCGGTCATGCGGAACCACACCAACAGGCAGCCAAGCGCAGCCACTCCGTAGGCGGACCAGGCGAGGAGGTAGTCGTGTTCAGTCATTGGCGTCCGTGGCAAGGCTGGCAAAAGGGCGCTTATGATAAACGCTTTTCGCGGTTCCGGCGCTCCTGCCGTCGCCGCCCGGCCTGCCTTCGAGAATGCCCATGTCCCAAGCCCCCATCGCCCGCATCGAACCCGGTGACGACCCCTACCGCTGGCTGGAAGAGCGCGACGCTCCTGAAGTACTCGCCCACCTCGAAGCGGAGAACGCCTGGCTGGAAACCGAACTGGCCGACCAGAAGGAGCTGCGCGAGACGCTGTTCCAGGAGATCAAGGGCCGCATCCGCGAGACCGACCTGTCCCTGCCGGTGCCCTGGGGCCCCTGGCTCTACTACCAGCGCACCACCGCCGGCGACGAGTACGGGCGCCATTACCGCTGCCCGCGTCCGGCGGACGGTTCCCTGACCCCGGACACGGCGGCCGAGGAGCTGCTGCTGGACCCGAACGAGCTGGCGGCCGGCGGCTTCCTCTCCATCGGCGCCTTCAGCGTCAGCCCCGACCACGCGCGCCTGGCCTACAGCCTGGACACCAGCGGCGACGAGATCTACCAGCTGTTCGTCAAGGAACTGGCCAGCGGTGAGGTGACCGCCCTGCCCTTCGAGCAGTGCGACGGCAGCATGACCTGGGCGAATGACAGCGCCACCCTGTTCTTCGGCGAGCTGGACGACACCCATCGCCCGCACCGCCTGCACCGCCATCGCCTGGGCGAGGCCGGCGCCACCCTGGTGTTCGAGGAAGGCGACGGCCGCTTCTTCCTCCACTGCTACCGCGCCAGTTCCGAGCGCCAGCTGATCCTGCTGCTGAACAGCAAGACCACCAGCGAATCCTGGGTGCTGGATGCCGAGACGCCTGACGGCGCCTGGACCTGCCTGGCACCGCGCGAGGAAAACCACGAGTACTACGCCGACCACGGCAGGCTGAACGGGCAATGGGCCTGGCTGCTGCGCAGCAACCAGACCGGCATCAACTTCGCCCTCTACCACGCCACCGAGAGCGCCCCCACCCGCGCGCACTGGCAGGAACTGATCGCCCACGACGAGGCGCGCATGCTGGAGGGCATCAGCCTGAACGCCGGCGGCTTCGTCCTCAGCCTGCGCGAAGGCGGCCTGCCCATCGTCCAGGTGCACCCGGAGGGCGCCGCGCCCTACCCGCTGCAACTGCCGGACGCCGCCTACAGCCTTTACGTGCAGGACAACCTGGAGTTCGACAGCCCGTTCGTTCGCCTGCGCTACGAAGCCCTGAATCGCCCGGCCCAGGTTCGCCAGCTGGAACTGGCCAGCGGCGAGCAGAAAGTGCTGAAGGAAACCCCGGTGGAAGGCCCGTTCGATGCCGATGCCTATGTCAGCCAGCGTCTCTGGGCGACGGCGGCGGACGGCACGCGCGTTCCCATCAGCCTGGTGGCCCGCCGCGAAGCCCTGGGCAAGCCCGCCCCGCTCTATCTCTACGGCTACGGCGCCTACGGCGAGAGCCTCGACCCCTGGTTCTCCCATGCGCGACTGAGCCTGCTGGATCGCGGTTTCGTCTTCGCCATCGCCCACGTACGCGGCGGCGGTGAGCTGGGCGAAGCCTGGTACCGCGCTGGCAAGCTGGAGCACAAGGCCAACACCTTCGGCGACTTCATCGCCTGCGCCGAGCACCTGATCGCCGAGGGCTACACCAGCCAGGCGCAGTTGGCCGTGAGCGGTGGCAGCGCCGGTGGCCTGCTGATCGGGGCGGTGCTCAATCTGCGCCCCGAACTCTTCGCCGCGGCCATCGCCGAAGTACCGTTCGTGGATGTGCTGAACACCATGCAGAACCCCGACCTGCCGCTGACCGTGACCGAGTACGACGAATGGGGCGATCCGAACGACCCCGAGGTGTTCGAGCGGATCAAGGGCTATGCGCCCTACGAGAACGTCCGCGCCCAGGCCTATCCGGCGATGCTCGTGGTGGCCGGCTACAACGACAGCCGTGTGCAGTACTGGGAAGCGGCCAAGTGGGTGGCCCGTCTGCGCGCAACCCGCACCGACAGCAACCCCTTGCTGCTCAAGACCGACCTCGGCGCCGGCCACGGCGGCATGAGCGGCCGCTACCAGGCGCTGCGCGACGTGGCGCTGGAATACGCCTTCCTCCTCAAGGTGCTGGGCCTTTCCGGCAACTGATCAGGGATTACCGGTGCTGGTCCCAAGCCCCTTGGAGTTGCGCTCCAGCTGCTGCTCCAGCACCGGAATGGGCTGGTCACGCTGCTCCAGGGACTCGCGCAGGCGCTGTTCCTGGTCCGGACGCTTCATCAATTGCGGACTGCCGCTCTGCGGCGACGGACTGGTGACCGCGCGCGGCACCACCTGCGGGTAAGGCTGCGGATTTGCCATACCGGGCGATCCTGCCGGGGCCTGAAGCGGCGCCCGCAGCAGCGGGGGATTCTGCGCCGCCGCGCCACCGGCGATCAGGGCCAGCGCCAGGAGCAGAGGAATTCGGGAACGAGTCATGATGCGGCCTCCTGCTCATCAGTGAGTCCAGTCTAGTTCTCGCCGGATCAGGCGTATCCCGACGCGACGGGATGCCAGCGATCCAGCGTCCCCGGAACTAGACTTTTCACAGGTTCAGGCACGGGAGCGAAAGATGAGCACGGGACAGTCGGAGACCCCGACCGGAAAGCTGGACAAACTTCTCGCCGACGAGCGCAAACGGCGCGAACACAGCTATCGGGAACAGGCGCTGAAGCTATTTCCCTGGGTCTGCGCCCGTTGCGGTCGCGAGTTCAGCGGCAAGCGCCTGTCCGAACTTACCGTGCACCACCGCGATCACAACCATGACAACAATCCGGCCGACGGCTCGAACTGGGAGCTGCTCTGTCTCTACTGTCATGACAACGAGCACTCCCGCTACACCGACCAGCAATGGCACAGCGAAGAACAACCCGGCGCGCGGCAGGGACCGCGCGCCACCTACAAGGCATTCGCCGCCATCGGCGACCTGTTGAAGCGCGAGGAATAGCCCGCCGGGCCGTTCGAAACCGAGTCTGCAAGGAGATCACGATGAAGATCCTCATGGTACTGACCTCCCATGACCAGCTGGGCAACACCGGCAAGAAGACCGGTTTCTGGCTGGAGGAGTTCGCCGCCCCCTACTTCGCGTTCCGCGATGCCGGCGCCGAGGTGGTGCTGGCTTCCCCCAAGGGCGGCCACCCACCGCTGGACCCGAAGAGCGACGACCCGGAGGCGCAGACCGAAGCGACCCACCGCTTTCGCGACGATGACGAAGCACGCCGGGCGCTCGCCAATACCCATATGCTGGCCGGCCTGGTGCCGGGCGACTACGACGCCCTCTTCTACCCCGGTGGCCATGGCCCGATGTGGGACCTGGTGGACGACCTGCATTCCATCGTGATGGTCGAAGCCTTCTACGCCGCCGGCAAACCCGTCGGCGCCGTTTGCCACGCGCCGGCGGTACTGCTCAACGCCAAGGCGCCGGACGGTGCGCCGCTGGTGCAGGGCAACGCGGTAACCGGTTTCTCCAACTCAGAGGAAACCGCCGTCGGCCTGGCCGACGTGGTGCCCTTCCTGCTGGAGGACGAATTGAAGGAAAAAGGCGGCCACTTCTCCAAGGTGGCGGACTGGCAGCCCCATGTGGTTGCCGACGGCAACCTGATCACCGGGCAGAACCCGGCATCGTCCGAGCCCACGGCGGCGGCCATGCTGGAGCTGCTGAGTGGACGACGGGGAGAGATGTAACCCGATTGGCGACGGATCGATGCCTGTAGGGGCGAATTCATTCGCAGGGGTTGCGCAGCAGCCCCCTCCAACGCAGGCCTTCCAGACTTTCGCGCCAGCCCGCCCCCTCACCCCCGGCCCCTCTCCCGCAGGCGGGCGAGGGGTGACTCGCGTCGGCGCGGCTAAAACAATCCTGAAGCCCATACACCGCCTGAAACTGAGCGAAATAGGTGGGGCGGGGACTCCGCCCCTTCAGGAGGCCGAGCGAAATCGTTGCAAAACGGAGCGAAGCGAAGTAACAGCCAAAGGCTGGCCCGAAGGGCGAGCGCAGCGAGTCAGGGGGACGAGCGGCATGGATGCCGCGAGAGGCGTGTGGGGCCATGTATGGCCCCTCTCGCCGTGCCCCCGGCGCAACGGTGAAGCGAGGGAACCCCGGCGAAGCCGGGGCCGAATGCAGGGGCAAGCGTTTTGGTTCCTTTTTGTGGGCGGCATTCCGACGTTTGAAAAAGGGACTCGCCTGGGAAGGCGAAACCAGATGCATCCGCAGAACTCGGTAAGCAGCCGGGACTAGGACGTTCCAGCAATGCTTAACGCAACAGCTTGGTATCCAGCACGTCCGACGCGCCGCCCATGATGTTCTCGGTGATTTCGATGAAGTCCTTGGTGCTGGCCTTGTCCAGGCGCATCAGGCCGCGGGCGACGTCGTCCATGGAGTGCTTGCCGTCGGTGCGCAGACGGATTTCCTTGTCCAGGTCCTGCAGCAGCAGTACCGCGCGGGCGGTGATGGCGCCGCTGGCATGTTCGCCGCGCAGGCTGTCCACCTTCTTGCTCCACTGGCGCAGCTGCCCACGGATCGCCTCGTAGCGGTCGTCGCCCAGGCCACCGGCGCGGCGCAGCAGTTCGATGGCGTAGTACTCGGCCACCCCTTCGCTGATCCAGTCACTGCGGTCGGTATCGCTGATCCGGCTGAGCACGTGCACCAGCTCATGCACCAGGGAGCTGGTGCCGTTCTCGCTCACCATCGGACGCGCCGAGTGCATGAAGAACGAGTTGGGTGCCGACAGGCCGCCACGCCACATGGGGTCGTTGGCGCCGACGATCAGCAGCTTGCCCGGCTCTCGCGGAAAGACTTCCTGGGCATGGGGCCAGACGAAGGTGAGCATGGTCAGGATGTCCATGCGCCGCATGCCCTCGCCCACTGGGGCGCTGACGGTGACGTCGGTCGTGCCCAGGGTGACCCGGCGGCTGCCCAGCTTACCGGCGAGGATCCAGCCGGTGGGTCGATCGAGCATGCGCTCGGGATTGTCGATGCGGAAACGGTTCTTGCCGATGCGCGGCCAACCGGTTTCCACCGACTGCCAGCCGCTGGGCAGTTCGAACTGCAGGCGCGCCACCAGGTCGACGCCTTCCACCATGTCCAGGCGTGCCGCCGGCACCAGGTCGTCACCACGCAGCAATGCCCAGTCCGGGGTCATGCGGGCGTCGAAGCGGCCGTCGCCACGGGGATGGCTGATGCGCACCTTGTAACTGAGGCTGGCCTTGCCCTTGCCGGGCACCCAGGTGCCGTGGCCCGGGTCTTCCTGGTTCCAGGTGCCGCTGGCCTTGAAGTCGCTGTAGTAGCCCTTGTCGCCCAGGTCGAAGCGCAGGCTGCGCACGCCGTCACCCTTCTCCAGCACCACATTGACTTCCGCCTGGTCGCTCTCGGGCAGAAAGCGCACCTGATAGTCGAGATCGACCTTCTTCGCCGCCCACAAGGGGGCGCTCAGGGTGAGCAGGACGGTGGACAGCAGGAGCTGGGAACGGGCGGACATCGAGAATGGCTTCCTTGGTGGGTGTGACGATCAGTCCCTGAGACTCGAAAGGTGGCGATTTGATCCGTGACCACCCCTGCAGCACGTTGAAAACGTGAGCGACGCGCCAGCGTGCAACTGCCTGCTAGCCTGCGCGGAAAATCAGATAGTCCTCCCAATCATCCTCGGAGACGCTGTTCTCGCTGAGCATGCGACCGGATTGGGAGATACCCGTCTTGTGCACCGCTTCGGGGTCATTGCAGATCAGGTGGTGCCAGGGCGGCAGGTCCTTGCCCTCAGCCACCAGGCGATAACCGCAGGTGGGCGGCAGCCATTGGAACTCGTCGGCCTGGGCCGGGGTGAGCTGGATGCAGTCGGCGACGAACTTGCGGCGATTGGCGTAGTCGGTGCAGCGGCAGGTCTTCAGGTCCAGCAGCTTGCAGGCGATGCGCGTGTAATAGACGCTGCCGTCGTCCTCGTCTTCCAGCTTCTGCAGGCAGCACAGGCCGCAGCCGTCGCAGAGGGATTCCCACTCTTCCTGATCGAGCTGTGCGAGGGTCTTGCGCTTCCAGAAAGGTTCGACTTTGGCGGCCATGGCGTGCGGGGGTTGGTTCGGGGGGCGCGTAGTCTAGTCGGGTACAGGGTATCGGCCAAGCATAGCTGACCGTCGGTTACAGCGCGGCGAACTCAGTAGCCGCGCTCGAAATTGACCTGCCCGCGCAACGGTTCGCCCGCCTGGTAGTGGTTGAGGTTGTCGACGAACAGCCGGGCCATGGCGCTGGGCAGCGTGGGTGCCGAGCTGTGGCCGGTGACCAGCAGGTTGGGCGCGTTCCAGAACGGGTGCCAGGCGGGCAACGGCTCTTCGCGACAGACGTCGATCACCGCCGCCGCCAGCTGGCCGGCCTGCAGTGCCGCCACCAGGTCGTGCTCCACCACCGCCACGCCGCGTCCGGCATTGATGAACAGGGCGGTCGGACGCATGCAGGCGAAAGTCGCCGCGTCGTAGATGTCGCGGGTGGTCGGGGTATCCGGCAGCAGGTTCACCACGCAATCGGCCCAGGCCACCTGTTCGGTCAGCGCCTCCATGCCGAAGACCCGTTCGAAAGGTTCCAGCGGGCGCGGCTCGCGGGCAATGCCGTGGAGCTCCACGCCGAAGGGTTCGAGGAAGCCGGCCACACTCTGGCCGATATCGCCGCTGCCGACGATCAGCACGCGCTTGCCTTCGAGGCTGCGCGGCAGGCGGTTGTCCCAGCGTTTCTCGGCCTGGGCGGCGGCCCGCGAGAACAGCTGCCGCTGATGGGCCAGCAGGTAGGTGAGGACGTACTCGGCCATCACCTGGCCGAAGATGCCCACGGCGCGGGTCAACCGGTAGTCCTGGGGCAGGTCGGCGGCCAGCAGCGGGGTGATGCCGGCCCAGGTCGACTGCATCCACTCCGGCTTGCAGCCCCTGCGCAGCAACTCCGCCATCAGGTCGGGCTCGCCCAGCCACACCGGGCATTCCCGCGCGGCCTCCGCCAGGCGCTCTACATCGCTGCCGCCATGGAACTGCAGGCCAGTCTGGGTGCGCAGCAGGTCGGCGTAGAGGGCGAACTCTTCTTCGGCGATGAGGATTTTCATCAGATGGGGTCGTTCATCCGCAGCAATTCTTCCGGCAGGTGCTCGATGTACTCGTCCTGGGCCGGCGGCATCTGCAGGTGATAGCCCTGCTTCTCGATGTTCTCCAGCACCTTGTTGATGTCCTCGCGGGCCAGTTGGCGCTCGGGCGTCAGCACCAGGTCAAAGGTGTGCTGCGGGGCGCCGAAGGCGGCGATCAGGGCTTCGGGCACACGGCTCAGGGCTTCGCGCTTGTCGACGTAGAGGTACATCTCGTTCTTGCGCGGGCTTTTGTAGATGGAGCAGATACGTTTCATGGTCGGGCTCGTGGGGCGAGCCGTGCCGGACGGCACGGCGGATTGGTTCATTGGCCGGCCGTGGCCAGGGTGTCCAGCAGGGCCTGGCCCATCAGCTCGCGGCGCCAGCCACGCAGGCCGTCGGGCAAGCTATAGGGGCCGTCGGGGAAACCGCTTTTCAGCAGGGCTTCCAGGTGCTTCTTGCGCAGCATCAGTTCCGGCGCCATTCCGAGGCGTTCGGCTTCGGAATGGCCGACGGCACGCAGCTTCTTCAGCAACGGCGAGGCATCCGGCGGCAGCGGCTCGGGCAGTGCTTCTGGCCATTGATCAGGCGGCGTCTCGGCGGCCTCGCGGATCAATTTAAGCAGGGTATTGCCGTCCTGACGCACGGTGCGCGGGTGCATGTCCTCGATGCGCGCCAGGGACACCAGGTTGTCCGGCTGGAAGCGCGCCAGTGGCCAAAGGCTGTGTTCACGCAGGATGCGGTTGCGCGGCTGGTCGCGCAGGCGCGCTTCGATCTCGCGCCAGGCGCACAGCTCGCGCAGCACGGCGAGCTGGGCACGAGAAAGCTTCCAGGCCAGCTTGGCTTCGCGGTAGAGCTCTTCGGGAAGGACTTCGCGGCGCAGGTTGGCCACCAGTTCGGCGCCATCTTCCAGCACCCAGGCGCGCTTGGGCTCGGTCAGGCGCGGTTCCAGGGCGGCGTAGAGCTCGGCCAGGTGCTGCGCGTCTTCGGCGGCATAGCGCACCTGCATCTCGGTGAGCGGGCGCTGCAGCCAGTCGGAACGGGTTTCGTCCTTGGGCAGGTCGATGCCGAGGACCGCCTGCACCAGGCGCGAATAGCCCATGGAGTAGCCGATGCCGAGGTAACCGGCGGCCAACTGGGTGTCCAGCAGCGGCTGCGGCAGGGCACCGGTCAGGCGCAGGAAGACTTCCAGGTCCTCGCTGCAGGCGTGCAGCACCTTGAGTACAGCCCGGTCTTCCAGCAGTTCGGCGAAGGGGGACCAGTCGCGAATCAGCAGCGGGTCGATGAGGAAGGCGTGTTCACCGTCGCCGACCTGCACCAGGCCGGCCTTGGGGTAGAAGGTGTCGACCCGCATGAACTCGGTGTCCAGGGCCACGAAGGGCAGGCGCCGCCACACGGCGCAGTGTTCGGCCAGCGCAGCGTCGTCGCGGATCCAGATAATGTCGATGGCCACAGGGCTCTCCTTGAATCAGTGGCGCGCAGTATATATCGCGCCGGGTCATCGCTTCGCGCCTTGCATCACTCCCGCCCCGCCGCTGCCGGTCCGCAGGGGGCGGGCGAGCGCCCAGGTTTTGTACATAACCTAGGCCAGTTCCGTGCGCAGCCGCTGCAACAGGGCTTCGGAACTGGGTTGCATGGGCTGGCGCAACTCGTCGCGGATCAGCCCCCGCATCGCCAGCAGGCTTTTCACCGGGGCCGGATTGGGTTCGGCGAAGGCCAAGCGAATCAGAGGCTGTATTTTCTGGAAGATCGCACGCGCGGCCTCAAGTTCACCTTTGCCGATGCATTCGGCCATTTCCACGAACTGGCGCGGGTAGATATGCGCCGACGCCGCGATCGCACCACGACCGCCCATGCACAGGGTGGTGAAGATCTGCCCGTCTTCGCCGGTCAGCACATCCAGCTCGCCGTCGGCGATCAGCGCCAGGGTGGTTTCCGGGTTGCCGCCGCAGTCCTTGATGGCCACGATCCGGGGGTGGCGGGCGAGCTGGCGCAGGGTGGCCAGTTCCAGGCGTACGCCGGTGCGGTAGGGGATGTCGTAGAGGATCACCGGCACGCTGGAGGCATCGGCGATGGCGCCGAACCAGGCCAGCAGGCCGTCCTGGGAGGGGCGGATGTAATAAGGCGCCGGCACCAGCACGCCGGCGATGGAACGACGCTGCACCTCACGCTGGAAAGCCAGCAGCTCGGCCAGGTTGTTACCCGCCAGCCCCATCACCAGGCGGTCGCCGGGCACCTCTTCCAGCAGCGCGTCCAGCACCGCCAGTTGCTCGTCCTTCGACAGCGCCGCCGCTTCTCCCGTAGTGCCGCAGGCCACCAGCCCGGCAACGCCTTCATCCAGCAGGTGCCGGGCCAGGCGGCGCAGGGCGGGGAAGTCGATGGCGCCATCGTTGAAGGGGGTCACCAGGGCAACCCAGATTCCAGAAAACACAGGCATTGCAGATCTCCTTTGGCTGACCGTCAGAGTCACCGTCGGAGGGATGCAGGGAGGAGATTCGAAGGGGGGAAGACCCGGTTCACGCCTACTGTCCTGTCAGCCCATCTGACGGGACAGCGCGCCCCGGTCAAATGAGCGACTGTTTCTTGGATTTCTTGCCCGCGGCAACGCCATAGGCCGACACCTGGGCCGAGAGGGCCAGGGCGGAAACGGCGGAGTGGGCGATTGTGGACATTGAAAAGCTCGGTTGGATCAAGCGAGGCACCGATACTGCTCAGTCCGCCCCCGCACTGTCAACCGCGGTCTGTCTGATGGCGCAACATTCAGCCCTGGCGCCGGCCTCGGGCGGCTGCTAAAAAGCCCGCGCAGAACAACAGGCCCCGGCCATCACCCCACCTCAACGGATACAAGAAGATGAAGAAGCTGCTGGGCGTGCTCGCCCTGCTGATCGCCGCCGTGGCGGTCTACCTCGCCGTCACGCCCTCCCCCATCGCCCCGCTGGCCTGGGACGCACCCAAGGCTCCGACCATGACCGGCGTACTGGAGCCCAACGACACCCTGATGAAGGCCGAGCTGGTCGCCCAGGGCCAGGTGCACGGACCGGAAGACACCGCAGTCGACGGCCAGGGCCGCCTCTACGCTGGCCTGCACGACGGCCGCATCGTGCGCATCGGCGAGAAGGGCGAGGTGGAAACCTTCGTCGAAACCGGCGGCCGCCCGCTGGGCATGGACTTCGATGCCGCCGGCAACCTGATCGTCGGCGACGCCTACAAGGGCCTGCTGCGCATCGCCCCGCAAGGCAAGATCACCGTTCTGGCCACCGAGGCCGACGGCGTGCCCTTCCGCTTTACCGATGATCTGGACATCGCCCAGGACGGCCGCATCTATTTCACCGACGCGTCCAGCAGGTTCCAGCAGCCGGATTACCTCCTCGACCTGCTCGAAGCCCGCCCCCATGGCCGCCTGATGCGTTTCGACCCGGTGAGCGGCAAGACCGAGGTGCTGCTCAAGGACCTCTACTTCGCCAATGGCGTGGCCCTGTCGGCCAACGAGGACTTCGTGCTGGTCAACGAGACCTACCGCTACCGCATCACGCGCTACTGGCTGAGCGGCGAAAAGGCCGGCACCCACGACGTCTTCATCGACAACCTGCCGGGCCTGCCGGACAACCTCCAGGGTGACCACCAGGGCAACTTCTGGGTCGCCCTGCCCACCCCGCGCAAGGCCGACGCCGACTTCCTCCACACCCAGCCCTGGCTGAAGGCACAGATCGCCAAGCTGCCGCGCATGTTCTGGCCCAAGCCAGTGCCCTACGGCCTGGTGCTGCAGCTGAACGAGAAAGGCGAGATCGTCCACAGCCTGCACGACACCAGTGGCACCCACCTGCGCATGGTCACTTCGGCCAAGCCGGTGGGGGATTACCTGTACCTGGGTAGCCTGGACAATGACCGGATCGGCAAGTTGAAGATTCGCTGAGGCACGGAAGGCTTTCTCACGGGGACATCGAACATGTAGGAGCGAGGGGGACGCCGAGTTCTTGCTCGCGAACGGGCGAGCTCAAGAGCTTCGCGAGCAAGCTCGCTCCTACATTGCCTGCTTACAAGGCTCGCGCTGGCGGCAGGTGGGAAGTCGCCCCTACAGGATTCATGGCTTCACCAGGCTCCTGCCCCAGCAGCTCCTGCATCCGGGCACGGGTCGCGGCCATCAGCTCGCCGAGCCGCGCCGCGTCGTACTGGCTGGCGTCGATGGGCTCACCCACGTGCACTTCCACCTTCTGCCCCAGGTTCAGGCGGAAGGTGCGGGCCGGCAGCACTCGGTGAATGCCGCGAATGGACACCGGAATGATCACGGCGTCGGTATCCAGGGCCAGATGGAAGCAGCCCTTCTTGAACTTCAACAGGCGGCCATCGTCGGAGCGGGTGCCTTCGGGTGCGGCCCAGAGGACGATGCCGCTCTCCATCATGCGCCGCGCGGTTTCCAGATCCGCCAGGGCCTGGCGGCGGTTGTGCCGGTCGATGGAAGGGAACTCGGCGGCACGCATGGCCGGGCCGAGGAAGGGGATGCGGAACAGCTCCTTCTTCGCCAGCATGCGGATCGACCCAGGCAGGGCAACGAAGCTGGCCGGAATGTCGTAGTGGCTGGAATGGCTGCAGAGGATCAGGTAACGGCGGCCATCGTTGAAGTCGGGTATCGCACCGTGCACCGACAGGTCCATGCGTACCAGGCGCAGCAGCAGGCGCGACATGGCACGCGTATAGCGGTCCACGCAGGCGCGGTCGAGGCGCTTCATCGGCGCACGTACCAGAACCTTGCAGCAGTAGTAGAGGACCACCGACAAGGTCCCCAGGATCACGCCCAGGCGGCGGATCAGCGAGGCACGTTCACTCAGTATTTGCAGGCTTGGCATCGGTCTCTCCCATCTTCTCCCGGCGCGACTTCATGCACGGGTGACCTTATGATGCCGATTGTCATTGTTTCGACACACTTGGCCCGCCAGCCTCCTGACCAAACGCACCCGCCACGGACCCAGCCCATGGACAAGAAAGACCTGCAGATCATCGCCCTCCTGCAGCAGGACGCCTCCATTTCCCTTGCGGAGCTGGCCGAAGCGGTGAATCTTTCCCCCACGCCCTGCTGGCGGCGCCTGCAGAAGCTGCGCGAGGACGGCGTGATCACCCGGCAGGTGGCGCTTTGCGATGCCGAGCGGCTCAAGCTCGGGGTCACGGTGTTCGTCACCATCCGCACCAGCCGCCACAGCGACGACTGGACCCGGCAGTTCATCGAAGGCACCCGTGACATCCCGGAGATCGTCGAGATCTACCGCATGACCGGCGACGTCGACTACCTGCTGAAGATCGTGGTGCCGGACATCAAGGGCTACGACGCGGTGTACAAGCGACTGATACGGGTGGCCGACCTGTCCGACGTCAGTTCCGGCTTCGCCATGGAGGTGATCAAACACACCACGGCGCTGCCCCTGGACCACCTGACGCAGGCCATCGACTCATGATTTCCCCGTCAGCGCCACCCTGTAAAAAATATTTCCAATGAAAAATAAATCAGTAGAAATTATTTCCACATCAACGGTATTCCCAGCAAATCAAAGCAAAGAAATTCCTCGCATCCATCGGTAATCTTTTCGCCATCCCGGACGCCTTCCGCTCCAGGCAGGCACTGCTCCAATTCGCTATCCCGACCCAGAGGTACACCCAGGTGGACGAACGCAAGCTGCATCTCGAAACACTGCTGGCCCATGAAGGCCGTGAACGGGGCCGGGTCGGCGGAACCGTGAACACCCCGGTCTACCGTGCCTCCACCCTGCTCTTCCCCAGCGTGGAAGCCCTGCACGCGCAGAACGGTACCCTCAACACCTATGGCCGCCACGGCAACCCCACCACCCGTTCGCTGGAAACCGCCCTGGCCGAACTGGAAGGCGCCTACGGGGCCATGCTCACCCCTAGCGGCCTGAGCGCCCTGACCACCGCCCTGCTGGCCACCCTCAAGCCCGGTGATCACCTGCTGATGACCGACTCGGTGTACGACCCGACCCGCGCCTTCTGCGACGAAACCCTGAAGCGCTTCGGCATCGAGACCACCTACTACGACCCACTGATCGGCGGCGGCATCGCCGAGCTGATGCGTCCCAACACCCGTGTGGTGTTCCTCGAATCTCCCGGCTCGCTGACTTTCGAAGTGCAGGACGTGCCCAGCATCGCCGAGGTGGCCCATGCCCACGGTGCGCTGGTGATGATCGACAACACCTGGGGCACACCGGTGCATTTCGCCTCCTTCAAGCACGGCGTGGATATCTCCATCCATGCCGCCACCAAGTACATCGTCGGCCACTCGGACGTGCTGATGGGCGTGATCATGACCACCGAGGCGCTCTTCCCGCAGGTGCGCGGTTTCTACAAGCAGCTCGGCCTGTCGGTCAGCGCCGACGACGCCTACCTGGCCCTGCGTGGCCTGCGCACCCTCTCTACCCGCCTGGAGCGCCACCAGCGCAATGCAGAGAAACTGACCCAGTGGCTGGCCGAGCAGCCGGAAGTGGCACGCATCCTCTACCCCGCCTTGCCCGGCGCGCCCGGCCACGAACTGTGGAAGCGCGACTTCACTGGCGCCTGCGGTCTCTTCAGCGTGGAATTCAAGGCGATGCCCGAACAGGCGATGCGCGCCATGCTCGATGGCATGCAACTGTTCGGCATGGGCTACAGCTGGGGCGGTTTCGAGAGCCTGATCCTGCTGACCAATCCTAGCGCCCACCGCAGCGCGACTACCTGGAAGACCGAAGGCCCGCTGGTGCGCCTACACGTCGGCCTGGAGCATCCGGACGACCTGATCGCCGACCTCGACGCCGGCTTCCAGCGCCTGCGCGCCGCCTGCCGCTGACCCCACGGGCGGCGCGGGTTCCGCGCCGCCGCCGATAGCGCGCGACAGTCTGTGCGGGCGTCCTTATGATGCTTGCCACAACAATGGTCACGACAAGGACCCCGCCATGTCGCTCGCACAACTCATCAGCCCTGCCCAACTCAGCGCCCGCCAGGAAGAACCGGGCCTGGTCATCCTCGACTGCCGCTTCTCCCTCGACGATCCGGCCTACGGCCAGCGCAGCTATGCCGAGAGCCATATTCCCAAGGCTCGCTTTGCCGATCTGGAGCACGACCTGTCCGGCCCGGTGACCAAGGGCGTGACCGGCCGCCATCCGCTGCCGGACCCGGCAGCGCTGACCGAGAAGCTGCGCAACTGGGGTATCGATGCTGAAAGCACGGTTGTGCTCTACGACGACGGCCCCGGCGCCTTCGCCGCGCGCGCCTGGTGGCTGCTGGCCTGGCTGGGCAAACGCGACGGCGTGTTCCTGCTGGATGGCGGCCTCAAGGCCTGGCGCGACGCGGAACTTCCGCTGACGGCCGTGACGCCGACAGCGCAACCCGGCACCTTCTCCGGACAGCCCGATTCCAGCCTGCTGGTCGATGCCGACGCGCTCCAGCAACGTCTGGGCAATGCGAACCTGACCCTGCTGGACGCCCGCGCCCTGCCGCGCTTCAAGGGCGAGGTAGAACCCATCGACCCGGTGGCCGGCCATATCCCCGGCGCCCAGTGCACGGCCTTCACCGACAATCTCGGCAGCGACGGCCGATTCCTTCCGGCCGACGCCCTCAAGCAACGCTTTGCCACCCTGATCGGCGACCGCCCGCTGGACGAGGTGGTGGCCTACTGCGGCTCGGGCGTCACCGCCTGCCACAACCTCTTCGCCCTGAGCCTGGCCGGCTATCCCCTGGCGCAGCTCTATGCCGGTTCCTGGAGCGAGTGGATCACCAACCCTTCCCGTCCCCTGGCCACGGGCGAATAAGGCAGAAAGCCAGCAGGCATGGGGCTTTGCGGCCCTTGCCCGCTGGCTTTTTTTTAATCACAGCCAGCTATATAGACAATAACCAGAAGCCTGAATCGGTTTAAAAACAGGCCTTTACAGCATAAATATCCCACTAGACTTCAAATCGAGCGGCTAACCCCGCTCCCGGTGGGGCTCTTTCCTAGAACGACGAGAAGCTGCCAAAACGCCCCAGCCCCGCCGGCACCCTTCGCGAGGGCCAAATGGGAATAGCCGCCTGCGATCTCCGCCAACACGTGATACGACCGACGTTGCATTACCTGCAGCGCCCCTCCTCCACCGCCGAAACCCTCCTGCTGGGCGCCGCCGCATGCCAATCGGCACTGGGCTCCACCCTGGACTGCGGCAACGGACGCGGCCTCTATGGCATCAGCGACGAGCGCCACCAGCAGCTCTGGGACCATCACCTGGCGCTCGACCCGGACCTCGCCAGCCAGGTCCGCGGGCTGGCCAGCCAACATGCCTTCCTCGCCGCACCGCACCTGGAGCTGACCATCAACCTGCGCTATGCCACTGCCATCGCCTGGATGCTGGTGGAGTCGAGCGTCCTGGTGCTGCCCGCTGCCGACGACCTGATCGGCATGGCCATGATCTGGCGCCAGGTCTTCCATCCCGAAGGCAGCCCGAGAGACTTCATCGACGCCTGGCAACGCCATGTCGGAGGACTCAGCCAGGTCGCCTGATCACTGACCGATCAGTCAGGAACGACCGTGCCAGGCAATTTGCACGATCAGCGTAAATGCCGACAATTTCCATATTGTTCGACAATCTTACAAAGAAATTCGCCGAAAACAGCCAAGCTGGAAAGGCCTCCTGAATCCTGTTAGCGTGCCGGCCTTTGCACCACCGCTCAGGAGTTCACCGTGATAAGCAGAGTCTTCAAGACCGCCCTCGCCCTGGCCGTCAGCGCCGCTTCCAGCTACAGCCTGGCCGCTGGCTTTGCCCTCAACGAGCAAAGCGTCAGCGGCATGGGTACCGCCTTCGCCGGCCGTTCGTCCTCCGCCGATGACGCCACCACCGTGTACGGCAACCCCGCCGGCATGGCCCGCATCAAGCGCGAGCAGGTAAGCGTCGGCGCCGCCGCCATCTTCGCCAGGACCGACATCGACGATGCCCGCAGTACCTTCGGCGGCAGCAACGACGGCGACATGGTTCCCACCGTGGGCGTACCGATGGGTTATTACGTCAAGCCGATCGACGACAAATGGTCCTTCGGTCTCGGCATGTACGTGCCCTTCGGCCTGATCACCGACTACGAAACTGGCTTCGCCGGCCGTTATTACGGTGACAAGAGCGAAGTGCGCGTGATCACCCTGCAGCCCACCGTCAGCTACCGCATCAACGACCAGCTGTCGGTCGGTTTCGGCCCCACCATCAACCGTATCGACGGTGAACTGACTTCCGCGGTCCTCAACCCGCTGTCCCCGGGCCGCAACGACGGCAAGGTGAAGGTCAAGGGCGACGACACCGCAGTGGGCTTCAACGCCGGCGTGCTCTTCGAGCTGGACGCACGCACCCGCTTCGGCCTGACCTACCACTCCAAGGTGGATTACAAGCTGAAAGGCGACACCACGGTTTCCGGCAGCGGCCCGGTACTGGGCAGTTCCGCAGGCAAGTACGACGCCTCCCTGGAGCTGGAAACCCCGGAATCGGTCGACTTCTCCGTCACCCACGACCTGAACGACAGCTGGACGCTCTACGCCGGCAGCACCTGGACCCGCTGGAGCCGCCTGGAAGAGATCAAGGTAGAGAACGAAGGCGTTCGCGGCCTGCTGGCCCCGGCCCTCGGCACCATCACCGAAGAGCAGGACTGGCGTGACACCTGGTCCTATGCCGTCGGCGCCGCCTACAAGCTGAACCAGCAGTGGGTCCTGCGTGCCGGCCTGGCCTACGACCAGTCCCCGGCCCGCAACGAGTTCCGTTCGCCGCGCATCCCCACTGACGACCGCAAGATCTTCAGCCTGGGTGCCGCCTGGAGCCCGAACGACGACGTGACCGTCGATGTCGCCTACTCCTACCTGAAGGAAGAAGACGCCGACATCAACCAGGTCAACGCCAGCAAGGGGGCCTACCGCGCCACCTACAAGAACAGCGCCCACGGCCTGGGTGCGCAGCTGACCTATCGCTTCTGATCAGTCAGCAGGAAAAACAAAGCCCGGACGAGTCCGGGCTTTTTTTTGCCTGTCGATCAGGGTTGGCTCGCCAGCGCCTGCTCCACCGCCTTCAGCAGGTCGGGGTCATCCGGCTTGGTCAGGCTGGAGAAATGAGCGATCACCTTGCCCTGGCGGTCCACCACGTACTTGTAGAAGTTCCAGCGCGGCGTCTGTCCGGACTGGGCGATCAGCTCCTTGTAGAGCGGTGTCGCCTCGTCGCCGGTGACGTGCTGAGGCTGGGTCATGGCGAAGGTCACGCCGTAGTTCACGTAGCAGACCTTGGCGGTCTCCTCGTTGGAGGCGGCCTCCTGCTTGAAGTCGTCCGAAGGCACGCCCAGCACTTCGAGGCCCTGGTCCTTGTAGCGTTTGTAGAGCGCCTCCAGACCCTTGAACTGCGGGGTGAAACCGCAATGGCTGGCGGTGTTGACCACCACCAGCGGCTTGCCGGCGAAGCGCTGGCAGAGGTCGATGGTGTTCTTGGAGCGGAGTTGCGGCAGGTTGTGCTGCAGCAGCGAAGGACACTCGGCGGCCATGGCCTGGCCACCGAACAGGGCCAGCAGCGACAGTGACAGGATGGGCAAGGCTTTCATGGCGGGCTCCGGCGCGGATCGAGTGATCTGACTACGCTACCGCCGGGCAGGCCGACTAGCAATTGAATCCCAACTGCATCAGTGCCAATCCGCCTTGCTGCCAGCCCCACCAGCCAAGGGCCAGCAGCAGGCCGACCGCCAAGGCGCCGAGGATCCAGCCCAGGCGCAGGCTCATGCCGTCCCGACGGACTGCAGGCGCGCTACCGGCTGCTCGCGCACCGGCCAGTTCAGCACCGCTGCCATCAGACTGAGGAAGATGGATATCTGCCATACCAGTTCGTAACTGCCCGTGTGGTCATAGAGATAGCCCCCCAGCCAGCCGCCGAGGAAGGCGCCCAACTGGTGGAACAGGAAAACGATACCACCGAGCATGGACAGGTTGCGCACGCCGAACAGGGTTGCGACGGTGCCGTTGGTCAGGGGAACGGTAGACAGCCACAGCAGCCCCATGGCCATGCCGAATGCGTAGGCGCTCCAGATGGTCAGCGGCGAGTAGACGAAAGCCACGATCACCACGCCGCGCAGCAGGTACAGCGCAGTCAGCAGCTTCGGCTTGGCATGGCGGCCACCGAGCCAGCCGGCGATATAGGTACCGAACACGTTGAACAGCCCCACCAGCGCCAGCACCGTGGTGCCCACCGAGGCCGGCAGATGCTGGTCCACCAGATAGGCCGGCAGGTGCACGCCGATGAACACCACCTGGAAGCCGCAGACGAAGAAGCCCAGGGCCAGCAGCCAGAATCCCGAATGGCCGGTGGCTTCGCGCAGCGCCTCGACCAGGCTCTGTTCATGGGCCTGGGGCGGCGGCGGGTTGTCCTTGAGCAGCCCCACCAGCGGCACGATCAGCGCCACCAGCAGGCCCAGCGCCAGCAGCGCGGACGACCAACCGAGCCAGCCGATCAAACCGAGGGTGCCGGGCAGCATGGCGAACTGGCCGAAGGAACCGGCAGCCGCAGCGATGCCCATGGCCATGCTGCGCTTCTCCATTGGCACGGCACGCCCGACGACGCCGAGGATCACCGAGAACGAAGTGCCCGACAGTCCGATACCGATCAGCAGGCCGGCGCTGACCGAGAGCGACAGGGCCGAATCGGAGAAGCCCATCAGCACCAGCCCCAGGGCGTAGAGCACGCCGCCGACGATCACCGTCTTCGCCGCGCCGAAGCGGTCGGCCAGGGCACCGGTGAAGGGCTGCGCCAGGCCCCAGATGAGGTTCTGCAAGGCGATGGCGAAGGCGAACACTTCCCTGCCCCAGCCGAACTCGCTGCTCATGGGCGCCAGGAACAAGCCGAAGCCGTGGCGAATGCCCAGCGACAACGCCAGGATCAGCGACGCCCCCAGGAGAACCCAGCCACTCGTACGCCATACCGAAGTCATAGAAAGTCCTTTGCGGGTATATACCCGTATTCCAGCGAAAATATCAGTCGATATGTTCCAGATCATCCAGCAGCGCCATCAGCTCTGCCCGCTTCTCCAGTCCCATGCGTTGCCCCAGCTGCACCTGTACCTGCTCCCAGGCCTGCAGCGCCTCATCCAGGCAGGCGCGCCCGGCCGGCGTCAGGGAAACCAGGCGATTGCGCTGGTCCTCGCCACCTTCCAGATGCACCAGCTCCCTGGCTTCCAGCACCTTGAGGTTGCGCCCCAGCGTGCTGCGATCCAGCCCCAGCGCTTCGGCCAGGCTGGTGATGCTCGGCTGGTCCAGACGGGCCAGGTTCTTCAGCAGCGAATACTGGGCGACATTCACCCCGACACCGGCGAGGGCATCGTCGTAAAGCCGGGTCACGTTACGGGTGGCACGGCGCAGCTTGGTACAGAGGCATTGGGTCGGCAACATGGATGCGTGTATATACCCGTATCAACCGGAACGTCAATCGAAGGCTGCGTACTAACGATGGCCGGACACCCGCCGATTGTCCCAAGTGCCAGACGAAGCCGTTGCCGCTGCCAAGGCTCCCGCCCCATCCGACCTCGTATAAACCGGGCCATCAACGCACGCCGAGGTCACCATGCCCAGCTACAAAGCCCCGCTGCGCGACATGCGCTTCCTGCTCAATGAAGTCTTCGACTTTCCCGCCCACTATCGCGCCCTGGCCAACGGTGGCGAGGCCACGCCGGACATGGTGGAAGCCATCCTCGGCGAATGCGCACGGCTCTGCGAGGAAGTGATCGCCCCGCTCTACCACACAGGCGACGAGGAAGGCTGCCACCTGGAGAACGGCGAAGTCCGCACGCCCAAGGGCTTCAAGGAAGCCTACGACGCCTATGTGGCCGGCGGCTGGCAAGGCCTGTCGCACCCGGTGGAGTACGGTGGCCAGGGCCTGCCCATGAGCCTGGGCGCGCTGAAGCAGGAAATGCTCGGCACCGCCAACTGGCCCTTTTCCATGTACCCCGGCCTCTCCCTGGGCGCCATGAACACCCTGATGCAGCATGGCACCGAAGAGCAGAAGCAGACCTACCTGGTCCCCCTGACCGAAGGCCGCTGGGGCGGCACCATGTGCCTCACCGAACCCCAGTGCGGCACCGACCTGGGCCAGGTGAAGACCCGCGCCGAGGCCAATCCCGATGGCAGCTATGCCCTGACCGGCACCAAGATTTTCATCTCCTCCGGCGAGCACGACCTGACCGAGAACATCGTGCACATCGTCCTCGCCCGCCTGCCGGACGCGCCCAAGGGCACCCGTGGCATCTCCCTGTTCATCGTGCCCAAGTTCCTTCCCGGCGCAGATGGAGGCCTCGGCGAACGCAACGGGGTGAGCTGCGGCGCGCTGGAGAAGAAGATGGGCATCAAGGCCTCCAGCACCTGCGTGATGAACTTCGACGGCGCCACCGGTTTTCTCATCGGCCCGCCGAACAAGGGCCTGGAATGCATGTTCACCTTCATGAACAGCGCCCGCATCGGCACCGCTATCCAGGGCGTGGCCACCGCGGAACTGGCCTACCAGGGCGCCCTCGCCTACGCCCGAGAACGCCGCTCCATGCGCGCCCTGTCCGGCACCAAGGAGCCCGGCTCGGTGGCCGACCCGCTGATGGTCCATGGCGACGTGCGGCGCATGTTGCTGACTCAGAAAGCCGTGGCCGAAGGCGGCCGCGCGCTGGTCTACCTCGCCACTCAATACGCCGACCGCATGATCGAAGGCATCCTGCATAAGGACGAGCAGCAATACGCCCACTGGGACGACAAGCTCGGCTTCCTCACCCCCATCCTCAAGGGCTGCCTGACCGAACTGGGCCTTGAAAGCGCGAACCTCGGCATGCAGGTGTTCGGCGGCCACGGCTACATCCGCGAGCACGGCATGGAACAGATCGTCCGCGACGCGCGCATCGCCACCCTCTATGAAGGCACCACCGGCATCCAGGCCCTCGACCTGCTGGGCCGCAAGGTGCTGCTGATGACCCAGGGCAAGGCCGTGCGCGACTTCACCGGCCAGATCGCCCGCTTCGCCCTGGACCTGCTGAAAACCGAACCCGCCATGCGCGGCCGCGCCCTGATGCTGCTGAAACTTGCGGCCGAGTGGAACTGGCTGACACTGCGCATCGCCCTGCGCGCCCGCAAGGACCGCGACCTGGTCAGCACCGCCAGCCACGACTTCCTGATGTACTCCGGCTACGCCGCGCTGGCCTATTCCTGGGCCCTGCAGGAGCGCGCGGCTCGCGCGCGGCTGCGCGAAGGCGGTTCGGAATCCGCCGAGTTCTACCGCGCCAAACTGGCCACCAGCGACTTCTACTTCGCCCGCCTGCTACCCCGCGCGAAAGGACATGCGGCGGCGATGCTGAAGCCGACGCGGTCGGTGATGGGGCTGGCGAGTGAGCATTTTGTGTTTGAGTAGATCGGGGGAGTCGCGAGGGAATTTCGGACGGTTCCGAAGCTGATTGCATGGAAGATCGAGTCTTTCCACATGGGAGGAATGGCCATGGAAAGGCTCGAGTTCGCCAGACAGCTCAGGGCGGAGCAGACGGATGCGGAGCAACGGCTTTGGCAGCATCTGCGTGCAAAGCGGTTACTCGGATTGAAGTTTCGCCGGCAGAAACCCATTGGGCCCTATATCGTCGACTTCATCTGCCAGGAAAGGATGCTGGTGATAGAAGTGGACGGCGGACAGCATCTTGAAAGTGGTTCTGATCAGGCACGAGACGCCTGGTTGATCAGACGGGGATTCCGGGTTCTGCGGTTCTGGAACCACGAAGTGCTGCTGGAGACTGAAGCCGTGCTTGAAGCCATCCGATTGGCGGCGGAGGAAGCGTATCCCGGCAATCCCCTCTCCCCCAGCCCCTCTCCCTGAAGGGCGAGGGGAGCTTGTCCGTGCCAGAACATCGCTCGGAGCTGCCGGAATATCCCGACCATTCAGGCGCGAGTCACCCCTCTCCACTTCAGGGAGAGGGGCCGGGGGAGAGGGCGCATCAGACAAACAACGCCACCCCCACCAACACCCCCACCTCCACAATCTCCACCATCGCCCCCGCCGTATCCCCGGTCGTCCCCCCCAGCCGCTGGACGAACCGACCACGCAGCCACGCGAAGACAACCAGCGCCATCACCAACGCAATCCACGCCACCCAACCGAACAGCAACATCACCACCGCCTGCCCACCCAACCACAGCGGCAGTTCCCGGCGCGGCAGGTGTTCGGCCAGCGCCTGGCCCAGACCGCCGGGACGCACGTATGGGGTGGTGAGGAACAGTAGCGGCAGCATCCCCCGCGCCAGCCAGGGCGCCAGCATCAGGGGCAGCCACTGCCCCTTCTGCAACAGCGCAGCCAGCGCGGCGAACTTGAGCAACAGCACCACTACCAGTACGACCACGGCGATGGGGCCGCTGCGGGGGTCCTTCATGATGGTCAGGGTGCGTTCACGATCACCGTAGCCACCCACCCAGGCATCCGCCGTATCGGCTAGACCGTCCAGATGCAGGCCACCGGACAATCCCACCCAGAGCGCCAGCAACAACGCCGACGACAGCAGGACCGGACGGCCGTCCAGCAGCCAGGCGCCTGCCAGCAACAGCGCGCCGATCAGCACGCCTACAAGCGGATACCAGAGCAGCGATCGGCCGATCTGCCGGGGCTCAGGCATGCCCGGCAGGCGCACAGGCAGACGGGTGAGGAACTGCAGGGCGATCAGCAACGGCGTCATGGGCGTTCCCGCAGGCCGTGTTCGTCGAAGGCCAGGTGGAACAGCTCCCCGTGGGCGACTTCCACCTGCATCAGCTGGCTACGCGGCAGTTGCCGAGCGCGGGCCACCAGGATGCGGATCACCCCGCCGTGGGTGACCAGCAGCACCCGCTTGCCGGCGAAGCGTTCCCGCAGGCGCTCGCCGGCCGCCAGCACCCGTGCTTCGAAATCCAGCAGGGTTTCGCCGTCCGGCGGCGTGTAGCTGTAGGGGTCGTTCCAGAACAGCCCCAGGCCTTCGGCGTGATCCTCCATGAGCTGCGCCGCGCTACGGCCCTCCCACTGGCCAAAGTGCAGTTCGCGCAGGTCGGCATCGAAACTCAGCGGTAGGCCGAGTCGCGTCTCTAGCTCGCGAGCGAAGGCAGCGCAACGCTGCAAAGGCGAGCTCACCAGCACGTCCCAGGGGCCCGCACCTTCGATGCCGGCGCGCATCTGCACCCAGCCGGTTTCGGTCAGGGCGTCGTCCAGGCTGCCGCGAAAGCCGCCGCCCAGCTCGGTTTCACCGTGGCGCAGGAGGTCGAGTTTCATGCAGGGCGGTCCGACACGGAAGCTTCGGCGAACGTGGCCATGCCGCCGTGCAGGTCACAGGCCAGGCGCAGCAGCGGCAGGGCGACGGCCGCACCGCTGCCTTCGCCCAGGCGCAGGCCCAGGTCCAGAAGCGGCTGTGCTTCCAGCGCTTCGAGCACGGCGACATGACCGGGCTCGGCGGAACGATGGGAGAACAGCAGCCACTCGCGGCACGCGGGGTTCAGGCGCACGGCACAAAGCGCCGCCACGCTGCAGATGAAACCATCCACCAAGGCTGGCAGGCCCAGCTGGGCGCAGGCGAGGTAGGCGCCGGTCAACGCCGCCACTTCGAAGCCGCCAAGGCGGCGCAGGGTTTCCTGCGGGCTGTCGCATTCCTTCCGGTGCAAGGCCAGGGCGTGCTCGATCACCTGGATTTTGTGCGCCACGCCGTTGCCATCCAGCCCGGTGCCGGGGCCGGCCAGCGCGGTGGCCGGCAGCTCCAGCAGGGCGCAGGCCAGGGCACTGGCGGTGGTGGTGTTGCCGATGCCCATCTCGCCGCCGACATAGAGGTCGGCACGGGCGCCCAGGGCGCGCTCGACGCTCGAACGCCCCGCCTGCAGGGCAATCAGGCACTGTGCGGCGGTCATCGCCGGCTCACGGGCGAAGTTCGCCGTACCGGCCCCGACATGCAGGTGCAGCACACCTGGCAGCGGTTCCAGCGGCAGTGCGGTGCCCAGGTCCACCAGTTCCAGGGTGGCGCCGAGGCTTTTGGCCAACACGCTGATGGCGGCGCCGCCTCGGACGAAGTTGCGCAGCATCTCGCCGGTCACTGCCTGCGGATAGGCGGACACGCCCTCCTCCACCACACCGTGGTCGCCGGCGAATACGGCGAACCAGGGACGGTCGACAGCGGGCCGTTCACGCCCTTGCTGGGCAGCCAGGGTGATGGCCAGATCTTCCAGTTGGCCGAGTGCGCCGCGGGGCTTGGTCAGCTGGTCCTGGCGGGCCTGGGCCTTGGCGCGGGCCACCGGGTCGAGCGGCTGGCAGGGTGCCTGCCACCAATGCAGTGAAGTCATAGGGGGTCTCCCTTGAGAGTCATGGGCAGGCCGGCGACGGTGAAGATCACCCGCTCGCTGCGTTCGGCCAGGGCTTGGTGCAGCCAGCCGGCTTCGTCGACATAGCGACGGGTCAGTTCACCAAGGGGCACGACGCCGAGGCCGGTTTCATTGCTGACCAGCAGTACGCGGCCGGGCAGCGTGGCGATGCAGCCGAGCAGCGCCTCACGCTCCTCGTCCAGCCGCGCCGGGTCGTCCAGCATCAGGAGGTTGGTCAGCCAGAGGGTCAGGCAGTCCACCAGCAGGCAGGTATCGGCGGCGGCGTTCTCGCGCAGCACGCGGGCGAGTTCCACTGGTTCTTCCACCAGGCCCCAATGCTCGGGGCGGCGGGCGCGGTGATGGGCCACCCGCGCGCTCATCTCGCCGTCGAGCGGCTGGCTGGTGGCGATGTAGATGACCTTGAGGCCACTTTCAGCCGCCAGCTTCTCCGCCAGCCGGCTCTTGCCGGATCGGGCTCCGCCAAGGATGAGTTCAGGCATCGGTAAACCTCGTGGGTCGCAGGGCACGCCCGTGGGAGCCAGCTTGCTGGCGAAGGGTGGTCCGAAGGTTCGCCAGCAAGCTGGCTCCTACAGAGAGAGTCCGCACAGTGATCGCAGCCTCCCAGTATCCAGGTGCTTCTCCACCTGATCGGCCAGGCGTTCGATGTCGCGCTCACGCAAGGCGTGGTAGTCCACCGACTGCACGACGGAAAGTCCGGCCCAGCGCAGGATGGCGGCAGTGGCGCCGGACGATTCGAACAGGCCGTGCAGGTAGGTGCCCAGGACCTGGCCATCGGTGCTTCGCGCGCCGTCGGCACGGCCGTCATCCAGCATCACGGCAGGATTTTCCAGGCCCGCGCCGGTGGTGACGCCGGCATGGATCTCGTAGCCACTCACTGCCGCGCCATCCGGTAGCAGGCGGCCGCTGACGTTGCGCAGCTGCTTCTCCGGCTCCAGTAAGGTATCCACGTCCAGCAAGGCGAGACCTGCGCTCTCCCCTGCCGGCCCTTCCAGGCCATGGGGGTCGGCGATGGTGCGGCCGAGCATCTGGAGGCCCCCGCAAATACCCAGCACCTTGCCGCCGTAGCGCAGGTGGCGTTGCAGCGCCTGGTCCCAGCCATGTTCACGCAGCCGCGCGAGGTCGGCGCGCACGCTCTTGGAGCCGGGCAGGATGATCAGGTCCGCCGGCGGAATGGGCTGGCCGGGGGCGACGAAGCTGAGCTGCACCTGCGGATGCAGGCGCAGGGGATCGAAGTCGGTGTGGTTGCTGATGCGCGGCAGCACCGGCACCGCCACCCGCAGCGGTTCGCCGGACTTGGCAGCCTGGCGCAGGTCGATGGCGTCCTCGGCTTCCAGGTGGAAATCGGTGAGATAGGGCAGCACGCCCAGCACCGGTTTGCCAGTGCGCTGTTCCAGCCAGTCCAGCCCCGGCTTGAGCAGCGCGATGTCGCCCCTGAAGCGGTTGATGACGAAACCCTTCACCCGCGCCTGCTCGCTTTCCGAGAGGAGTTCCAGGGTGCCCACCAGATGGGCGAAGACGCCGCCACGGTCGATATCAGCCACCAGGATCACCGGGCAGTCCACCGCCTCGGCGAACCCCATGTTGGCGATGTCGTTGGCCCGCAGGTTGATCTCCGCGGGCGAACCGGCGCCCTCGACCATGACCACGGAATACTGGTTGCAAAGGCGCTGGTGAGACTCCAGCACCGCCGCCATCGCGACCTTCTTGTAGTCGTGGTAGGCGGCGGCATTCATGCTGGTGACGGCGCGGCCGTGGATGATCACCTGGGCGCCGATATCCGTATTGGGCTTGAGCAGCACCGGGTTCATGTCGGTGTGCGGCGCCAGAGCGCACGCCTGGGCCTGAACCGCCTGGGCGCGGCCGATCTCGCCACCGTCGGCGGTCACCGCGCTGTTCAGCGCCATGTTCTGTGGTTTGAAGGGTGCCACTGCCACACCCTGGCGCTTGAGCCAGCGGCACAGCGCCGTCACCAGGGTGCTCTTGCCGGCGTCGGAGGTGGTGCCCTGCACCATCAGGGTGGTCATGGACGCTCCTTGGAGTAGTCGATCAGGGCCCCGCCCAGCCGCTCCCAGCCGGCCTCGTCCGGCGGCAGGCCGAAGCGCAGGCTGGCCGGCGATTCGAACAGCCGGGTGAGGATGCCGCGAGCGGCGAGGAATTCGTGCAGGGCCAGTGCGTCGTCACGCAGCAGACGCTGAAACAGCGCCGTACCGCCACTGGCTGGCAGGCCGCAGTCGCGCAGCAGGCTCTCCAGCCGCTGTCCGTCCCTCAACAGGGCTTCCCGCTGCCGGTTCTGGCCCGCCTGATCCTCTAGAAGGGCCTTGGCCAGTGCGCGCGCCGGGCCGCTCACCGCCCAGGGGCCGAGCCACTCTTCGAGCCGCTGCAGCAGCTGCGGCTCGGCCAGTACGAAGCCCAGGCGGATACCCGCCAGGCCGAAGAACTTGCCGAAGGAACGCAGCACCACCAGCCCCGGTAACGGGCAATCACCCGCCAGGCTTTCCTGCGGCGTGCAATCCATGAAGGCTTCGTCCACCAGCAGCCAGCCGCCCTTCCCCGCCAGCCGCGCCCGCCACTCCAGCAGGGTCTGCCGGTCAAGGCGCTGACCGGTGGGGTTGTTGGGGTTGACCACCAGCAGCACGTCGAATCGTTCCAGTTCACGCTCGGCGGTTTCCGCATCCAGCGCTTCCAGCTCGTGACCCTCGCGGCGCCAGGCATGGGCGTGCTCGGCGTAGCAAGGCGAGATCACCCCTACCCGGCTGCGCTCACGCAGGCGCGGCAGGGCCTGGATCGCCGCCTGGGAACCGGCCACCGGCAGCAGGGATGCACAGCCGTAATAGCGGCGGGCCGCCTCTTCCAGGCCATCGTCCAGTTCGGGCAGGCGCGCCCAGGCGGCTGCCGGAATGGCCGGCAAGTCCCAGCCATAGGGCGCGATGCCGGTAGAAAGATCGAGCCAGTCAGCCTCGGCTATGCCATAGCGCCGCGCCGCTGCGCGCAGCCGTCCACCATGTTCAAGCAAGGAACCAGCCTCCGATGATCAGTACCGCCAGCCAGAGCATCACGCCCTGCCGCACCAGGTCCATGGCGCGGCTGATATCTTCCGCCCGCGCCGCCGGGCCTTCGCCCAGCACCGGCCGTTGATGCAACTCGCCGTGGTAGACGGCAGGTCCGCCCAAGGCCACGCCCAGGGCGCCGGCACCTGCGGCCATTACCGGACCGGCGTTGGGGCTGTCCCACTGCGGTGCTTGTTGGCGCCAGCAGCGCAGGGCCAGGGCGGTCTTGCCGAGCAGCGCGTAGGTCAGCGCCACCAGACGGGCCGGGATGTAGTTGAGCACGTCGTCGATGCGCGCCGCCGCCCAGCCGAAGCGCTCGAAGCGCTCATTGCGGTAGCCCCACATGGCGTCGAGGGTGTTGGACAGCCGATAGAGCACCACGCCCGGGGCGCCGGCCACGGCGAACCAGAACAGCGCGGCGAACACCGCATCGCTGCCGTTCTCCAGCACCGACTCGGTGGCAGCGCGGGCCACGGCGGACTCATCCAGCTCACGGGTTTCGCGGCTGACCATGTAGCCCACGCGCTTGCGTGCTTCCGGCAGGTCGCCCGTTTGCAGGGCGTTGGCCACGGGCTCGGCGTGTTCATTGAGACTACGCAGGCCGATGGCGGCATAGAGGGCGATCACCCCCACGAGCCAGCCAATGTAGGGCAGCTCCGAGAGCAGCCCGACGCCTAAAGTCAGCGGCAGTACTGCCAGCACCCAGGCACTCACGCCATGGCTGCGCCAGCCACGGCCGCCCGGATTGAAGCGGCGCTCCAGGCGGTTGGCGAACTTGCCAAAGGCCACCAGCGGGTGCCAGCCCTTTGGCTCGCCGAACAGGGCGTCCAGCGCCACCGCGCCGAGGGTGAACAGTCCCAGACTCATGGACGCTGCCCCCAATGGTTCTCGAACACCAGCTCGGCCAGCGGACGCGGCTGGGCCCAGCCTTCGAGCGCGAGCATGGGCGCCGGGTAGAACTCGGTCACCGGCCCCAGGCAGAGCACCGCCAGGGGCTTGCTGCCCTCGGGCATCCCCAGCAGTTCGGCCAGGGCCGCAGGATCGAACAGGGACACCCAGCCCATCCCCAGGCCTTCAGCGCGAGCCGCCAGCCAGAGGTTCTGGATGGCGCAGGAAAGCGAGGCGAGGTCCATTTCCGGCAGAGTGCGGCGACCGAACACGTGGGCTTCGCGACCATCCATCAGGGCCGCCACCAGCAGTTCAGCGCAGTCGCGGATACCTTCCACCTTGAGCCGCATGAATTCGTCGGAGCGTTCGCCCAGGGCTTCGGCGGTGCGTACCCGCTCGGCTTCCACCAGGGCATGAATGTTTTCCCGCAACTCATTGGCGGTGACGCGGATAAAACGCCAGGGCTGCATCAGCCCGACACTGGGCGCCTGGTGGGCCGCCTCCAGCAAGCGCGCAAGCAGCTCGGGGGCTACCTCGCCGCCGCTGAAGTGGCGCATGTCGCGGCGCTCGGCGATGGCCCGGTAGACCGCTGCGCGCTCATCCGGGCTGAAGGCGTGTTCGCTCATGGTCGGAACAGCTCCACGGCCGCCCGGGGATTGGACGGCAGGTAGAAGTGAATGTAGGAGGCGGTCAGCCGGCCGCTGCGGAACACCGCCTCGGCCACCGGTTTGTCATTCGGGCAGAGGCCGCGAACCAGGGGTTCCAGCGGTGAATCCAGCAACGAATGGTGGAAGGTGTGACCACGCAGCTTGCCTTCCGGCAGCGGTGCTTCCTGCAGGGCCAGCGCCGCCAGGCGCTTCTGCATGGTGGCGCGGCCGGGTAGCAGACCAACCAGCTCAGCACTCTCGCCGCTCGCATCGGTCAGGGCGTCGAGCAGGTAAAGCATGCCGCCGCACTCGGCGAGAATCGGCTTGCCCGCCCCATGGTGCGCGCGGATGGCCTCGGCCATGGCACGGTTGCGTTGCAGTTGGCGCAGATGCAGTTCGGGATATCCGCCGGGCAGGTAAAGGCTGTCCACCTCGGGCAGGTGCTCATCGGCCAGCGGCGAGAAGTACACCAGCTCGGCCCCCAGTCGCTGCAGCAGGTCGAGGTTGCCCTGATAGAGGAAGGCGAAGGAGGTATCCCGCGCGACGCCGATGCGCACGCCGGCCAGCTCTTCACCGATGTCCTGCACCTCGGGCGCGGCGAAGCTCACCGCCGGCGGCAAGGCTACTTCGGCGCTGGCGGCCAGGGCATCGGCGGCGGCGTCGAGGCGCGCGTCCAGGTCCGCCAGTTCTTCGGCCTGTACCAGGCCCAGGTGACGGCTGGGCAGTTCCACTTCCGCGCTGCGCGGCAAGGCGCCGTACCAGCGAATCCAGTCCGGCAGGCTGTCGCGGATCAGGTCGCTGTGACGCTGGCTACCAACACGATTACCGAGCACGCCGGCAAAGGGCAGGTCCGGCTGGTAGGTGGCCAGGCCTACGGCCAGGGCGCCGAAGGTCTGGGCCATGGCGGCGCCATTGATCACGCCGAGCACCGGCACACCAAAGTGGCGCGCCAGGTCAGCGGCCGAGGGCGATCCGTCGAACAGCCCCATCACGCCCTCGATCAGGATCAGGTCGGCCTCCCCCGCCGCTTCCCAGAGCAAGCGGCGGCTTTCCGCCTCGCCCACCATCCACAGGTCCAACTGGTAGACCGGAGCTCCGGATGCTCGGGCAAGGATCATCGGGTCGAGGAAGTCCGGTCCGCACTTGAACACCCGCACGCGCTTGCCCTGGCGGGCGTGCAGGCGGGCCAGGGCGGCAGTGACGGTGGTCTTGCCCTGGCCGGAGGCGGGGGCAGCAATCAGGAGTGCGGGGCAGCTCCGGGTGAGGTCAGACATTGCGAGCCCTCTCCCCGCCCCTCTCCCTGAAGGGAGAGGGGGCAAAAGCAGCGACGGTGCCGATCATCAGAACTCCACGCCCTTCTGGGCTTTCACGCCGGACTTGAAGGCGTGCTTGACCAGGGTCATTTCGGTGACGGTGTCGGCGGCGTCGATCAGCCCCTGGGGCGCGCCACGGCCGGTGGCGACCACGTGCTGGCGCTCGGGGCGGGATTCGATGTCCCGCAGTACGTCATCCAGTTCCAGGTAGCCGTGCTTGAGGGCGATATTCAGCTCATCCAGTACCACCAGGCCTACTTGCGGATCGTCCAGCAGGCCACGGGCCACGGCCCAGGCAGCGCGTGCTTTCTCGATGTCGCGCTGGCGGTCCTGGGTGTCCCAGGTGTAGCCCTCGCCCATCACGTGGTAGCTGACTTCTTCAGGGAAACGGCGGAAGAAGTTCTCTTCGCCCGTGGACATGCCGCCCTTGATGAACTGCACCACGCCGACCTTGAGGCCGTGGCCGAGAGCGCGGGCGACCATGCCGAAGGCCGAGCTGCTCTTGCCCTTGCCATTGCCGGTGTGCACCAGCAGCAGGCCGTACTCATCCTGGGCCTGGGCGATCTTCTCGTCGATCACGGCCTTCTTGCGTTGCATGCGGGCCTTGTGGCGGGCGTCGCGGTCGGCGGATTCGGTCATCAGAAGGTCCTCGTCACAGAGCTTGGTAACGGACGGTGAAAAACACTGCCTGTCCCGGCTGGTTGAAGTCCAGCGCGGTTTCGTAGTCGGCGTTCAACAGGTTGGTCACCTTGACTTGCAGGCGCCATTCCTCGGTCAGCCAGTATTCGCCACGCAGGTCGACGGTGGCGTAGCCGGCCAGACGGTCGTCGTTTTCCACGTCGTCGAAACGCCGACCTTCGGCATGCAGGGTGGCGCCGAGGCCGAAGCGCCCGATGCGGCGATCGAGGTCCAGGTTGAAGACCTCGCGGGCACGGCGCGGCAGTTCATTGCCGTGGTTGGCGTCGCGGGCGCGGTTCTCGGTGTCGAGCAGGGTCGCGTTGGCCTGCCAGTCCCAGCCCAGCCAATGGCTGCCGAGCACCAGTTCGATGCCGTCGATGCGTGCCTTGCCGATGTTGTTGGGGCTACCGAACAGCCCCAGCCCGGAGTTCGCGTCATGCACAATCATGTCATCGACATTGGTGCGGAAGGCGTTCGCGGACCAGCGCCCCCAGTCGTGCTCACCGGCCAGGCCGACCTCGAAGGTCTCGGAGGTTTCCGCGTCCAGGTTCGGGTTGCCGTAGTCGGGGAAGTACAACTCGTTGAAGCTCGGTGCCTTGAAGGCGGTGCCGTAACTCAGACTAAAGCGCACTGCATCGGTCAGGGCGTAACCCCAGGCGGCGTTGCCGGTGTCGTGGGTGCCGAACTGCTCGTTGTCGTCGCGGCGCAGGCTGAGCTGCCAGTCCTGGCGCCCATGCTCACCGAGGTACTGGGCGAACCAGCCCTTGTTCAGCCGCGAGTCCTTGGCGAATGCGGTGGAACCGCTGACTTCGTCCAGCTGCCAGTCGTAGCCCAGGGTCAGCACGTGACCTGCAGCCAGGGTCAGGTCGTTCAGCCAGGATGCCGAGTTGCGCTGGGAATCGAATTGCGACGAGAAGAGACCGCCGGTCTCCTCGCGGGACAGGTCTTCGCTGCGGCCCGCTTGCAGGGTCACGTCCCAGGGCTCCAGCGGACTGAAGCGTGCGCGACCGCCGATGAGCCGCTGCTCGTTGTCGGCATTGGCGTTCCACCCACCACCCACGCTGTAGGGGCTGACCAGGTCGTAGTCGTTGTGGGCCTTGGCGCGCATCAGGGTGCCGTCGAGTTCCAGGCCATTGTCGAAGCGATAGCCGGCGCGCAGGTTGCCGGACAGGTTGCGATAACCGTCTGCATCAGGCTCGTGATAGCTGCTGCGCGCATTGAGTGCGTCGATGCCGTCGGTGTCCTGGCTGCTGACGCCGAGGCTGTACCAGGCCTGGCTGTCGCCGCCCGAAACGCCGGCGCTGCCGTCATAGCTGTCGTGGGTGCCGTAGCCTGCCGAGAACCAGGGCTTGGCGCCGTCCTGCCCACCCTTGCGGGTGAAGATCTGGATCACGCCGCCGATGGCTTCGGAGCCGTAGAGACTGGAGCGCGGACCGCGAACCACCTCGATGCGGTCGATCAGCTCCACCGGCAGATCCTGGAAGGCGGTGAGACCGTTGCTGACCGAGCCCACCTTGACGCCGTCAATCAGCACCAGCACGTGGTCCGACTCGGTGCCACGGATGGATACCGTGGTCTGCTTGCCCGGCCCGCCGTTATTGCTGAGGGTCACGCCCGGCACCCTGCGCAGAAGCTCGGGCACCGAGCGGGCCTGGCTGCGCTCGATCTCTTCGCGTTCGATCACGGTGCTGGCGGCCAGGCTGGCGCGTACCGGCCGTTCGCTACGGGTCGCGGTGACCACCTGCTCGTCCAGCGTCAGGGGCGCGGCGGCCAGGAAGGGGGAAATGGAAGTACCGCCGAGCAGCGCAAGCGCCGCCGGCCTGAAGAAAGGCTTGCGAATCAAGGTTGGATCTCCGTCGTGCCACCCGCGCGACATCTCAGTGGGTACTGCATGCGGAACCATCCGCGATGCCCTATGTGCGACAGGCCGGTCTCCGGGCTTGCGAGTGGAGCGATGTGCTCCTGTGCCGCGCCTTCCCATGCTGGAGCACAGTGGCCGATTGCGGCATTCGACTCGCCTACCGTTGCGGGGGCAGCGCCGGATTCTTCGAAGGAATGGACCGGCTTCCCTGTTTCACCCCGTAGGCCAAAGCCAAGGGGCACCTGAGGCAGCGGCGAAGGTTAGAGGGTGCGCGGGGTAGCGTCAAATCGGACAGGGCGTACGGCAGGTCAGGCAATTTCCCAACGAATCGATCCCGTAGGGTGGAAGGCGCCTTCCACTTCCACCAGCGCTACGGCACGGCATTCAATTCACCTGGCAATTTCGGCCCGAACTTCCAATTGATGAAAGCCTGAATTCAGACTATAAACGGACCGATCGATTCACGCTCTTTGGGGCGCTTCATCCCGCCGGGATGCAACGTCCTCACCACCTGGGAGATGCCATGAAAATCCAGACCATCAGCTATCTGAAGCAGCATGCTGCCTCGCTGGACCTCAGCGAGCCCATGGTGATCACCCAGAATGGCGTACCGGCCTATGTGGTCGAGTCCTACGCCGAACGCCAGCGCCGTGACGAAGCGTTGGCGCTGATCAAGTTGCTGTCCTTCGCCGACCGCGATGTGGCAGAAGACCGCTTGATCTCGGGTGACACCCTGCTGGAACGACTCAAGCAGCGCAGCCCTGCTGCTCAGGAAACGCCGGGAGACGCCCAGGATGAGCAAAACGATTGAGATCGCCTACGCCTCGACAGCCGAGGAAAGCCTGATCGCCCAGATTCACCACCTCACGCCCTACCATGGACCCGAAGAAGCCCAGTTGCGACTGATCCAGCTGGTCAGGAGCGCCGAAAAACGCCTGAAGTCACACCCGCTTGCCGCCCCGATATGCGAGCAGGCCGCCCTCCTCGGCATTCGCCATTATCGAGAACTGCATATCGGCGAATACCGCATCCTCTATCGCTACCTTGAGCCCGAGGCACGAGTCGTAGTGGCACTATTCCTGCGCCAGAAGCAGAGCATCGAGGAACAGCTCGTCAACTATTGCCTGATGCGTTGAAGTCGAGCGTCAAGCGAATCTCAGGTGCAGGCGCTCCGCCAGTGCGCAGCGCAATCCAACGCCCCGATGATGGGTTTCGCTTCGCTCTACCGCATCCTACGTCTGCGAACCAGCCCAGGCGGTTGCCAATAGCGCCGCCATCACCTCCCCCGCCGCACCTTGCAGGCAAAGATCGGCGCGTGCGCTGAGGGGCGTGGGGTGCGGATTGATTTCCACCAGGTAGGCGCGGTGGCGTTTGGCCAGGAACGGCAGTTCAGCCGCTGGGTAAACCAGGCTGGAGGTGCCGATGCTGAGGAACAGGTCGGTGTCCTGGCTGGCCTCGGCAGCTGCCTCCAGCGCGGTTTCAGGCAGGCTCTCGCCGAACCAGACCACTGCCGGGCGTAGCAGGCCACCGCATTCGCAGCACGGGATGCCGCGAACATCTTCCGGCCAGTCGCCGCCATCACGCCGGCACTTGAAGCATTTCAGGCGATGGATATTGCCGTGCAGTTCCAGGGGCGCGGTGCTGCCGGCGCGCTGGTGGAGACCGTCGACGTTCTGGGTGATCAGGGTGACCTTCGGCAGCCGCTGTTCCAGTGCAGCGATAGCCAGGTGCGCCGGGTTGGGCTGTACCGCCAGGCAGCGCTCACGGCGCCAGGCGTACCAATCCCAGACCGTCTGCGGATCAGCGCGGAAGCCCTCGGGGCTGGCCAGTTCCTCGGGGCGGTATTTCGCCCAGAGGCCGGTCTGGGCGTCACGGAAGGTCGGGATTCCGCTCTCGGCGGAAACGCCGGCGCCAGTGAAGATCACCAGATGGCGGGTATTCCGGAGGCGGGAGACAAGGTCGTCGGGGATGCGTGTCATTCAGTGCCTCGGGGTGAAGCCCGCCGGCTTGCCCGCAAGCCAGTCGACGAAGGTGCGCAAACGTTCGTCGCCCAGCAGGGCATCGCGGTTGTTGTAGGTCAGGGCCAGCTCCTTCTCGCTGAACAGCTTGTGGATCTGGTTATGGCAGGGGCGGCAGACCCAGAGGGTGGCGGTGATGCGCTCGCTCTTGCCGAAGCGCTTCTGCACATAGGGCTTGTCGTGCAGCGCCTTGGGGATCAGGTGATGGCGGGTCAGCGTCGATGCGCGGCCACAGAGTTCGCAGGCATCGGGCTGGGGTGGAAGGCGGATTGGCTCGGGCATGCCCTTCAGCGCTTGCGGCAGAGGGTCAGGCCGTCGCCCACCGGCAACATCGAGAGGTCGACGCGCTGATCGTTCTTCAGGGCCAGATTGAGCGCCTGGATGGCGCGGGTGTCGGGGTCATCCGGCTGTCGTTCCAGGACCCGACCGCTCCACAGCACGTTGTCGAACAGGATCAGCCCGCCCGTGCGCGTCAGGCGCAGGGCTTGTTCCAGATAGGCCGGGTAATTGGCCTTGTCGGCGTCGATGAAGATCAGGTCGAAACTGCCGTCTTGCAGACCCGCGAGAGTGTCCAGCGCGGGGGCGAGGCGCAGCTCGATGCGCCCGGCAAGGCCAGCGTCCTGCCAATAACGACGGGCGACGGCGTTGTAGTCGCCGGGCAGGTCACAGCAGATCATTTGCCCATCGTCAGGCAGCTCGGCGGCCATGCACAGGGCGCTGTAGCCGGTGAAGGTGCCCACCTCGAGGATGCGCCGAGCGCCGGTGAGCTTGACCAGCATGGCCATGAACTGCCCCTGCTCCGGCGCGATCTGCCAGCGGGCCATGGGCAATGCGGCGGTTTCAGCGCGCAGACGCTCAAGGAGAGGCGACTCCCGCAGCGAAACCTTGAGGAGATAGCCGTAGAGGGCGTCGTCCAGGTTCAGCGTGCGGTTGGTCATGGATACCTCAGTGGGATTGCGCCAGACGTGGATCGAAGATTACGCGCTTGGCACTGAGATAGCTTCGTTGCCAGTAGCTGTTCGACAGACTGTCGAGTCGCACCGTTCCGCCGGTGCGTGGCGCATGGACGAAGCGCCCCTCGCCCACATAAATGCCGGCGTGGCTGACCTGGCCGCCGCCATTGGTGGCGAAGAACACCAGATCGCCGCTTTGCAGGGCATTGATGCCAATGCTGGGGGCGCGCATGGAAATCAGTTCGCGGGTGGAGCGCGGCAGGCTGATGCCCGCGGCGTCGCGGTAGACGTAGCCGATGAGGCCACTGCAGTCGAAACCGCTGTCCGGGGTGTTGCCGCCCCAGCGATAGGGCGTGCCTACCAGGCCGAGAGCGCGGAACAGCACGTCTTCGGCGGCCGGCGAGAACTGCTGGACAAGGGTGGTGACGACAGGAGGGGAAGGCGGCGGCGCCTTGCTCGCACAAGCGGTGAGCAGCGAGGCCAGGGCAAGAATGGCAAGGCGGTCCGGTGCGAGCATGGCAAGTCAGTCCTGACTTGAAGAATGCTCGCTAATTTGCTGATCTCACAGTGATATTGCAAGAGGTAGCTGTGCGATTGTGCACAAAAAAGCCGAGGCGGCCATGAAGGCCGCCTCGGCTTGTCGTCTCGAACCCGGCTGGATCAGCGATGCAGCGGGTGGCGAGTCGCGGTGTTCATGGCCAGGACGCGCTTGGCTTCCATGTAGCTGGCCTTCCAGTAGCGGTCGTCGAGGCTGTCGACGCGCACACCGCCGCTGCGGCTGCTGCTGGAGTGAATGAACTGGTCGTCGCCGATATAGATGCCGGCGTGGCTGACGCGGCCACGGCCACGGTTGTTGAAGAACACGATATCGCCAGGTTGCAGCTCACTGCGGGCGATCACCGGGGCATCCAGGTTGATCATCTCGCGAGTGGAGCGCGGCAGCTGGATACCGGCTTCTTCCTTGAACAGGTAACCCACGAAGCCACTGCAGTCGAAGCCGGTCTTCAGGGAACGGCCACCGAAGCGGTAGGGGGTGCCCACCAGCTCGAAACCGCGCTCCAGCAGACCATCCGACAGGGACGGCATCTGATACGGCTCATCATCGGTGAGGTTCGCCAGGTCCAGAGCAGTCGGTTCACGATCCGCCAGCAGCGAATCAGGAGCGCCGTCGGCTACGGGAGCCGCAGTCTGGAACTGGGGTTGCTGCTGCACGTTGTTTGCGCAAGCGGCGAGAAACAGGGCGAAGGTGAGAGGCACGAGGGGTGCGAAGCGCTTCAGCATGGGCACGACCGTGTCGAATAGTTTTTGATGAAGGCGCGACTATGCCCTCTATCAAACCCATTTGCAAATTTAATCGACTGAAATGTGACTTAGGAGTCCCTGCAAAACATCTAAGGCCTTTCCTCTGAGGTGAACATCGACGACGGGGCTGAGGTCGGTGAGCGCCGGATTGATCTCCACAGTGAAGCCGCCTGCTTGGCGGGTGCGGATGACGGGCTCGATGATGTAAGGAAAGCTCGCCGTGGTTCCCACCGAGATCACCGCATCGAATCCCTTGCGTAGCTCGGCGTAGAGTCTGTCGATGGCTTGCTCAGGGAGCATTTCTTCGAACAGCACCACGGGTGGGCGGAGAATACCACCACAGTCATGACATTTGGGAGGCATTTCCCCTGCCAGATGTCGGGCAAGGTCGGAACTTTCCGCCCCGCAGGACTGGCAGAACAGCGGCGACAGTTCGCCATGGATCTCGATCAGCCGCTCCGGCGGCGAACCCGCCTGGCGGTGGTAGCCGTCGATGTTCTGGGTCAGCACCCAGCACTCCGGCTTGAGCTGTTGCAGTTGTGCGATGGCTTCATGACCGGCGTTCGGCCGGGCATCGAGGCAGGCGCGGCCGAGTTGGGCGAGGTATTTCCAGCAGAGCGCCGGATTGCGACGCAACATCGGGCCGGAAAGCGCTTCCTCTATAGGCAGGCCCTCCTCCGTCACGCCGTTGTAGAGGCCGCCCAGGCCCCGGTAGGTAGGCAGCCCCGAATCCGCCGACAACCCGGCCCCAGTGATCACCAGAATTCGTTTGGCAGCCTTCAGGACTGCCGCTACACGCTGGATATCCGACATGATTCGTCCCCCTGTTCCGCTCGGCGCCCAGTGTCCGCCCGCAGGAACGGGCGGTGCAACCGCCGGCTCAGTGGTTGACGGTGTGCGCCAGCATCACGGAAAGCTGGCAGAGGGGACGGCCGCTTTCGGCGTGCCACTGGTTGAAGGCGGCTTGCACCTGGGCCAGGTCTTTCTGGCTGGTGGGTGCCTTGTCGATGATGTCCTGGGCCTTGAGGGCCGCGACCATGTCATCGGTAGGGATGAAGGTGTCCTTGCCGACCATGCGCAGGAGGCGCGGCGCCGACAGTCCGCCCAACTGGTTGCCGTGCTTGGCCAGGTATTTCCACAGGCCGACGATGTCGGTCGCCGGCCAGTCGGCGATCAAGGCACCGAAGCTGCCCTTCTCCCGCGCCACATCCAGCACGAACTGGGCATTGCGCGGCACGCTCTTGAGCTTGCCCAGGTGGCGGATCAGGCGCGTGTCCTGCATCAGCCGCTCCAGGTGCTCGGCCCCCATCAGCACCACCTTCTGCGGGTCGAAGCCAAAGAACGCCTCCTCGAAGGCCGGCCACTTGGCATCCACCAGGCTGTGCTTGAGGCCCGCACGGAACACCCGCAACGCCATCAGCGACAGGTAGCGGTCATCACTGAGCGCCCGCAGCTCGGCATCACTGCGCGGCTGCGGCAGACGCGCTTCCAGGGCCTCGGCCGAGCCAAAGCGGTTCAGGCAATACTCTTGGAGCCAGCGGTAATCGCGCATGGGGAGTCCTTTCGAGGCAGAACGATTCCCTGTAGGAGCCAGCTTGCTGGCGAACCTTCGCGAGCAAGCTCGCCCCTACATGGGCACAGTCAGATGTTGACGACGTCCAGGGTGCGCGGCGCCGCGGTTTCGTCGATGCGCAGATTGACGAAGTCGAACAGATTGCGGTCCGCCAGCTGCGACGGCACCACGTTCTGCAGGGCGCGGAACATGATCTCGGTGCGGCCCGGCGACTTGCGCTCCCACTCGTTGAGCATTTCCTTGACCACCTGGCGCTGCAGGTTCTCCTGGGAACCGCAGAGGTTGCACGGGATGATCGGGAACTCCTTGAGAATGGAGTAGGCCTCGATGTCGGCCTCGTTGCAGTAGGCCAGCGGGCGGATCACCACGTTGCGGCCATCGTCCGCGCGCAGCTTCGGCGGCATGGCCTTGAGGGTGCCGCCGTAGAACATATTGAGGAAGAAGGTTTCCAGGATGTCGTCGCGATGGTGACCCAGGGCCATCTTGGTCGCGCCGATCTCGTCGGCGTAGGTGTAGAGCGTGCCACGGCGCAGGCGCGAGCAGAGCGAGCAGGTGGTCTTGCCTTCCGGGATCTTCTCCTTCACCACCGAGTAGGTGTCCTTCTCGATGATGTGGTACTGCACGCCGATGGATTCCAGGTAGGCCGGCAGCACGTGCTCGGGGAAGCCGGGCTGCTTCTGGTCCATGTTCACGGCCACGATCTCGAACTTGATCGGCGCGACCTTCTGCAGGTACAGCAGCACGTCCAGCATGGTGTAGCTGTCCTTGCCGCCGGACAGGCAGACCATGACCTTGTCGCCATCCTCGATCATGTTGAAGTCGGCGATGGCTTCGCCGGCCAGGCGGCGGATGCGTTTCTGCAGTTTGTTCTGGTTGACCGAAAGGGTGCCCATGGTGCTCTGAAATCCGGGGGAGATGCGAAAAGCTGGCTATTTTACGCACAAAGCGGGCGCGGCCCCAGCCCCATCGACGGGCCGTGCTAGGCTTGCGCCGATGAACAGCGACCTCGACCCGTCTCTCGACCTCAGCGACCAGCTCCTCGAACTCTTGCGCGGGGCCCCCGAAGGCCTGAGCGAGCATCAGCTGATCCTGGCCCTCAAGGCCCGCCACTCCACCCACATCCCCCACCTGGAACTCACCGACAAGCTGGTGCTGTTCCGCACCCACTTCCTGGTATTCAACGCCCTCTATCATCTTCGCGACCGTCTGAACGGCTCGGGCGACGCCCAGCTCTCCATCAGCCCGCTGTGCGTGCAGCTGCTGCCCTACGTGCCCGGCACGGCAGCGGCCCTCAGTGAGCTCGACCCGCTGCGCGACTACTACCTGAACCTGAAGAACCTGCGGGACACCACAGAGGAAGACGTGGAACGGCTGCTGGCGAGCTTCTGGACGCGCATGCAGGGCAGCGAGGAAAAGCTCGCGGCGTTGGAGCTGTTCGGCCTGCACAACGGCAGCCAGCCCCTCAGCCTGGCCGTGATCAAGCAGCGCTACCGCCAGCTGGTGAGCCAGCATCACCCCGATCGGGGCGGCAGCACCTCGCGCCTGCAATCGATCAACAAGGCCATGGAAATACTTCAACGCTATTACAGCTGACGCCGAATCTTCGATTCGCTCTAAGGCGACGCCGGATGACCTGCCTATACTGCGACATAAGGTCGCATAAGTCGGTCGGGCACCGGTCGGCGCTGTCCACGCGCTGCCGGCGCTTCGCTGGGGGGCGACCTCATAATAATGAGGAGGTGTTCAGCATGATCCACCACGTTTGGGGGCTCTTCACCCATCCCGATCAAGAGTGGCAAGAGATCCGTGGCGAAGACGAAAGCGTCGGCCACATGTACCTCACCCACGTCCTGATCCTTGCTGCAATTCCCGTAATTTCCGCCTATATCGGCACAACCCAGGTCGGCTGGGTACTGGGTAAGGGCGATCCCGTGATGCTCACCCAGGCCAGCGCGTTGCAGATGTCCATCATGTCGTACCTGGCGATGCTCGCCGGCGTGGCGGTGATGGGCGCGTTCATCCACTGGATGGCGCGCACCTATGACGCCAACCCGAGCATTACCGAGTGCATCGTCTTCGCCGCCTACTGCGCGACCCCGCTGTTCATCGGCGGCCTCGCGGCGCTCTACCCGCACCTCTGGTTCGGCGCAACGGTGGGCACACTGGCCATCTGCTACACGGTCTACCTGCTCTACGTGGGCATACCGACGTTCATGAATATTCCGAAGGACGAAGGCTTCCTGTTCTCCAGCTCGGTGCTGGCGGTGGGCCTGGTAGTGCTGGTGGCGATGATCGCCTCCGCCGTGATCCTCTGGGGCTTCGGCCTGGGTCCGGTGTACACCAGCTGACGACATCCGCAGACAGAAGGGCCGCCTGCGGGCGGCCTTTTCTTTTGGCCGGGAATGACCGCTCGGCGCCATCAACTTCGGCAGCACCCGGCTTTACGGCATAATTCCGCGCCAACGGAGTGCCCTATGCCCGAGCAGCTACTTGCCCGCGTCGAGGCCTGTTATCAACAGGCCGAAGCCTTTTTCAAATGCCGGTTCACCCGCCCCGAAGTGAGTTTCAAGCTACGCGGGCAGAAGGCCGGCGTCGCCCATCTGGACGAGAACAAGCTGCGCTTCAATCCGCAGCTCTACCGCGAGAACCAGGAAGACTTCCTGCGCCAGACCGTCGCCCACGAAGTGGCGCACTTGGTCGCCCACCAATTGTTCGGCCCACGCATCCAGCCCCATGGCGAGGAATGGCAGCTGATCATGCGCGGGGTCTACGAACTGCCGCCCAACCGTTGCCACAACTACGAAGTGAATCGGCGCAAGGTGACGCGCTACCTCTATCGCTGCGCGTGCCCTGACGGCCATCCCTTCTCCGCCCAACGCCACGCCCTGGTGGCGCGCGGCAGGCGCTATTACTGCAGGCGCTGCCGGGTGACGCTGGTGTTCAGTGGGGAACAGAGCCGGGTGTAGGGGCGAATTCATTCGCCAAGGGCAGCGCAGCTGACCCGTGAAATCTCGCTGGGCAGGCCTTCGACCTGCTTGGCGAATGAATTCGCCCCTACAGGAATTTCAGCGCCAGCGCCCTACCCCACCACCTTCGCCGCTTTCAGCGCTTCGATCCGCTCGGGGCTCAAGCCCAGTTCGGCCAGCACATCGGCAGTATGGGAACCCACGGGGCCGCCGGCATGGCGCGGCGCAGGCAAGCCGGCGGAGAATTTGATCGGGCAGGCGATCTGCTTCTGCGGCGGCTGGCCGTCGCGCGGCACCTCCACCACCAGTCCACGAGCCTTGATCTGCGGATGCTCCACCGCTTCGGACAACGGCAGCATGGGCTCCACGCAGGCATCCAGGGCGGCGAAGATCTCCACCCACTCGGCGAAGTCACGCTTCTCGAACTCGATTTCAATGGCGAGTTTCAGCTCGCGCTGATCCTCGGGCTTCGGCGACAGCCCCTTGGCCGCCAGCTCGGGACGGCCGATGGCGGCGCAGAATTGCTGCATGAACTGCGGCTCCAGGCTGCCCACCGAGAACCAGCGATCATCGCGGGTGCGGTAGTAGTCGTAGAAGCTGCCACCGTTCAGGGCCTGGTTTTCCATGTCCGGCTCCACGCCCGCACCGAGATAGCCGGCGCCGGCCATACCGTGCAGGGCGAAGGCGCAGTCGGTCATGCTGATATCCACGTGCTGCCCCTCCCCTGTCGCCTGGCGATGGATCACCGCCGCCAGCAGGCCCATCACCCCGTGCAGGGAACCGCCGCCGATGTCCGCCAGCTGCACCCCCAGGGGTAGCGGCCCGCTGTCACGGCGGCCGGTGTAGGAAGCGATGCCGGCCAGGGCCAGGTAGTTGATGTCGTGCCCGGCGCGATCCCGATAGGGGCCGGTCTGGCCATAGCCGGTGATGGAGACGTAGATCAGCTTCGGGTTGACCGCCTTCAGCGCCTCATAGCCCAGTCCCAGGCGTTCCATCACGCCGGGGCGGAATTGTTCGAGGACGATGTCGTAGTCGCGCACCAGTTGCTTGACCAGCTCCACCGCGTCCGTCTGTTTCAGGTCCAGGGCGATGCTGCGCTTGTTGCGGTTGAGGTAGGCGTGGCTGGTGGATTGGCCGCCATCGTGGGGCGGCAGCACGCGCACCAGGTCCATGCGCGTGGGCGACTCGACCCGCAGCACATCGGCGCCCATGTCGGCCAGCAGCAACGAGGCGAAGGGCCCCGGCAGCAGGGTGGAGAAATCGAGGATTTTCAGCGAGGACAACGGGCCTTTCATGGCAACTCCTGATGCGTGTGTTCGAGCGGTCATTCCCAATGCAGCGCCTGGCGCGCATCGAGACGGTCGACCGCCGGGGCGTAACGGGCTTCCAGCACGTTGCGGCGAATCTTCATGGTGGGGGTCATGCAGCCGTTATCTACCGTCCAGGGCTCGCGCACCAGCAGCAGATGACTGACGCGTTCATGGGGCAGAAGCCGGTCGTTGAGTTGTGCGAGGGTAGCCAGCAGGTCCGCCTCCACCTGGGCGCGGGCCTGCTCGCGGGCTGCCGGGCTCAGTTCGACCAGCGCCAGCGGCTGGTCCAGGCCGCTGCCCATCAGGCACACCTGCTCCACCCAGTGGCTCTTGGCAATCTCGCCTTCGATGGGCGCGGGCGCCACGTACTTGCCCTTGCTGGTCTTGAAGATGTCTTTCACCCGGCCGGTGATGCGCAGGTAACCATCGGCATCGATCTGCCCCTTGTCACCGGTGTGCAGCCAACCATCGCGAAGGGTTTCCTGGCTCTTCTCCGGCTCCAGGTAATAGCCCGTCATGAGCGAGGGGCTGCGGTAGAGAATTTCACCGTCGTCGGCGATGCGCAGTTCGTTGTCCGGCATCACCCGTCCCACGGTGCCGAAACGCACCTGCCCCGGCCGGTTGAAGTTGCCGTAGGCGAAGTTCTCGGTCATGCCATAGCCCTCGCAGATGGTCAGGCCAATGCGCTGGTACCACTCCAGCAATGCCACGGGGATCGGCGCTGCTCCGCTCACCAGCACCCGCGCCCGGTCCAGCCCCAGGCCACGACGGATCTTCCAGGCCACCAGGGCGCCGAGCAGCGGAATCGCTAGCAGGCGGTCGAGCCGACGCTGCGGCAGTTTCTCCAGCACGCCCTGCTGGAAGCGCGTCCATAGGCGCGGCACCGAGAAGAACTGGGTCGGGCGGATTTCCCGCAGGTCCTCGGCGAAGGTCTCCAGGGACTCGACGAAGGCGATGCCACCGCCGCAATAGAGGCTGTTGGTGGCCACCAGGAAGCGCTCGGCGGCATGGGACAGCGGCAGATAGGAGAAGAACTGGTCTTCCTGTCCCAGCCCCGTCTCCGCCACCGAGCGGCTGGAGGCGAAGGCGAATGCCCGCGCCGTCTGCATCACGCCCTTGGGCTGGCCGGTGGTGCCGGAGGTATAGAGGATGCTGAGCAGGTCGTCGGGGCGCTGTTCATGAGTTTCGCGCAGCGGCTCGTGGCGCGCCAACAGCTCTCCCCAGGAGTGATCGGCACGCAAGGTCGGATAGGGCATGGCAATGCGTACCACCTCGGCGGGAATGCCCGGTTCGAGGCTCTCGGCATCATCCAGCTTGCCGAGGATGATCACCTTGCACGCCGAGTGGCGCAGCACATAGTCGATGCTGTCCGCCGATTGCAGCGGATAGAGCGGCACGCTGACCAACCCGGCGAGCATGATCGCCATGTCGCTCAGGATCCACTCGGCGCAGTTCTTCGCCAGGATCGCGACCCGGTCCCCCGGCCCGCAGCCCAACGCGCGCAGTGCACTGGCCAGGCGCCGGGCACGGTCGTCGGCCTCACGCCAGGTGATCGGGTGCCAGCTCCGCTCCACCGGCTGGCGCAGCCAGACGCGGTCCGGCGTGGTCGCCACCCAATGGGCAAAACAGTGCAACGGCAGTTGCTCGCTCATCCTTCAGCCCTCTTGTTCTTGTTGTCGGCTCAATCTCCGATGGTCCGTCACTCTAGAGCTTGAACACCCTCCGCGCATTGGCCTGGAGAAACTTATCCCGCACCTCGTCCGGCAACCCCAGTTCGGCCACCTGCTCCATGCAGCGGGCAAGCGACAGCTGCGGGAAGTTGCTGCCGAACATCACTTTGTCCTGGCCGTAGGTCTTCATGTATTGCAGCAGGGCCTGCGGGTAGTAGCGCGGCAGGTAGGCTGAGGTGTCGATATAGATGTTGTCGTGCTTCCAGGCGACGCCGATCATCTCCTCGGTCCAGGGATGGCCGATGTGACCGGCGACGATGCGCAGCTCGGGGAAATCCAGCGCCACTTCGTCCAGGTAGGGCACAGGCCGACCGGTTTCCGAAGGCATCAGCGGGCCGGTGTGGCCGACCTGGGTGCAGAAGGGAATGTCCAGCTCGATGCACTTCGCATAGAGCGGGTAGTAGAGCCGGTGGTTGGGCGGCAGCTTCCACAGCCAGGGCACCACCCGCAGCGCCTTGAAGCCCAGCTCGTTCACCGCGCGGTCCAGCTCACGCAGCGCGGCCATGGGCTTGCTCATGTCCACCGCGGCAACGCCGACGAAGCGGTCCGGGAAGGCGCGGGTGTATTCGGCCACTTCGTCGTTGGTGCTGACCCAGCGCTCCGGCCGGCACCAGGCACTGACCATCAGTTTGTCGATGCCGGCGCGGTCCATCTCGGCCACGGTTTCTTCCGGGCTCAGGCCCTTGTCGAGCAGCGCTGTGGTCCCGGACTTCTCGAACAGCCGCACCGCCTCGGGTATCAGCTCTCGGGTACGGCCGGTGGCCAGCTGGGCCCAGGCATCGATGGCGCCTTTTGCATGAGTCATGACGATTGCCTCGCGTGAGTCAGTCGAAGGTGCGCACGGCGCACCCACAGGTAGGGTGCGCCATGCGCACCGCTTGCCTCAGAGCTTCATCCCGCGGCTGATGATCTCTTTCATGATTTCCGAGGTGCCGGCGAAGATGCGCTGGATACGCGCGTTCGCGTACATCTTGCAGATGGGGTACTCCCACATGTAGCCCCAGCCGCCATGCAGCTGCACGCCCTCGTCCACCACCTTGCACAGCAACTCTGTGGTGAACAGCTTGGCCTCGGCGGCCACCTCCGGGGTGAGCTTCTTCTGGTTGTGATCCATCACGCAGCGGTCGGTGAACACCTGGGCGACGTCGATCTGGGTACGCATTTCCGCCAGCTTGAAGCGGGTGTTCTGGAAGTGCGCCACCGGCCGGTCGAAGGCCTTGCGCTCCTTCACGTAGTCAATGGTGGTGAGCAGCGCCGCTTCGGCACCGGCCACTGCACCGCAGGCGTTGGTCAGGCGTTCCTGGGCGAGCATGTTCATCAGGTAGAAGAAGCCACCCTTGGCATCGCCCAGCAGGTTCTCCTTCGGCACCTTGACGTTGTTGAAGAACAGCTCGGCGGTGTCCTGACTCTTCATGCCCAGCTTCTTCAGGTTGCGGCCGCGCTCGAAGCCTTCCATGCCCCGCTCCACCAGGAACAGGCCCATGGCGTGCTTGTTCGCCGGGTCGGTCTTGGCGGCGACGATCACCACGTCCGCCAGCAGACCGTTGGAGATGAACACCTTGGAGCCGTTGAGCAGGAAGTGGTCGCCCTTATCCACAGCGGTGGTGCGCATGCCGGCCAGGTCGGAACCGGCAGAGGGTTCGGTCATGGCCACGGCGAGAATGGTTTCGCCACGGATGATCCCCGGCAGGAAGCGCGCCTTCTGCTCGGCATTGCCGTACTCGGCGATGTAGGGGCCGCAGAGAGCCGAATGCAGCGGAATCATGAAACCCGGCTCGTTGATGTAGGCCAGCTCCTCACACATGATCTGCTCGTAGCGGAAGTCCTTCAGCCCAGCACCGCCATATTCCTCGTCCGCCCAGGGCAGCAGGAAGCCCATCTCCCCCGCCTTCTGCCAGACGCTGCGGTCGACCACGCCGGCGGCCTCCCACTCTTCCTGATGCGGCACCACTTCCTTCTGCAGGAAGGCGCGAAAAGCGTCGCGGAACAGGTTGTGCTCGGTTTCGAAATGAATGCGCTGCATGGGGTTGCCTCCCTGGGCCGAAGTCGTGCCGCAGGTTAGGCGCCAGCCGCTGGCCCCCTCAATGACGCAAGCGCTCAGAGCGAATTGACGCATTCGGCCAGGCGCGGCGCCGCTCGGCCGGTGCCCGAATTCAGCCGGGATTCGCGAATGAATTCGCTCCCACAAGGAACAATGCAGGCAAAAAAAAGCCCGGCTACGGGGGCCGGGCTTGAGAAAGTCTCCTCACCAGGAGGAGAACGCTGTAGCAGGTGTCGATCAGGCAGCGGTCTGCGGAGCGGACGGGGCTTCGGCCTTGCCGCCGGAAGCCAGCTCACGCTGCAGGGTGTCTTCGTCCAGTTGCTTGCACCACTTGGCGACCACGATGGTGGCAACGCCGTTGCCGATCAGGTTGGTCAGGGCGCGGGCTTCGGACATGAAGCGGTCGATGCCGAGGATCAGCGCCAGGCCGGCAACCGGCAGGTGGCCAACGGCGGACAGGGTGGCAGCCAGCACGATGAAGCCGGAACCGGTGACACCGGCGGCACCCTTGGAGGCGATCAGCAGCACGGCCAGCAGGGTCAGCTGGTGGGTGATGTCCATGGTGGTGTCAGTGGCCTGAGCGATGAACACCGCAGCCATCGTCAGGTAGATGGAGGTGCCGTCCAGGTTGAAGGAGTAGCCGGTGGGGATGACCAGGCCGACCACGGACTTCTTGGCACCCAGCTTTTCCATCTTGTTCAGCATGCGCGGCAGGGCCGACTCGGACGACGAGGTGCCGAGCACGATCAGCAGTTCCTCGCGGATGTACTTGATGAAGCGCAGGATGCTGAAGCCATGGGCGCGGGCGATGCCGCCCAGGACCACCAGGATGAAGAACACGCAGGTGATGTAGAAGCACAGCATCAGCTGGCCGAGCTGCACCAGCGAACCCACGCCGTACTGGCCGATGGTAAAGGCCATGGCACCGAAGGCGCCGATGGGGGCGACCTTCATGATCATGTTGATGATGCCGAACATGACCTGGGCGATGCGGTCGATGAACTCCAGCACCGGCTTGCCGTGGTCACCCATGCGTTGCAGGGCAAAGGCGAAGATCACGGAGAAGAACAGCACCTGCAGGATGTCGCCCGATGCGAAGGCACCAACGATAGTGCTCGGGATCACGTTCAGCAGGAAGGCGATGGTGCTCTGCTGTTCGCCGGCGGCGGCGAAGGCGGCAATGCCCTTGGTGTCCAGGGTGGACGGATCGACATGCATGCCGACGCCAGGCTGGACGATGTTGACCACGACCAGGCCGATGAGCAGGGCAACAGTAGAAACGATTTCGAAATACAGCAGCGCGTAGCCGCCGGTCTTGCCCACTGCCTTCATGTCCTGCATGCCGGCGATGCCGCTGACCACGGTGCAGAAGATGATGGGCGCGATGGCCATCTTGATCAGTTTGACGAAGCCGTCACCCAGGGGTTTGAGGGCGACGCCGGTTTCCGGATAGAAGTGACCCAGCAGGATACCGATGGCGATGGCGACGATGACCTGTACGTACAGGCTCTTGTAGAACGGTTGGCGGGACATGGCAGTGTTCCTTTCAAGTGATCCCGACCTGTTCCGTAAGGCCTGGCGTCACTGTGATCGACGTATCTCCCTGTCTGGGAGACTTTTGTTGTTGTGCGGTCCAGTCGAATGGACGGCACAGTCCCTATTGCAGCCGCTATGCCAAGTCTTAATTTTCAATAAAACCCTTATATTTCAACACTTTAAATACACACCAAAGCTGCGTTCCGATCGACATCGGGCGGATTTCCGCCAAGCACCCGGGGGGAATTCCGCCACTTGCGCCCTTGTGGCCGCCTTTGGCCGGGCCCTACCATCGGCCTCCCCGACCACGGATCGCCCCCATGCGTGAGCGCACCATCGCCAGCCATTTCGTCCGGGCCGCCCTGCGCGGCGCCATGCGCCAGGGCGTGGATTGCGCGCCCGTCCTGCGTGCAGCCGGCATCCAGCCGGCGCTGCTGGATGAACCTCGGGCACGGGTGGCCCCCGAGCAGTTCACCCGGCTGCTGCAATTGCTCTGGGAAGTGCTGGACGACGAGTACATGGGCTTCGGCCTGCAGCGCAGCAAGCGCGGCACCTTCGCCATGATGTGCCACGCCATCATCCACTGCCGCACCCTGGACAAGGCGCTCGGCCGGGGCACCCTCTTCTACGGGCTGTTTCCCGACGCACCGCGCATCAGCCTTGCGCGGGATGGCGACTTCGCCGTGCTGACGGTGGACGACGCGACGCTGTCGGACCCGGACCACTTCCTGGTGGAAAGCCTGTTGGTGATCTGGCACCGCCTGGGCAGCTGGCTGATCGGTCAGCGCATCCGCCTGGAAGAAGCCACGTTCAGCTACGACGAACCGGCCCATGCCGCCGAGTACGAACTGCTCTTTCCCACCAGCCGCCAGTTCGCTGCGCCGCGCACCAGCCTGCGCTTCCATGCGCGCTATCTGGCAATGCCGCTGCTGCAGGACGAACGCACCCTCAGGCACTTCCTCGAACATTCCCCAGCCGACTTGCTGGCCCGTCCGGATGGCGGCGACAGCCTGACCAGCCAGATCCGCCGCCTGCTCGGTCGCGACTGCCGCACCTGGCCGGACCTGGAAGCGGTGGCCCAGCAGCTGCACACCAGCCCGCAGACCCTGCGCCGCCACCTGCGTGAAGAAGGGTCGAGTTTTCAGGAACTGAAGGACCACCTGCGCCGCGACCTGGCCATCTACCACCTGGGCCGGGATGAACTGTCGATCCAGGACATCGCCGAACAGCTCGGTTTCTCCGAGCCTTCAGCATTCCATAGGGCGTTCAAGAAGTGGACCGGGCTGACGCCGGGGGTCTATCGGGCGCAGGAGGCTTGAGCGACTGGCGGGAAATGTCTGTGTAGGGGCGAATTCATTCGCCAAGCAGGACGAAGTCCTGCCGCAGGTTGGCGCCGAGGAACGAGGCCCAACAGCTCAATCCACCCAACCCCCCTCACCCCCGCCCCTCTCCCAGAGGGAGAGGGGAGAAAAGCAGATCAAATCAACGGAAACCGAATCCTGAACTCCGCCCCGCCCAGCGGCGACTCTTCGAGGAACAGCTCGCCGTCGTAGCTCTCGATGATGTCCTTCACCACCGCCGTACCGATGCCCTGCCCCGAATGTTGGGCGTCCAGGCGTTCGCCGCGTTTGAGGATGCGCTCGCGCTGGTCCACCGGCACGCCGGGGCCGTCGTCTTCCACCTTCAGTTCGCAATAACCATCGCGCACCCGCGCACTGACGCGAATTTCCCCCAGGCACAGGCGGAAGGCGTTCTCCAGCAGGTTGCCAAGCAACTCCAGCAAGGCGCCCTGCTCCATGGGGATCATCAGGGCCTTGTCGAAGTCCCGCTCCACGCGCACGCGTTTTTCCCGGTAGACCTTGTCCAGCGCATCGCAGAGGGTGTCCAGCAAAGGCGCCAGTTGCACCCGATGGCGCACCAGGCCGCTCTTGCGCAGGGAAGCGCGCTGCAACTGGTAGCTGATCTGCTGGCTCATACGCTCGATCTGGCTCTGCAGCACCCGCGCCTGTTCGCGATCGTCGGGGCGGGCGGCGATGTTCTCGCTCACGCCCTGCAATACCGAGAGCGGCGTCTTCAGGCTGTGGGCCAGGTCGTCCAGGGAATGGCGGTAGCGCTCGCGCTGGCGGCGTTCGCTGTCCAGCAGGCGGTTTAGGGATTTGGTCAGGCGCAGCAGCTCTCGGGGATGCTCATCGCTCAGGCTGTCGCGGCTGCCGGACTCCACCTGGTCCAGCTCGGCGCTGAGCCCGCGCAGGCTGCGAAAGCCCCAGGTCAGGCCGAACCAGAGCAGCCCCAGCAGCACCAGCAACGCACCGCCCAACCAGACATAGAGCTGTTTGAGGAAGCCGTCGTACATGGACTGGTAGTCGCTCACCGGCTGCATGGTGACGACGCTGTAGGCCGCCTTCTGCCCGCGCAGCAGGTCCACCTCCACGTCATAAACGAAGAACTCGCGCCCCCTGGCGTCCGCGACCCGGAGGAACTCGTGCCCCTGGCCGTCGTAGCGCGGGCTGTACTCGACGCGCTCATCCCGCGACGAAAGCGACTGCCAGACCAGCCGCCCCTCACTGTCATAGATGTAGCCGAGCTGGCTGGCTTCCAGGTTGTCGAATTCCTCGTTGGGCAGCTTGTCGGGCATTTCCAGCTGACCGTTTTCCACCCGGGCCGCAGCGATCAGCGCGCTGGCGTCGGCGGCCAGGCGCTGCTGGATGGACTGGTCGAGGGCAATAACGAAAGCCCCACGCAGGGCCGGCAGCAGGGCAAGCATGAACAGCACCGCCATCGCCGCGGCGCCGAGCATCAGCCGCAGGCGCAGCGACGATCCCAGCTTGCGCCAACTGCGGATCATCGGCAGCGCTCGGTGAACAGGTAGCCCTGGCCGCGCACGGTGTCGATGGGTTTGAAGCCGCTGCCACCCTCCAGCTTGCGACGCAGACGTCCCACCAGCACTTCGATCACATTGGGATCGCGTTCCTCGTCATTCGGATACAGCTGCTCCATCAGCCGCTCCTTGGCCACCACCTGCTGGTGATGCCGCATGAGGTATTCGAGGATGCGGTACTCGTAAGCGGTGAGCGCAATCGGCTCTCCATCCAGCTGTGCCTGCTTGCGATTCAGGTCCAGCAGCAACGGCCCTGCTTCGATGGTGGACTGGACGAAGCCGGACGAGCGCCGCAGCAAGGCATTGAGCCGCGCCTCCAGCTCCTCGAACTGGAATGGCTTGACCACATAATCGTCGGCGCCGGCGGCCAGGCCTTCGACCTTGTCCTGCCAGTTACCGCGGGCGGTAAGAATGAGGATGGGGAAGTTCTGGCCCTGGCTGCGCAGCTGGCGGATCAAATCCAGCCCGCTGATACCAGGCAGGCCGAGGTCGACCACGGCCAGGTCATGGTTGTATTCGGCGGCGCGATAGAGCGCCTCTTCGGCGTTGGGAACGGCATCCACCACGTGGCCCTGTTCGCCCAGGCGGGTGTAGAGGTGATGGCGCAGCAGCGCTTCGTCTTCCACAACCAGCAGTTTCATGGGCAGTTCTCCCTTTCTATGAGTTGGCCGGGCAAAAGCCCGGCCGATGCTGAACAAGGGCGGATCAGAACTTGTAGTTCGCGCCGATGTAGGCCTGGCCGCTGCTGTGCAGGTCCAGGGAGCCCAGGCGCGGGCCGCCGTGTTCACCCATGTCGGTGCTGACGTTGGTACGCAGGTAACGGTAGCCGGCTTCGATCGACGCGTTCTTGCTCAGGTCCTGGAGGATACCGGCCTGCAGGCCAGCAGCGTAGTTGATGTTGCTGTCGCGGCTCATACCCTTGCTTTCCTGCTCCAGCTTCACCAGGCCGAGGGTGGCACCGCCGAACAGCTTGGTGTTGTAGTCACCCACGGGTACGAACACATCGTAGCTGCCGAGCAGGTTTTGCTGGCGCAGCTTGTTGCCGCTGTCCGTATCGGAGAAGTTTTCGTAGGTCATGTAATAGCGGCCGCTATCAGTCATCTGGCCGGCACGCACACCCCAGGTGTCAGTCTTGTGGATAACTTTGTCCAGCTTGGGGTTGTTCAGGTTCGCGTTCAGCGAATCGGACTTCTGGATGTTGTTGTTGGTCTGGCCCCAGGTCAGGCCAACGAAGTTGTCGGCGGCCTGGGCACCAGCAGCGGCGAGGGCCAGGGCGGAAGCGAGGGCGATACGGCTGAAGATAGGGTTCATGATGTGATTCCTCTTCGAGTGGTCGAGTAGTTGGCTGAACTCGGAGCTAGATTGCTCGCCACCCACTGAACCGCTCCTGAACCCTTCTTGAACCTGAGCTGAACGAAACCTCTTACACCGTCCTAAGACACTTTCAGCCCGCCCCCCCTGAATCGCAGGCAAAAAAAACGGGAGCCCATCCGGGCTCCCGCACTCAATTCAGAGAAAATGTCCGGAACCGGCACTGCCAGGCTTCCAGACTACAACCTCACCTGCGTTCCAGAAGAAACGCCCGGCTAGTCTGGCAAAAACCAGGGCCCGGCTTCCGTTTCGCTTTGTTTGCCATTTGCAAACATATGTAAACGGCCGCTCCGCTGGCCGATTCCAACGACGCCGGGCAGAATGCCGCCATGACTTCGAACCACCCCGCCTGCTGCAGTCCCTTCGACGCCACCTGGCCCTTCCCTGAAGCCTTGCCGGGTGTGGTCATGCGCTCCTGCCGCTTCGACCCGACCCTGCTCGCCGCCGACGACTTTGCCCGCAGCGTCATTGCCGCACCGGCCAATATCCAGCGTTCGGTGGCCAAGCGGCAGACGGAATTCCTCGCCGGCCGCCTCTGCGCCCGCAGCGCCCTCCTCGCCCTGACCGGCCGCGCCGATGTGCCTGCCCTTGGTGAAGACCGCGCACCGGTCTGGCCCGCCGGGATCACCGGTTCCATCAGCCACAGCCATGGCTTGGCCACTGCCCTGGTCGCCCATGGCAGTCAATGGCTCGGCCTGGGCCTGGACCTTGAAGAACGCATGTCAGCCGAGCGCGCCCTGCGCCTGGCAAAAGAAATCCTCACCCCCGCCGAACTGCAACGGTTGGATGGCCTCACGCCCGAGCAGAAGGCCGAGCGCATCACCCTGACCTTCTCCATCAAGGAGAGCCTGTTCAAGGCGCTCTATCCCATCGTTCGGAAGCGCTTCTACTTCCACGATGCGGAGCTGTTGGATTGCGATGACGCCCGAGCGCGCCTGAGGCTGCTGATCGACCTGTCGGCGGAATGGAAGGCAGGGAGTGAACTGGAAGGCTGGCATTGCGACTTCCAGGGGCGGTTGTTGAGCCTGGTGGCAGTCGCCGCCTGAAGCGAGCGGCTGGCAATCGCCTCTGTGGGGGCGATTTCAATCGCGAATAAATTCGCTCCCACAAGGCATTGATGGGTATCGCTCCGCTCCACCCATCCGACGAACTGAATCCGCTCGGAACTCCTGTGGGGGCGAATTCATTCGCTGAGGACAGCGCAGCTGTCCCGAATTCTGCAAGACAGACCATCCCCTCAAGTACCCAGCCAACGGGGCGCAATGCACACCGATATCGGAATCACACCGGCGGTTCGCCCTCCCTTGTGGGGGCGATTTCAATCGCGAATGAGTTCGCCCCCACAAGATGTGCCCAGACGGGCCGTGTTACAGCGTCTCCGCCTCGCTCTGCCGGCGCGGCCATACCAGGCTGAACCGCGCGCCGCCCAATGACTCGCTGCGGCCGACCTGTGCGCGGCCGGCGTGCCAGTAGATGATCCGCCGCACGATGGACAGCCCCAGGCCGTGGCCGCCGGAGGCGCGAGTGCGGCTGTCGTCCAGCCGCATGAAGGGTTTGAAGATTTTCTCCCACTGGCTTTCCGGCACGCCAGGACCGTCGTCCTCGACGTCGATGCGGCAGCGCTTGTGGCCAATCTGGTAGTTCAATTGCACGCGTGATTCCGCATGGCGCATGGCATTGCTCACCAGGTTCTGCAGGGCGCGGTGCAGGTAGCGCGGCTCGGCTTCGACCCAGGCCCCGTCGTTGCCGACGTTCAGGCACAGGCCGCGCTCGATGCGTACCGAGGCACGCAAGGGGGACAGTTCGGCGATCACCTGGTCGAACAGCGCATCCAGGTCCACGCGCTGGAAATGCAGGGCCGGCGAGCCCTGCTCCAGGCGCGCGTAAGTCAGCATCTCGTCCACCAGCTTGTCCAGTTCCTGGATGTCGCCGTCCATGCCTTCCATATATTTGCGCCGGGACTCGTCATTGTCGGCGTCGCCGATCATCTCCAGGCCGAAGCGCAGCCGCGCCACCGGGGTACGCAGCTCATGGGACACCGCGCGGATCAGTTCGCGTTGCAGCATCAGCAGGCGCTGCAACTGCTCGGCCATACCATTGAAAGCAGCGGCCAGGCGCCCCACTGAGTCGGCGCCCCTGGTAGGAACCCGCGCATCCAGCTTGCCCTGGGCGATGTCGGTGGCAGCGCTCTCCAGCCCCATCAACCGATGCTCCAGCTGACGCACCAGGAAATACACGGTCAGGCCGATCAGGGTCAGGCCGAGAAAGCCGATCAGCACCAGCATCTGTGGCGGATAAGGGTTCATCTGATGCAACGGGCCCATCTCCAGCACCCAGGGCGTGTCCACCATGCCGGAGAATACGCGGATGGAGTCACCATCCTTGCCCAGCGCCATCACCGTATCGCCCTCGTCCACCCGGCGACGCTGATCGACGTCCAGGTCAGCGTCCTTCAGCGGGATCAGCCGCATGTCGAAGCCGAACTGCTTGTTCTCCTTGATGGACGCCAGGCGCTGGGGCTGTTCGTTCACCGGGAAGCGCACCAGCTCATCCATCAATAGATAGACGGTGGCCCGCGCCAACTGCTCGCTGATCTGCTCCACATCACCAGTCAGCAGCAGCCGCTCGCCCACACTCACCAGGGCGAACACCCGCGCCGCATGGGGGCCGGTCTGTTCCACCAGTACCTGGCCGCGTGTCAGGCGATTGCGCGCGCTGTTGTCCAGCTTCGAGCCCTCCATGGGCTGCAGTTCCAGGGGAATGCCCAGCAGGCGCCCCCAGAGCACCACCGCGCGGCGGCGCTCCACTTCATTCATGGGCTGGAGGTTGTCGGCCATCAGGCGGAAGGTGCCGCGGGCGAGGCTCTCGCGGTACTGGTCAGAACGCACCTGGTTGACCTGGTGGATAGTGAAGACGCCAAGCAGCGCCACCAGCACCAGGGTCACCAGCATGCCGCCGTAAATGCGCAGGAAGATCGAGTTCATGGACTGTCGCCAGCGTCAGAGGCCTTCGGCGGCCTCCCTGACAAATAGATAGCCCTTGCTGCGCACCGTCTTGATCAGGCGCGGATGCATGGGGTCGTCACCGATCTTCGGGCGGATGCGCGAAATGCGCACGTCGATGGAGCGGTCCTGGCCGTCGTACTCGATGCCACGCAGGGAATTGAAGATCTCCTCGCGGGACAGGATGCGCCCAGCGTTCACGGCCAGCAGCCAGAGCAGGTCGAACTCCGCACTGGTCAGCTCGATGCTGCGCTCGTTGAGCCAGGCCTCGCGCATGGCGTTGTCGATCACCAGCGGACCGAACTCCAGGCGGCGCTGGTTTTCCACAACGGGCACCTCGGCGACTACCTCGCTGCGCCGCAACAAGGCACGGATGCGCGCCAGCAGCACTCGCGGGCGCACCGGCTTGCACACATAGTCATCGGCCCCCAACTCCAGGCCCAGTACCTGATCCATGTCATCGGTGCGTGCGGTGAGCATCAGGATCGGCCCCTCGTACTGGCCACGCAGCTTGCGGCAGATGGACAGGCCATCCTCCCCCGGCAGCATCAGGTCCAGCACCACCAGATCCGGGCGCTCCTTGAGGATGCGCGCCACCGCCTGGCCGCCATCGGACTCGATGGAGACCTGCAGGCCGTTGCCTTCCAGGTATTCACGGGTCAGATCGGCCAGTCGCTGATCGTCTTCGACTATGAGGATTCGCCAGGCTTCTTGCTCCACCACGCACTCCCTAGACAGCGTCAGGACCATCGAAAAACGGGTCCGCATTGTATCAATGCCGGATGGATAGCACAGCGCATGCCAGATACGAGCGAAAACACAAGATATTGTGTTAGCTTGCGACGCCATCGACAGCGCCACACTACCTCGAAAACCGTCCATTCGGCGGCGACGAACGGCAGAGCCTAGAGCCACCGGGCCTTTGCATCCGTTACCCTGCAGTCACCCACAAATCACCCACAAGTTATCCACAGGCTAGATGTTGTGGCTCGCCTTGCAATACCCCCGACAGCGCATTATCTTGTACCCCCATCGAGCTCAGCCCCTACATATAGGGGTGAGGGCGTACCACCGGACACTAATTAGAATCAAGCGCTAAAGGCTTTTTCCGAGCCTGACCACCGGTGTGTCACAAGCGGTATTTCACCCACCAAACGCCTCTGGCGAGTGGTGCCGGCCCAGGACACAAAGAACGTGACTGGGGGTCGGAAGCAGGTGAGGCGCCAACAGCGCCCACCACTAGGTATTGTGGTTGTCACGGATCTTTAACACCGTGGCGATTGACTTGTAGGGCCAGGAAGGCACTTGAGTCCTGTCCTTCAGCCCCGAAGCACCACGTGTTCGCGCCCGGCGCCGTTGCCGTGCGTATTGCGTTGTGAAAAGGGAACGAAGGCGATTCAGGCGCCCTTACATAAATCAGAACATGGAGAACCCCATGCAGACCGACACCACTCGCGAGAACCCGCAGGCCACCGCGCCGCAGGCAGCAGATTCCAATCAGGATCTGGCCGCCACCGCGCCCGGCCAGCTGCGCGTGATCAAACGCAACGGCACCGTTGTCGCCTACACCGACGACAAGATCACCGTTGCCATCACCAAGGCGTTCCTCGCTGTGGAAGGCGGTACTGCCGCAGCTTCTTCGCGTATCCATGAAACCGTCGCCCGCCTGACCGAACAGGTCACCGCGACCTTCAAGCGTCGCATGCCCTCCGGCGGCACCATCCACATCGAAGAAATCCAGGACCAGGTCGAACTGGCCCTGATGCGCGCCGGCGAGCAGAAAGTCGCCCGTGACTACGTGATCTACCGCGAGTCCCGCGCCCAGGAGCGCTCCAAGCGCAGCGCCGGCGGCGACGTCGCCCAGCCGCACCCGAGCATCCGCATCACCCGCGCCGATGGCAGCCAGCAGCCGCTGGACATGGGCCGCCTGAACACCATCATCAGCGAAGCCTGCGAAGCCCTGGCCGAAGTCGACGGCGAGCTGATCGAGCGTGAAACCCTGAAGAACCTCTACGACGGCGTAGCCGAGAAGGACGTCAACACCGCCCTGGTGATGACTGCCCGTACCCTGGTAGAGCGCGAGCCGAACTACTCCTACGTCACCGCTCGCCTGCTGATGGACACCCTGCGCGCCGAAGCGCTGGGCTTCCTCGGTGTTGCCGAGAGCGCCACTCACCACGAGATGGCCGACCTCTACGCCAAGGCCCTGCCGGCCTACGTGGAAAAAGGCGTCGAGTTCGAACTGCTCGACCCGCAGCTGAAAACCTTCGACCTGGAAAAACTGGGCAAGGCCATCAACCACGAGCGTGACCAGCAGTTCACCTACCTCGGCCTGCAGACCCTGTACGACCGCTACTTCATCCACAAGGACGGCATCCGCTTCGAACTGCCGCAGGTCTTCTTCATGCGCGTGGCCATGGGCCTGGCCATCGAAGAGAAGCAGAAAGAAGAACGCGCCATCGAGTTCTACAACCTGCTGTCCTCCTTCGACTACATGTCGTCGACCCCGACCCTGTTCAACGCCGGCACCCTGCGTCCGCAGCTGTCGTCCTGCTACCTGACCACCGTTCCGGACGACCTGTCGGGCATCTACAGCGCCATCCACGACAACGCCATGCTGTCCAAATTCGCAGGCGGCCTGGGCAACGACTGGACCCCGGTACGTGCACTGGGCTCCTACATCAAGGGCACCAACGGCAAGTCCCAGGGCGTGGTTCCGTTCCTGAAAGTCGTGAACGACACCGCCGTCGCCGTTAACCAGGGTGGCAAGCGCAAGGGCGCTGTCTGTGCCTACCTGGAAACCTGGCACATGGACATCGAAGAGTTCATCGAACTCCGCAAGAACACCGGTGACGACCGCCGCCGTACCCACGACATGAACACCGCGAACTGGATTCCGGACCTGTTCATGAAGCGCGTATTCGACGATGGCCAGTGGACCCTGTTCTCGCCGTCCGAAGTACCGGACCTGCACGACCTGACCGGCAAGGCCTTCGAAGAGCGCTACGAGTACTACGAAGCCCTGACCCAGTACGGCAAGATCAAGCTGTTCAAGACCATCCAGGCCAAAGACCTGTGGCGCAAGATGCTCTCGATGCTCTTCGAGACCGGCCACCCGTGGCTGACCTTCAAGGACCCGTGCAACCTGCGTAGCCCGCAGCAGCACGTGGGCGTGGTCCACAGCTCCAACCTGTGCACCGAGATCACCCTGAACACCAACAAGGACGAGATCGCGGTCTGCAACCTGGGTTCTGTGAACCTGGTGAACCACATCGTCGATGGCAAGCTGGACACCGCCAAGCTCGAGAAGACCGTCAAGACCGCAGTACGCATGCTCGATAACGTTATCGACATCAACTACTACTCGGTTCCGCAGGCTCGCAACTCGAACCTCAAGCACCGTCCGGTTGGCCTGGGCATCATGGGCTTCCAGGACGCTCTGTACCTGCAGCACATCGCCTACGGCTCCGACGCGGCCATCGAGTTCGCCGACAAGTCCATGGAAGCGGTGAGCTACTTCGCCATCCAGGCTTCCTGCGACCTGGCCGACGAGCGCGGCGCCTACGAGACCTTCGACGGCTCCCTGTGGTCCAAAGGCATCCTGCCGCTGGACTCCCAGCAGATCCTGATCGAGGCCCGTGGCCAGAAGTACATCGACGTCGACCTGACCGAGTCCCTGGACTGGGCCCCGGTTCGCGAGCGCGTCAAGAAAGGTATTCGTAACTCGAACATCATGGCCATCGCGCCGACCGCGACCATCGCCAACATCACCGGCGTATCGCAGTCCATCGAGCCGACCTACCAGAACCTCTACGTGAAATCGAACCTCTCCGGCGAGTTCACCGTGATCAACCCCTACCTGGTACACGACCTCAAGGCTCGTGGCCTGTGGGACCCGGTCATGGTCAACGACCTGAAGTACTACGACGGCTCCGTGCAGCAGATCGAGCGCATCCCGCAAGACCTGAAAGACCTGTACGCCACCGCCTTCGAAGTCGAAACCAAGTGGATCGTCGACGCCGCCAGCCGCCGTCAGAAGTGGATCGATCAGGCCCAGTCCCTGAACCTCTACATCGCCGGCGCCTCGGGCAAGAAGCTGGACGTGACCTACCGCATGGCTTGGTACCGTGGCCTGAAAACCACCTACTACCTCCGCGCCCTGGCCGCCACCAGCACCGAGAAGTCGACCATCAACACCGGCAAGCTGAACGCCGTATCGGCAGGCGGCAGCGACACCCTGCAAGCCGCTCCGGCTGCAGCGCCGGCACCGGCTCCGGTGCCCAGCGCGTGCTCCATCGACAACCCGGACTGCGAAGCCTGCCAATAAGGCATCGCACGGGCCGCCCCCTCTCCTCCGGGAGAGGGCTCTTCCCTCCCCTCTCCCGCTTGCGGGAGAGGGGCCGGGGGAGAGGGTAAAAAGGCAGCACCGATATCCGAACAGTCACACCCACAAACCGGGTGTGCACAGGCCAGGGCAAACCACCGCCCCGTCCTTGATCCAACGCTTTCGCGTGCATCCATCCACGCACCCAAACACCCAGGCCGGCACAGACCGGTCCGCAGACCAGGAGAGGAACAATGCTCAGCTGGGACGAATTCGACAAAGAAGACCCCACCGAAGCCAAGGCAGCCCCCGCCGTTGCCCAGGCCGCAGCCAAGAACATCGACAAGCTCGACGACGAAGCCGCCGGCTCCGTTGAAGACGCCCGCGCCGTATCGGCCGACGACTCCGACGCCGTCGCCCGCGCCAAGAAGGCCCTCGACGCCCTCGACATCCAGGAAGGCCTGGACGACCTCGAAGGCTCCGCCGCGCGCGTGCAGGTTGGCGACAAGCAGATGATCAACGCCCGCGCCGACCTCAACCAGCTCGTACCCTTCAAGTACGACTGGGCCTGGCAGAAGTATCTGGATGGTTGCGCCAACCACTGGATGCCGCAGGAAGTGAACATGAACGCCGACATTGCTCTGTGGAAGAGCAAGGACGGCCTGTCCGAAGACGAGCGCCGCATCGTGATGCGCAACCTCGGCTTCTTCTCCACCGCCGACTCCCTGGTTGCCAACAACCTGGTGCTGGCCGTGTACCGCCTGATCACCAACCCCGAATGCCGCCAGTACATCCTGCGCCAGGCCTTCGAAGAGGCGATCCACACCCACGCCTACCAGTACTGCATCGAGTCGCTGGGCATGGATGAAGGCGAAATCTTCAACATGTACCACGAGATTCCGAGCGTCGCGAAGAAAGCGTCCTGGGGCCTCAAGTACACCCGCTCGATCTCCGACCCCGAGTTCAAGACCGGCACCCCGGAGACCGACCGCCAGTTCCTGCGCAACCTGATCGCCTACTACTGCGTACTGGAAGGCATCTTCTTCTACTGCGGCTTCACCCAGATCCTCTCCATGGGCCGCCGCAACAAGATGACCGGCACTGCCGAGCAGTTCCAGTACATCCTGCGTGACGAGTCCATGCACCTGAACTTCGGCATCGACGTGATCAACCAGATCAAGATCGAGAACCCGCACCTGTGGGATGCCCAGATGAAGGACGAAGCCACCCAGATGATCCTGCAGGGCACCCAGCTCGAGATCGAATACGCTCGCGACACCATGCCGCGCGGCGTACTGGGCATGAACGCGGCCATGATGGAGGACTACCTCAAATTCATCGCCAACCGCCGCCTGACCCAGATCGGCCTGAAAGAGGAATACCCGGGCGCGACCAACCCGTTCCCGTGGATGTCCGAAATCATGGACCTGAAGAAAGAGAAGAACTTCTTCGAAACTCGCGTTATTGAATACCAGACCGGCGGTGCGCTGAGCTGGGATTGAATCCGGGTCACGTAGTTTTTCAACAAACACTGAAACTTTTTCACTGAATGTTGAAACGGATGCACCGAGACGGTGCATGGCCGCTGCCTGGGGAGGCAGCGGCGCCAGCCATCCAAAACTGGCTTTCGCAGTTAGGTCGAGACCATTGGCCCCGAAGGAATAGAGGGCATCAAAGAGTAAACAACAGGGCCGGCGAGCATTGCTCGCTGGCCCTGTTTACTAGTAGGGCAGCTCCGTTTTTCCCGAATCCTTCAAACGCAAGGCGCTAAACCAGGTGCTTGCCGGTACGCCGTTTCGTCATGTACCAGGAATCCAGTACGAGCCTATACGCGGAACTGCCGTAGGGTCTGATTCAACTGGCTAGCTAGAGCGTCAAGGTGGCAGCTTGCCTCTTTCGATTGGCTAGCGGCCACGGCATTCGCTTCAGCCAGTGAGGCCGCCTGCGTCACGTTCTGGTTGATTCCCTCTACCACTTGGGACTGCTGCAAGGTAGCACTGGCTATAGATGCATTCAGGTCTGTCAGATTGCGCAGCGACTGTGCGATCTGTTCCAAACTAATGCCTGCCAGGCGCGCCTTATCGACGGTCTGGGTGGACGCATGGCTGCTCTCGTCGATGACCTGAACGGCAGCCTCGGAATTGGCCTGGAGACGCTCAATCATTGTCTGGATTTCGGCAGTGGATTTCTGCGTGCGTTGCGCCAGTAAGCGAACCTCGTCGGCAACGACGGCGAACCCCCGCCCTTGTTCACCGGCACGAGCTGCCTCGATTGCGGCATTCACGGCCAGCAAGTTGGTCTGCTCGGCGATGGAACGGATGACTTCGAGCACAGAGTTGATCTGGGTACTCTCCTGGGCCAGTGACTGAATCACTTCGACTGCCTTGCCAATGGTACTGGAGAGCTGGTCGATCTGTTCCAAGCTGCTGCCGATGTTGTTCTGCCCCCTGTGTGCCTGTTCTTCGGCATCGCGTACTTCGCTGGCGGCGTGCTTAGCGTTTGCCGCCACTTCCTGCACGGAGTAGGAGAGTTCTTGCACCGCGGTGGCGACCAACTCCATCTGCCGCGACTGCTGTAGGCTCTGGTACTGGGCATCGCTTGCAATTACGCCAAGGGATCGTGACGCATGGTCGAGCGAGCCGGCAGTTTCCAGTGAATGGCCGATGACCCCCTGTAACTTGAGGGTGAACGTATTGAAATGATTGCCCAAATCGGTGAGTTCGTCGTGCCAATAGTCGTCCAGCCTACGGGTAAGGTCAGCTTCCCCACTGGCAATATTGGCCATAGCATTGACCGCTTCGCATAACGGCGAAGTGATGCTGCGGGCGATCAGGACGATGAGGACAGTGAGCAGAAGGCCCGTCAGCAACACTATTCCCAAGGTATTCAGTACGTGTGCGCGAAATTCATCCTGTACATCGTCGACGTATATTCCTGAACCAACTACCCAACCCCAAGGCTTGAATAGCTCCACGTAGGACACCTTCTTCACCGGCGCATCCGAGCCCGGGCGAGGCCAACTGTAGTGCACGAGTCCAGCCCCATCGTGCTTTGCGACCCTCACCATTTCGTCGAAAAATGGTCTGCCATCAGGATCAAGGGTACCCGTCATCACCTTGCCTTCGATTTTTGGGCTAGGGTGCATGACCATGCGTGTCTCGAGGTCCTCTAGCCAGAAGTAATCGTTACCGTTGTAGCGCAGGCTGCGCATCAGTTCGATGGCTTGGTTCTGCGCCTGCACACGGTTGAGCTTCCCCGCGTTTTCCTGTTCTCGGTAGTAGCGCAGGATGCTGCTCGCGGTTTCAACCACATGCTGGGTTTTCAGCGCTTTCGCGGTATGCAGGTCTCCAAAGTTCTGGATGAGCAACAAACCGGCTAGGGCGAGAAGTATTACCTGGGAAGTCAACAGAATCAGCCACAGGCGGTGGCTGATGGGAACTTGGCGCAGTCCGGGCATGATCCAGCTCCGTTATGCCATGAGAGGTCTGACGAGCCTTATTGCACAGGCGAATGGAGTGCGGTGAGAAACGCCCCCCTGAAGGTGCAGGGCCATCGATCATTGGATAGCCTTCGGCATGGGCAATTGGTTGTTTAGGGCTTTCTGCGCTGTCCAGATCACCGCCGACGACCGACATATGCCATCCCTGGCCGATGCAGTCGTTAATAGTTCGGCATATCGAGGAAAGTGATGCCCAAACAACCTCACTCCAATACAAAGCCGCTGATGCCCTACCTGCAGGCGCAGACACTGCTCAATCGGGAGAGGAGGTGTCCATTCTTTTCTGATACTCCTCGCGTAGCAGACGCTTCATCAGCTTGCCGTTGGGTTCACGCGGCAATTCATCGCGAAAATCGACGCGCTGCGGGCATTTCACTCCGCCCAGCGACTCACGCACAAATGCACGAAGGAGCTCCGCCAAGGTGGGTCCAGCTGTTTGCTGATCGCGAGGCTTCACAACGGCCACTACCTTTTCACCCATCTCCTCATCAGCTATACCGAACACTGCCACATCATCCACATCGGGGTGTGTCATGAGCACATTTTCGATTTCTTGCGGGTAGATGTTTACCCCCCCGGAGATAATCATGAAGCTCTTTCGGTCAGTGAGAAAAAGGTAGCCGTCCTCATCAACCCAGCCTATATCACCTAATGTTGCCCACCCTCGATGGTCGTAAGCCTTCCGTGTCTTCTCCGGGTCGTTGTGGTACTCAAAGCGAGGACCATCGGCAAAGTAGATATCCCCCACAGTTCTGGCCGGTACCTCTTGGCCCTCCTCATCGAGGATCTTGACTGTCCCCAACACAGCACGTCCGACTGAACCCGGTTTGCGAAGCCATTCCTCTGCATTAAGGGCGGTAAGCCCGCAACACTCTGTGCCCGAGTAATACTCGTGAATGATCGGTCCCCACCACTGGATCATGGCGTGCTTAACTTCAATAGGGCACGGACCCGCAGCATGTACCACGGCACGCAACGATGAGTAGTCATAGGCGTCGCGGACCTCAGCTGGCAGTTTGAGGATGCGAACGAAGTGCGTCGGCACGAAGGTCGCTTGTGTAACGGAGTAGCGTTCAATTAGCTGAAGCGTCTGCTCGGCATCGAACTTTTCCATGACTACCACGGTGCCACCAAGCCCCTGGATCGCAAGCGCCCAGCGCAATGGCGCAGCATGGTAGAGCGGCGAAGTAGACAGATAGATGCTATCCGATCCCATGCCATAAAACTGACGTCCCATTGACATCAATGGACTTTCGTTGGCGACAGGCCCCTCGGGGAGTGACGGCTTCACACCTTTTGGGCGCCCAGTCATTCCAGACGAGTACAGCATGTCAGCGCCCGGGCTTTCGTCGTCAATGCGAGTTACGGCCTTGGCTGCACGCTCCTTAGCGAAGGCTGTCGTGCTGAAGAACCGTGGTGCATTGTCCTCCAGACGCTGGATAGCACTCAGACCGAGTTCAAAAAACGTGTCTGAGGCTATCAAGACTCGTGCCCCAGAATCGCTGACTATGTAGGCGACATCGTTTGAAGAGGCGCGGTTAGAAATAGCTGTCAGATAAAGCCCACAGCGCTGAGCCGCCCAGGAGATGGTGAATACATCAAGGCCGTTTTCGAGAAGCACCGCGACGGTGTCTCCGCGTTGCAGACCAAGGGCACGAAACAGATGTGCTCCCTGGTTAGCGAAGCGCTCAAGTTCTGCGTAACTTAGGATTTGGCCAGACGAAGCAAGGATGCAGGCTGCCTTGTCAGGCGCGGAAAGTGCGTGAATGGATGGATGCATGATGGTTATCCTTATTTTTGTGCCCAGATTTGGTTCCCGGGTTTGTCAACTAATGGAACTCAAGGCAGAGAAAACCATCTCGCCTGAGCAATTCTGGAGCTCATCCATAGCGTTGATCGGGAACTAGGGGAGCAAGTCGCTTATCAGCGACCTGACCACTGTGGCGGCCGCTTTTCAGCGAAAGCACGCGGCCCTTCAATGGCATCCATCGACTCGAGCATCGAAACTACCTGCGGATACTGCCATTCCTCAACAAGGGCCGTTTCGATGGGCACATCAAGTCCACGAAGCACTGCCTCTTTGGTGGCTCGCAGGGATAGAGGACTACACGCCAACATCTCCGCAGCCCAACAGCGAGCCAGGGAAAGCACATCGTCGGAGCAAACCTCGTTGACGAAGCCAAGGTCCACTCCCTCACGGGCACTAACCCGGCGCCCAGTAAGCAGCATGCCCATGCTGCGCTTGAGACCAATAACCTGAGGCAAGCGCTGTAGCCCACCCGCCAGCGCTGCCAGGCCGACGCGAGGTTCAGGCAGAGCAAACACTGCGTTCTCAGATGCAACGATGATGTCGCAAGCCAACGCCAGTTCGAAGCCGCCGCCCATGGCCACTCCATTCACAGCAGCAATTACCGGCTTACTCAAATCGAAGCGCGCGGTCAGCCCGGCAAAACCTTTCTCCGGAGTAACCAAGCCGCCACCACTTGCCTGCTGCTTGAGGTCGTGGCCAGCACAGAATGCCTTGCTGCCCGAGCCCGTAACGATCGCGACCCACTGTTCCTCATCGGCCCCAAAGTCGTCGAACGCTTGTTGCAGCTCGAGATGCGCCGCAGCGTTGAGTGCGTTATGAGCCTCAGGTCGGTTGAGGATAATTGTCGTCAGACGGCCTTCACGTTCTACACGGATAAACTGGTAGCTCATGCAGTTACCTCCTGGTGGGCACGAAAGAATCCGGGTAAGCGTCGGTTAATGATTTCACCTGCGTCATCAACGATTCTGGTCAACAGTTCTGCGCAGGTCGGAATGTCATGAATCAGCCCTTGGACCTGACCTGCCCAGACAAGACCAGCATCGAGATTTCCTGTCTCCAAGGCCTCACGCCCACAAGCTCCACTTACCAGCGGGCGAATATCCTCGAAAGTCACCCCCGGTTGCTGCGACATAGCTACCACGCGATCAGAGATGCTGTTGCGGGCCACGCGTCCGGTATTGTGGAACTGCCGAAATATCAGCCGCGTGTCACGCTCATCGTTGTTCACCAGGAACAGCTTGATCGCATCATGAATTGGCGCCTCGACAGTTGCGCAGAAGCGCGTACCCATGTTGATACCCTCCGCGCCTAGCGCAAGCGCTGCAGCAAGGCCGCGACCATCACCAAATCCACCGCTGGCGATCATCGGCACCCGGATCTTGTCAGCGGCAGCGGGAATGAGCACCAAACCAGGAATATCATCTTCCCCTGGGTGTCCGGCACATTCGAAACCGTCAATAGAGACGATGTCGACGCCCATCTTCTGCGCTGAAAGTGCATGGCGCACAGAAGTGCACTTATGAATCACCGTCAGCCCATGCGCCTTGAAGTCCTCGACATGCTCGTGCGGTTTGTTTCCCGCCGTCTCGACGACCCGTACGCCGCTGTCGATGATGGCCTTGCGGTACTCTGCATAAGGCGGAGGGCTCACCGAGGGTAAGATGGTCAGGTTCACGCCGAATGGCTTGTCCGTCATCTTCCGGCAGCGCTCGATTTCTCGCCGCAGATCATCCGGTGTCGGCTGAGTCAACGCAGTAAGCATGCCAAGCCCTCCGGCATTCGAAACGGCGCTGGCCAATTCGGCGCGGCCAACCCACATCATGCCGCCCTGAACGATTGGGTGGTCGATGCCGAGTAATTCTGTGACTCGGGTGTGGAGCGCCATATCAAAGCACCTCCACGATAGTCGCGTTTGCGACGCCACCACCCTCGCAGATGGCCTGCAGGCCATAGCGCAAGCCGCGAGCTTTGAGCGAGTGCAACAGAGTGGTCATAAGCTTGGTACCGGTGGCGCCCAATGGATGCCCGAGAGCAATAGCCCCGCCATTGACATTGAGCTGGTCCGGATTGGCTTCCAGTGCCTGCAGCCAGGCCAGGGGCACCGGAGCAAAAGCTTCGTTGATCTCATAAAGATCAATATCAGCAATGCTCAAGCCAGCTCGTTGCAGTGCACGTCGGGACGCTTGGATAGGTTCTTCCAACATGATCACCGGATCACCGGCGGTGACGGCCATCGACACAATCCGCGCCAACGGAATCAGGTTGTGCTCCTTCAACGCCCGCTCACTCACTATCAAGAGCGCGGATGCACCGTCGCAGATCTGGCTGGCGTTGGCGGCGCTGATCACACCGCCCTCCCTGATTAGACGAACCGAAGAAATCCCCTCCAAAGTCGCATCATGTCGAATACCCTCATCCCGACAATGCAACCCAGTATCGGTAGTCAGGGGAACTATCTCGTCCTGGAATACGCCAGATGTGGTTGCGTGCGACGCACGCTGGTGACTTTGGAGCGCATAGCGATCCAGGGTTTCTCGATCAAAGCCATATTTTTGCGCGAGCATCTCCGCGCCCTCAAACTGGCTAAAGGTCTCGACGCCGAACCGCTTCTTGATCCGTTCACTGAATGGGCCCACCCCCAAACCTTCACGCTCATGGAACGACAGGTTGGAGAACATTGGGACTCGGCTCATGCTTTCGACGCCGCCAGCGATTACCACATCTTGCACACCAGACATCACTGCCTGAGCAGCAAAATGGACCGCCTGTTGAGAGCTACCGCACTGGCGATCGATGGTTACAGCCGGCACACTTTGTGGAAGGGACGAAGCCAACACCACATTTCGAGCAAAGGCGAAAGACTGCTCGCCGGCTTGCGTGACGCAACCGATGATCACATCATCAACGACCGCCGGATCAATGCCACTTCGCTCCAGAAGCGCATTGATCACCTCCCCCCCCATATCCGCCGGATGCCAGCATGCGAGTTGACCATTGCGCCGAGCACCGGCAGTACGTACAGCCCCGACAATATAGGCTTCAGCCATTATTAGACTCCTACTTGGAAATTCGGTTGACGTTTTTCGCTAAAGGCCGTGACTCCCTCACGGGCCTCAGGACCGGCGCCAGACTCAGCGACACAGCGGGCTTCTTTTTCCAGGTGCGATTCGAGGCCGCCACCGTAGGTTTCCAACAAAAGTCGGCGGGTGCGGCCGATAGCGGCAGTAGCTGAATCGGCCAGAGCGCGTGCCAGTCGTGCGCCTTCTGAATGGAGAGCGTCGTCGTCCACCACTAGGGTTATCAGCCCCTGCTGAGCAGCATCCACGGCGCTCAGGCGCTGGTTCAGAAGAATCACCTCCTGCGCTCTGCGCATACCCAAGAGGCGAGGCAGATGCCAAGTCAACCCGCCGTCAGGGCTCAGGCCTACCGAGCCATATGCAGGAGCAAAACTGGCCCCACGAGTGGCCACCACAATGTCTCCTGCAAGCGCCAAACTGAATCCAGCCCCGGCTGCCGGGCCATTCACCAGCACTAACATGGGCTTGTTCATCCGCATAAGGCGTGAAATGGACATGTGCAACACACCGGCAATCTCGCTGAGGAACCCCGAGATTTCATCCCCTGCAGCCTTGAAGGCACCAAGGTCACCTCCCGTGCAGAAAAATCGACCAGAGCCACTAAGAACTACGCAACGAATTCCTGCGTCTTGATCACAGCGAATCACTGCCTGCAGCAGTGCATGAGCAAGCGTGAGGTCGATGGCATTACCAGCTTCAGGGCGGTTCAGGGTCAGATAGGCTATGTCCCCTTCGATCCGCATCTGCACAGGCGCGCTCATTTGCACTCCTCCATGGCGCGTCGCGCCAGTTCAGCCAACATCGGGAAGCTTCTGGCGCGCTCGCGGGCATTGGTCGATGCTGCCGTGCCACGCAGTACGCGTCCTTGGATACCGTGGAAAATCGCGGCCAGCCGGAAAAAATTGAAAGCGATGTAGAACGGCCAGTCGGGAATGTTGTTGCGCCCGGTTCGACGACAATATTCCGCGACATATTCGTCTTCGGAAGGAATGCCCAATGCATGCAAATCTGCCCCGGCGAGCCCGGCGACGATGTGTGGAGGCATGCGGTACATCATGGCGTGATAGGCGAAATCGGCCAGGGGGTTTCCCAGAGTCGACAGTTCCCAATCCAGCACCGCCACAATGCGTGGCTCGCTGGGGTGGAAGATCATGTTGTCGCACCGAAAATCACCGTGCACGATGCTCGATTCATCACCGACCGGGATGTGTGCCGGCAACCATTCAACCAGGGCGTCCATGTTTGCATCGCGCCCGGCAGCTGGGTCATCCAGGTATTGCCGCGTCCAGCGTTCGATCTGTCGAGAGAAGTAATTTCCTGGGCGGCCATAGTCGGCCAAGCCAACAGTGACAGGATCGATGCTATGCAACTGTGCAAGGGTGGTATTCATCGCATCGAAGTAGGCTTCGCGCCGCTCCACACCTGGGAAGGTCGCATCCCAGAAGATTCGTCCCTCAACCCGCTCCATCACATAGAACGCACTGCCGATTACATCAGTGGTTTCACAGACACCCATGATCTGAGGTACCGCAAAGCCCTTAGTGGAAAGAGCTAGCTGAACCCGTGCCTCGCGTTCGACGCTGTGCGCTCCTTTGAGCACAGGACCAGACGGTTTACGACGCAGAATGTAGCTCCCCGACGGTGAATCAAGTCGATACGTGGGGATCGACTGCCCGCCCTTAAGCCGCATGATATTCAGGGGGCCGATAAATCCGTCGACATGTTCGATCATCCAACGTTCAAGTGAAGCGCTGTCGAAATTCAGCGGTTCGTCGAGGCTGTCGGCACCGGCGATTACTACTGCTTCGTGCGAGCTCATGTTTACCTCCGGGTCCAGTCACGCTTAATTTTCTTAGCCAGTGACCACTTGTGAACTTCGGTCGGACCGTCATACACACGGAAGGCACGAATCTCGCGGAATACCTGCTCAACAACAGTGTCTTCGGTGAGGCCGCTTCCACCCATGACCTGTACGCAACGATCGGCCACTCGCATGAGAGCCTCACTAACGGCAACTTTGGTCATCGAACTTTCGGTACCGCCCTGAGCCCCACTGTCGAGTACCCCAGCGCACCAGTCGATCATCAATTCGGCTTGCTTCAGGTCGATCAGATTCTCGGCGAGCATGAAGCCGCAGCCTTCGTGTTCGATAAGCACCTTGCCAAAAGCCATGCGTCTGTTGGCGTAGTTAGTAGCGATTTCCTGGGCTCGCACGCAGGCGCCGTACCAGCGCATACAATGGGACAGACGCGCTGGAGCGAGACGAACTTGCGCATAGTGAAAACCTTCACCAGCCTCACCCAACATCTGTTCCGCAGGTACTCGAAGGTTTTCTAGGCGGACTACTGCGTGTCCACCTGGCATTGAGTTATCGATGGTTCGCGGGATGCGTTCAATCCGAATAGCCGGGTTAGGCAGCTCAATCAGGAACAGGCAAGCACCTTCCTCAGCTTTGGCCATTACAATCCCGACGCCAGCCCCCTCAGCTCCGGTGATAAATGCCTTGCGGCCGTTGATGATCCAATCGTTGCCTTCACGGTGACAGGTGGTCTTCATCATCGACGGATCAGAACCGGCACCACCTTCTTCAGCCGGTTCGGTCATGAAGAACGCCGACCTCATTTGCCCTTCGATCAACGGCCGCAAAAAGCGCTCTTGGATCGTGGGGCTACCAACCTTGCCCAACAGATACATGTTTCCTTCGTCAGGCGCGGCAGTATTGCAAGCCAGCGGTCCAAGAGGGGAAAGACCAGTTTTTGCCAAAACCAACGCAGTGCCACGTTGGCTCAGGTGACGTCCGTCAGCCAGGATATGAGGTGTTAAAACGCCAGCTTCCCGAGCCAGCTCCCGCAGTTCGATGGCGAGCGCGTCCGTAGGGCAATTGTGGTGATCACGACGAGAGTCCTGTTCATAGGGCACAATCACGTCTCGCACAAACCGCTCCACCCGATCAGCGATCACCGCAGCCTGTTGCAGATCGTCGTTCATCGCGGGGCCATCCGAATTGCACCGTCCAGGCGGATGACTTCACCGTTAAGCATGGGATTCACGACAATCGCTTCGACTAGCTGCGCGAATTCATCCGGTTGCCCGAGTCGGCTCGGGAACGGGACCTGCTGCCCCAAAGAAACTTGAGCCTCTTCTGGCAGAGTGGCGAGTAGCGGCGTAAGGAAAATACCTGGAGCGACAGTCATCACACGAATGCCGTAGCGGGCGAACTCTCGCGCCAGTGGCAACGTCATACCAACGATGCCTGCTTTAGACGCCGCGTACGCCGGTTGTCCAACTTGGCCGTCAAAGGCAGCAACACTGGCAGTATTGATTATCACCCCACGCTCTTCGCCCAGTGCATCAGCCACATGTAAGCGCGCAGCAAACTTCGACAGAACGTTAAAGCTGCCCGTGAGATTGACGTTGATAATCTGATTAAATTTCTGGAGCGGCAAAGCAGTACCGTCGCGATTGATCGCCTTTGCCGGGGCTCCGATACCAGCGCAATTTACCAGTATACGAGGCAGTCCATTTACTTCCTCAGCGGCGTCAAGGGCGCGCTCTACCGCTAGTTCGTCGGTGACATCAGTCTCAATAAATACCCCACCAATGGACTCAGCAAGTCGTTGGCCCAGTTCACGGTTCAGGTCAATAATCGCCACTTTTGCGCCAGCGGCGGAAAGTCGACGTACGACCGCTTCGCCTAGGCCAGAAGCTCCGCCGGTTACAACTGCAGATGTTTCATGTATTTGCATGAGTCTAGGTCCTTTATTGTTTTAAACAGCACTTGCCAAACACAACAATAATTAGCAAGACGTTATTAATGAGAATCAGAGATTTTGTTTATCTCCGCAAAACTGATTTCACGCATGCGAAATTTCTGCACTTTGCCGGTCACAGTCATTGGGAATTCATCGACAAAGGTAAAATGGCGCGGAACCTTGAAATGCGAGATATTTTCCTTGCAGTAGGTGCGCAGTAACTCTTCGTTTAAAGTTTGCCCTGAGCGCAACTTGATCCAGGCCACAACTTCTTCCCCGTAGCGCGAGTCGGGAATGCCAATCACTTGAGCGTCAGCGATTGCCGGATGGCGATAAAGCAACTCCTCGATCTCGCGCGGGTAAATGTTCTCGCCACCGCGGATGATCATGTCCTTGCTGCGTCCTACGATGCGTACGTAGCCAGCGTCGTCCATCTCGGCGAGATCACCTGTATGCATCCAGCCGGCGCTATCTATGGCCTCTTGTGTTGCCTGGGGGTTATTCCAGTAGCCGAGCATTACGCTGTAGCCCCTGGTACACAGCTCACCCACAATGCCACGAGGCAAGATGCGACCTTCGGTGTCAACGATCTTGGTTTCCAGGTGTGGCTGCGTGGTGCCAACAGTGGTGACCCGTAGTTCCAGATCATCATCGGAATGGGTCTGCAACGACACAGGGCTGGTTTCGGTCATTCCGTAAGCGATCTGCACCTGGGTCATATGCAATTCGCCGATTACCCTACGCATCACGTCTATAGGGCAAGTGGCACCGGCCATGATGCCTGTACGCAGGCTGCTTAGATCAACCTGGGCCCGCGCCGGGTGATCCAGCAACGCAATGAACATAGTCGGCACGCCATACAACACGGTGGCACGCTCTTCAGCGACCATGCGCAAAGTGGCATCAGGCTCAAATGACGGACCGGGGTAAAGCATTGTTGCGCCATGAGTCAAGCAAGCCAGGTTACCCATAACCATGCCGAAGCAGTGATACAGCGGAACTGGGATTACTAACTTGTCCTGCTGGGTCAACCCCAACCGGGCACCAACCATGTAACCGTTGTTTAGAATGTTGTAGTGGCTGAGCGTGGCCCCCTTCGGAAACCCCGTAGTCCCGGACGTGTACTGGATATTGATTGGGTCATCGAACTGCAAGGTGAGCTCACGTTGACGCAACAGGTCTGAGCCAATGTGCTCGGCCAAACCAGCGAGAGCCGCCCAAGGCAAAAAGCCCTCAGGAGCCTCGTCGGCTAACGTGATGACGCCACGCAATTGGGGAAACTCGCCTACGTTCAGATTGCCTGGACTCGAGGAGACAATCGACGGAACCACAGCGCGGACTATTTCGTGATAGTTGGTCGACTTGAATGAGTCGGAGCAGATCACCCAGCAACAGCCCGATTGCGCCAGCACGTACTCCAACTCTGAACGTCGGTAAGCCGGATTGATGTTGACTAGGACGGCACCGACCTTTGCGCTGGCCAGCTGTACAACAGTCCACTCAGCACAATTTGTCGACCAAATGCCAATGCGCTCACCACGGCCAATTCCCAATGCAAGAAAGGCCCGGGCACATATTTCCACAACCTCCCCCAACTCCTTCCAGCTGTAGCGCAGACCTTGGCGCGCCGAAACCAGAGCAGGGCGATTACCATAGCGCACGATGGCCTCGTCAAAAGCTTCTCCAATGGTCTGGCAGAGGAGGGGCTGATCCTGCGTTCCGCGTGTGTAAGACTTCTTCATGGTCTCTCTCCTTCGGGTGATGTAGTCACCCAACCTTGGGAACGAAAACTGCTTTAGGCTGAGTAAAAGCCAAGAGCCCCGATACACTGTTCTCTACGCCGAAGCCGGACTGTTTGTATCCAGCCATTGGCACATCCGGCTGCAACACAAGGTTCTGGTTGATCCACACCGTGCCCACCTCCAAGCGCATAGCGATTGCTTTTGCCTGCTCTATATCGCTGCTCCAGACAGCGGCCGCCAGCCCGAAGTCGCTTTGGTTGACCCGTTCGATCACTTCATCAACTTCGTGGAAGCGCAACAAAGGGAGAATTGGACCAAAGGCTTCTTCTGTGACCACAGGCGCAGTGTCCGGCGGGTTATCAACCAGGGTCAGGGGAAGGAAGTAGCCACTGTCAGGAACTGGAGAACCTTCAAGTAAGATCAGGCCACTCTCGCGGGCCTCGTCACGTAGCTGTCGTACTCGGCGGTATTGCGATAGGTTCTGGACTGGGCCGAAGCGCACATCTGGATTCAATCCATTCCCGACCTTGGCAGCCTTCACCAGAGAATGAAGCTTGTCGCGAAGTACGTCGTATATGCTGTCGTGTATATACAAACGCTTGCAGGCAACACAGATCTGTCCGCTGTTGGTGAATGCACCGTCGAAAAGCGCCTGAGCTACATCGTCAACATCGACATCGGCGAGCACGATCGCTGCATCATTGCCCCCCAACTCCAGAGTCAGACGTTTTAAGTCTTGTGCTGCAGAAGCCATGATGCGTTTACCGGTGGCGGTCGAGCCGGTAAATGCAATCTTGGCGAAGGCCTTATGTCCGGTCATCATTGGGCCCAAGGCATCTCCACCACTGATAATGTTCAGCACACCCGGCGGCAATATCTCTCGGGTAAGTTCACCGATCCGTAGGGTAGTCAGTGGTGTGAATGGGGACGGTTTTAGCACCAACGTGTTGCCAGTAAAGAGCGCGTGGGCGATCTTCCAAGCCCCCAGCATCACCGGATAGTTCCACGGTACGATTCCGCAGACCACACCCAGTGGCTCCTGGTGCACCTCAACTCGATTGAGCGGAGTCTCCAACTGAACTTCGACTGGAAGTTCTAGGAGAGTAATTCCTCTGATCCAAAATGCAGCACCAAGAATTTCATCCCTTGCCAGGGTTAACGGACGTCCTTGTTCAAGTGTCAGGAGGCGAGACAGTTCATCAACGTTATCCTCAAGCACTTTGGCGAAGGCATTGAGCGCTACTTTTCGCTCATCGAGGGACGCCGCTCGCCAGACAAGGAACGCTTGCTGTGCAGCTTGCACCGCTTGTTCCAGTTCTTTCAGGCCAGCATCAGGTACCCGACCAACCACTTCGCCAGTGGCCGGATTTATTACCTCTAGCGCGCGAGCAGTACTTACAGACTCGCCTCCGATGGTGAGTATCGGATTGTAAATTTCAGACATGGAGAGCCTCTTGTAATGTAAAGCGACTGTGCTGGCGACTCAATCCGACAACGGTGGAATCCGCACTTCACCGAGCATCAATCCAGCACCGTATCCACCATCAACATTGATATTGATGGCATTCACGTAAGAGGCGAGCTCAGAACCGAGAAACGCCAGTACCTGCGCTTGTTGGCGGGGAGTGCAGAGTTGCCCACCCCCTTCCCTGATCGCCTGATCAATAGCCGCGTCGGTCATGGTGGCGCGGAAGTCTGCGAGAATCGGCGTATCTACCGGGGACGGACACACTGAGTTGACCCGGACACCACGAGTACACCATGCACTTCGCCCAAGTAGCATCGTGTAAACTTGCAGGCACTCCTTTGAGAAGTTGTAGCCATTTCCAACCAACTCAGATTTTTCCCGCAGCCAGGCCAATTGCTCCTGCCAGTCATCCAGCTGAAGTAGCGATAGAATTTCCGAAAGGTTTGCCGGCCAGCCTATTCCCGCAATGGAGGCGGTATTAACGATGGAACCGCCTTGAGGGATCCGTGGGAGCAACGCTCGAGACAGACGCTGCACGGCGAATAGGTTGACCCCCATAACCTGCTCTACTGGCCTGGTTCCCGGGATACCTGCGTTGTTAAACAGAACGTCAATTCTGGACGGCAGAAGCGGCAATGCCGCGTCAATACTGTCAGGATCACCCAAGTCAACTTCGATAAACTGCGCCACCTCATATGTGGGGCGCCGCACATCTAGTACAGTGATCTGCTCAGCACCAAACGCCTGCAACAGAGGTACCAGAGCCGCACCAATCCCCGAATACGCACCGGTAACTACGATGGACTTACCTGAATAATTAATCGAAGACATCGTTAGACCTCATGTGATAGCCGAATAGGTGAGTTAAACAAAAGGCTGTAGTCACTGTTTCAACGACAGCCTTGCAGCACGCACCTAACGGATATCGAGACCTTTCATTCGACCATCGGCATACCAACTGGCCATTAGTTCAGTGAACTCCAACGAACCGGCGCCACCGCCATAACACTCCACCAGCAAGCCCTTGCGGACGTCGCCCCCCTCACCGTTGTAGTACCCTGGTGTACATTCGGCGACGAAAGCTGCAAAGACTTCGGACTTATCACGGATGGTTTTGACCCATTCGGCCTCGGCCTTGGCGGTGGGCTCAATGCGAGTTGCGTTGTGTTGCTTAAGGTGCGACAGCACCTTCACTACATGGCCAACTTGCTCTTCGAGCATGTCGATGAAGTTGACCTTGTATCCGTTCTGACTAATGCCTAGATGGAAGAAGTTCGGGAAACCATGACTGTAGTAGCCATGAAGCGTGCGCGGCCCTTCGGAGAAATGCTCGCTGAGAGTCTTGCCGCCACTGCCAACGATTTCGAAACCGGCCTTACGCGATTGGCTGGTGCCTACCTCGAAGCCCGTGGCGAACACAATGCAATCAACTTCGTACTCGACCCCATTCACCACCAGCGCGTTTTCGGTGAGGCGTTCGACCCCCTTTCCGTCCGTGTCTACTAGCGTGACATTTGGTCGATTGAAGGTCGGGAGGTAACCATCATTGAACGCTGGACGCTTGCAGGTCTGGCGATACCAGGGTTTCAGCGCGTCCGCAGTGTCAGGTTTGCTCACGATAGATGCTGTGCGCTCGCGGATCTGGTTCATCTTCTTGAAGTCCGCCAGCTCAATGGCCTGCATCAGCTCGTGCGGCGACCCGGCGAAATCTTCCTGGGTCAGGTTGAGAAACAGATCTGTCCAGCCATCCTGCACCAGGTCTTCCGAGGCCTGGGCACCGCATGCAATGGTGTTGAAGTTGTCCATTCGGCGCCGCTGCCAACCTGGTGTAAGGGTTTTCACCCATTCCGGATCGGTCGGCCGATTGCCCCGGGCATCCACAGAGGAGGGCGTACGCTGGACCACATAGAGATGCTGGGCATACTGCCCCAGATGCGGAACCGCCTGAATCGCCGTAGCCCCTGTACCGATCACAGCTACCCGCTTATCCGAAAGCTTGTGCAATCCGCCTTCTGTATTGCCGCCGGTGTATTCGTAGTCCCAGCGGCTGGTATGGAAGGTGTGCCCCTTGAACTTCTGAATACCAGAAATGCCTGGCAACTTTGGCCGATTCAGCGGGCCACCAGACATTACGACATGGCGCGCCCGGATTCGGTCATTGCGGTCAGTTGTGACGATCCAGCGACCAGCGCTCTCATCCCACTGAGCGCCAGAAACCTGAGTTTGAAACAGCGCCACTGGGTACAACTCAAAATGCCTGCCAATACGCTGCGCGTGCTGGAAAATCTCGGGGCCATAGGAATACTTCTCCTTGGGGATGTACCCGGTTTCCTCAAGCAAGGGGAGGTAAATGTAAGCATCGATATCACACTGCACGCCTGGATAGCGATTCCAGTACCAAGCACCACCGAAGTCAGAAGCCTTCTCGACAATTCGGAAGTTGTGCAGCCCTGCCTCGCGAAGACGCGCCGCAGCAATCAAGCCTCCAAATCCACCGCCGACGATGAGCACGTCAACTTCCTCATCCAATGCTTCACGAGTGAAGCCCGGTGAGGCATAGGGATCATCAACGTAGTGACTAAACTCCCCGCCAGTCTCGATGTATTGCTCATTGCCTTCAGGCTTGAGTCGCTTCTCGCGCTCTTGGCGATATTTTTCGCGAAGCGAATCTGGATCAAAGCCGAGTTCTGCGCTGGACAGTTCCACAAGCCTTTTGTGCGTTGCAATAGCCATAATCAATACCCAACGATGTTGTTGTTTTTCGGAGAGACACCCGAGGGCGTTTTCGTTGGGTTAATGGTCGGCTGGCGGACAGAACTTGTCTGTCCCCCTAGCTAGGGACGTCAAGAAGGGTGCTAAAGCGGGGGGGGGAGTATTAGAGGAACCAGGCGTTCTGCGAAAGGCACCAGCCAGCTCAAGTGGGCGGCGGCGATCATGAGCTTGATCCAGTCAGCACGCCTCAACGGGCACGATCCGTATGCCTATCTCAAGGATGTGCTCACACAGCTGCCGACGCAGCGGCCGAGTGAGATCGAGCAATTGCTGCCGCATCAGTGGGAGCCCGCCTAACTCACGCAAGGTGAGTTGGGCAGACGCTTACGAACCGGGTTACGATCGCGAGATTCTTGAGCAAAAAACAAGAACGCCGCGCGCGTTTGTCGCGGCGCCCTAGGGGAATCAGAGAGGAGTGATGACTCGTTGCGTCAATCTTCGGTACTCATTCGACCATTGCAATGCCTTGCAAGGTGGTGAACCACTTACCCAATTCATAAGAGCTACCGATACCCAGACGCTGGTACGCGCGCTTACGGTAGGTCTTCACACTTTCCTCGCCAATCCCCAAATCCAACGCAATACCTGCCGACGACATCCCGTAGATAATCCTGGCGCATACGCTGCGCTCTCGCAGGCTCAAATCGGAGGGCTGCTGGTTGATCAGCAGCTCGATTTCCGACAGCTGCCAAACCCGACCTATACGCTGTCTCTGCCCTAGCACTTCGATGTGTTTGGCCAGAATGCTGATCAGCGAAGAACCAATCCCACTGAGGGAACAGATTTCAAGGTCGCTGATGCTTTCACGACGACGCTCACGCAGGACATGCAGACCATACACGCTTCCGGACTGAAGACCGCTAATGACAAAGCGTTCAGCATTGATTTGACTGTACAGAGTGCGCAATTTTTGGTCTTCGAGTGCCTCAGTGTTGATTCTTGAGACAACCGCCGCCTGCGCTTGGGGGCTATGCAGCAGCTGCTGGTAGACAGGATCGCCTCGCCAATACTGCTCCTCGACGTAGGTGATGCCCATTTCTAGGATGCGATTTCCTCCGTCAAAGCCAGCAGAGTCATGTTGTATTAGATGGTCGGCACGCTGCTCAAACACCGCGCAATGGTCTGCACCGCAAACATCCTGCAGCACAGTCAGCAGCTTCTCAGGCATACGTGACGTGCCGATCGCGCTGACTAGATCGAGGAATCCGTTAAAGGCAAAAGGATTGGCAGGGGTTGGCTGACGGCCGCGGTTGATTATCGGTCCACCAGGAGTAGCACGCTGAGAGGAATTCGGGAACAGATCCAATATCCTGACAACCGGGCCTGATTTCTGGCGAGACTCCAAGTGAGAACTTCGCATAGGATTCTCCCAAGCGATTGCTTGTAATTCTTATTTTTGCCTGTATCCATCGCGCTGATACGTCCTAGCAATCACCCTACTATGGTACTGGTGGAAAAACTACCACTGAACGTGTGCTGAGCTGGCACGGCTCGGACAGAGCCCGAGCCCGCAGAAAGCCTGCTCAGGTCGCGGAAGCGGCCGTCAAGCTCACAGAGCCCGGCTTGAATACATGCTCGGTACGCAGCAGAAAATGTGACAACGCCGGAATCAAGACCAAGGCCCCAACCATGTTCCAAAGGAACATGAACGTCAGCAGGATGCCCATATCTGCCTGGAACTTTATTGGTGACACGGCCCAGAGCACCACGCCCGCAGCCAGAGTAAGTCCCACGAGCGCCACGACCTTGCCTGTGAAGCGCAAGGCGCGGCTATAGGCCTCACGCAGCGGTACGCCGTTACGCTGGTGCGCCAACTGCACGCTAAGCAGGTACAGCGCGTAGTCCACGCCGATCCCTACACCCAAGGCGATTACCGGCAAGGTAGCAACCTTGATGCCAATATCCAGAAGCACCATTAGCGCCTCACATAAAATCGAGGTCACGATCAGCGGAAGCACCGCCACTATCACTGCGCGCCAACTCCGGAAAGTGATAAAACACAACAGCATCACAGCCAGGTATACAAGCAACAGCATACGGTGATTGGCCTCGGCAACAACAATATTGGTCGCCGCCTCGATACCGGAAGAGCCTGCGGCCAGCAAGAACTGCGCCGGCCCGCCCTCACTAGCAGCAGCGAAGGCCTCGGTAGCCTTGACCACCCGCTGAAGAGTTTCGGCCTTATGATCAGAAAGATAGGCAATTACCGTTCCGACGCTGCGGTCCTCGCTGATCACCTCCGGATTGGCCAGACTGACTTGATTCAGAGCGTCGGAGATTACCGCTGGGTCGCGATTCAGGGTGAACCATTTCAAGTTGCCTTCGAAGAAGCCAGGCGTGGTGCGCCGCACTAAGCTCGCCGCCGCCATTGTGGTCTGGACGCCAGGCGTAGCAAGCAGTAACTGCTCAAGGCGATCCTCCTCGATCAGCGTGGGGAACTGGCCAAGGCCACCATCTGAAGATTTGACGATAACTGCGAACTGATCACTCGACAGGCCAAAATTCTGGGTAATGAACTGGTTATCGCGGTTGTATCGTGAGTCCGCGCGCAACTCCGGCGCACCGGCGTCCAAATCACCAATTTGCAAATCAGTGCGGATGACTAAAGCCACCAGTAACAGCGAAGCCGCTGCCGTTACCGCTAGCAGCGCACCCCGCCGCCCGCAAAAGCCTTCCAGGACGGCGTAGACTCCGCCCTGCTTCGCCTGCGCCTTGAGACTCCGCGCCGCAGCCTTAGGGCTGACGCTCGTGTACGAGAGCAGTATCGGTAACAGTAGCAAGTTGGTGAATACCAGAATGCCGATGCCGATACTGGCGCTGAGCGCCAAATCACGGATCACGGGTATGTCGATCAGGGTCAGAACCGCAAAACCCACGACATCGGCTATCAATGCGGTGACGCCAGCAATGAACAGACGGCGGAAGGTGTATCGGGCAGCCACGTACTTATGGGTGCCACGGCCGATGTCCTCCATAATCCCGTTCATTTTCTGCGCACCATGAGATACACCAATGGCGAACACTAAGAACGGCACCAATATCGAATAGGGATCAGCGACAAACCCCAGGATTTGCATGACGCCTAACTGCCAGACCACTGCCACCACCGAGCACAGCACCACAATCAAGGTGCTACGCACGCAGCGGGTGTAGAGGTAAATAATCAGCAGTGCGATCAATGCCGCACCAGCAAAGAACAGCGTCACCTGAACCAGGCCGTCGATCAGATCCCCCGCCAGCTTCGCGAAACCAATGATGTGGATCTTGATCTGAGCGTTCTCAAGACTGCGGACCTCATGCTCCAACGCTCGGGAAAACGCCGCGTAGTCTAGTGGCTCCCCTGTATGCGGATCGCGCTCCATTAACGGCACCAGGACCAAGCTGGAGCGGCCATCGTTGGCAACCAAGGATCCGACGATACCTGCGCGCTGCACATTTCCACGCAGCTGGGCCAGACTCGCTACAGAACCGTCGTAGCTCTCGGGCATAACCGGACCACCGGTAAAACCCTCTTCGGTGACCTCAGTCCAGCGTACCAGCGGCGTCCACAGCGAACGCATGAAGGCACGGTCGACACCGGGTAACAGGAAGATCCGGTCGTTGATGGTGCGCAAAACTTCCAGGTACGCAGGATCGTAAATATCGCCTTGGGTATTCTCTACTGCGATGCGAACCGAGTCGCCCAGACCACGTAAGGCGTCCTGATTGTTCAAATAATTTTGGATGTAGGGATGGGACTGCGGAATCATTCTCTCGAAGCTAGCATTCATCCGCAGTTGCAGTGCGTTCCAACCCAGCAGCAAACTGATCAACAGACAGACCGAGATGATCGACCGTCGATTGTTGAACACGATACGCTCGATCACATTTCCCGAATGCCGGTTGAAATCCTCAAAACGAGGCACCGTTGGCATAGCATCAGGTTGCTGTTTGTCAGGTCGCATAAGAAAGTCCCACTCAGTTCGGTGCCAATGGTTCAAGGGTTCAGCGGCAGGAGGTAGATGCCCTGCAGGGTGGCAAGCACCGCGCTGCCAGGCAGTAGCCGAGCTCCGGTGTAGGCCTTGGGCGGTACCGTCAGCGAATGAAATGAAAGTCCGGCATCAAGGCTTTCCACCACGTCGCCAGTGGCGCTGACCAGCAGCACTTTTCTTCCGTCGGCGCTGCTGTCACCGTCGCTAATGGAGCCAGTGACTCCACTTTCTACCCGGTTCCAGCTCCGCCCGCTGTCGGCACTGCGCCAGACAGAACCTCGCAAACCAAAAGCCAACAGCACCCCGCTGCCGCCAGTGATGCCGAAGAAACTTCCTTGATATCCAGTGGGCAGTGAAACAAAGCGCCCCTGGCTGCGGTCCAGACGAAACACTGCGCCACGCTCACCGACCAGGTAGAGTTCACCATCGATAGCGCGTACGGCATTGAGGTTCAGAGCCTGAGGGTTATCAATGCGGTCCAGCCAGGGTTTCCAACTCTTGCCGCCGTCAAACGTGGCCACGAGCATGCCGAAGGAACCCAATGCATAGCCCACCATCTCGTTCTCGAACCAAATGCCAAGGTATGGAAGGCTAGGACCGCTGCGGAAGTTTGCCGCCAGTTCGTCCAAGTATCTTTGGTAACCCAGTTGGCCGGCGTCCACGCGGCGCTTGTAATGCTGGATGAACTCGTATTCGGCCTGACGCCCGTCAAGTTGCTTGACCCAGGACTCGCCGCCGTCTTCGCTGTGTAAGATCACTCCATCGTGGCCTGCGGCCCATCCCTTCTGACCGTTGATGAAGTACACAGATGTCAAATCCGAGCTAACCCCAACGGGCGACTGGTGCCAACTGGTACCCTTATCCTCAGAGACCAAGATCATTCCACGCGGCCCCACAGCAACTAGCCGTGTACCCGCTTCGGCCACCGCGAAAGCTGGCTGTGTTTGAGGCGATTGGGAAAATAATGCGGGCTGACTCAATGGATCGCGAAATTGATAATCGGCCGCAAGCAAGGTGGCTGTGCTAAGCAGCAAACCCATAAAAACGCCGCTGCGCAGCCCGAACGAACATGCGCCACGGTGGAACAGGCGCAAAGAAAAGGTATTACCAGGCAGGCTCTTCACTCTACCATCACTCCGGACCATCTGTTGTTCTTGTAATGTGGCGCCGTATTCAAGCGGATCTAGACAAGTCAGTCAGCTTCACAAGCTTCGAACTTGAGCGCCCTTGGTTGGGTAAATCTGCTGCAATCACGATTCACAGCCATCATCTCGTGACCCCAGCTTCAGGCAAGGCACATGATCTGTCTGCCCCCCTGAAGAGGGACACGAAGCACCAAGCAAATCCTCGTACCGAGCCCGCGGACTCAGTTGTGACCCCTTAGGGTCTAAGGACCGCCTTCAATATGCCTTCCTGACGTTCGGCAAAAGCTGTGTAGATTGCGGCGCCTTCTGCCAGAGGAGCGCGATGGGTGATGAAACGATGGGGGTTAAGCCGTCCCTCCCGCACCAGCGGAATCAGCTCGGGCCAGTAACGCGGGACCGAGCAGGTACCAATCGCCAGATTCACGCCACGCAAGAGCACTTCACCAAGTGGAAAGGGGAAGTTGGGTGAAAGGTTGACGCCGATAACCGATACATTTTTCTCTCGTCCGGCCAACTTCAAAGCGTTCGTCAACGCAGGGGTAGTCCCTGCTGCCTCCACAACACAATCCAGCATCTGTCCGGCGGTCGCGTCGCGGATCACCTCAGCTGCAGTCAACGGCTCCAGAGCAATGGCACCCAGAGACTGAGCCCATGCACGCCGTTCCTTCACCGGGTCAATAGCAAACACCCGGGCAGCCCCCATGGCAAAGGCGCCCTCAATAGCCATCAGACCTATAGGACCGAGCCCTACAATAGCCACATCCGCCCCAGGACGAATTGCAGCGTTGCGACAGCCATACCATGCCGTGGCCATACTGTCGGTCAGCATTAACGCCTGCTCGTCACTCAGCCCATCGGGAATAATGCTGCTGTTGAGGTCACCGACTGGCACTCGAACCAGTTGCGCTTGGCAACCCTGTAAAGCCGATCCCAAGCCGTAGCACTGCTGCCGGAAATTCAGGCACTGCAGGACATCGCCCGCCAGGCATTTACGACATTCGCCGCAACCAACCGCCGCTGGCAGCATGACTCGGTCGCCTACCTTTCGGTGACGCACCCCTGAGCCAACTGCCACCACCTCGCCGACAGCTTCGTGCCCCACGCAAAAGCCGCCCGATTCACCTGTAAAGGATTCACCTGCATAAATATGAAGATCGCTACCGCAAATACTGCAGGCACTGACTTGCACAATGACATCCCGATCTTCTTCAATAATCGGGTCAGGCATGTCGGTATAAGTAATTTTCCGAGGCCCGGCATAAACAAGAGCTTTCATTCCTCTCTCCTGATCCCATGAAAGGCCCGCAATGTTACGCGGGCCTTTTTTGTGCAATTTCAACGCACGCCAGATGCCTGAACTGCTTCGGGAGTAAACTCCTTCTCTGCAAACAGCTCTTTTTGAGCCTTGAGGAAATTGCGTTCGTTGCCGCCCAACCAAACCGAGATTGAGTAGTTGTTCTTGATTAAGTCATAAATGATGAACGAATTGCACCATTGAGTACCGGTGTCATACATCAGTACAGGGTTCATCATACCCACACGGTAAAGCTTTCCAGCTTGATCATAGGATTCAGAAGCCAAGATCGCCCAGCTGTCCTCATCCACGTAAAATCGGCGCTTACTGTAAATGTGGCGCTTTCCGGGTTTTAGGTTCGCCTCAAGCACCCATACCCGATGCTTCTCCCAACGCATCCAGTCGGGGCTTATAAAATTCTTGCCGAGAACGGACTCCTTAGTAGCAGATGGTTCGTTCATGCGGTTGTTGTTATAGGGAACAATTATTTCTTTGCGGCCTACAATCTTGAAATCAAAGCGATCCGGACGCCCCTCGAAAAGAGATACTTCGTCATAGACAATTGCCCCTCCCTTGCTGGCTACCGGAGTGTCATAGGCAAACTCCGGAGCTATTCGCACACGTCGCTGACCAGGCGTGTACGAATAAAAGATCTGATTATCCTTGCTGTAGTTCTGCGAGTAGAACCACAGCAACTGCGTGCCGGACTGAGACGCAGGCCCTTGGTAGGTCATGCGAGTTTTCTGCTTGTAAGGGCCCTCCAGACTAGTCTTGCGCTGATCATGAACCAGCTTGAGGGTTTTTAGAGAAAGGTCTTCGATGAGGGTCGGCCGACCCGAAGCATCCACCAAGTAACCCCATGCACGAAACTGGAAGGCTGCCGGTTCCGACCGGTTGTAATGATTCCACAGCACTTCATAACCGTTGCTCGGTTTAGGAAACGGCACGGGGCCGTAGGAACCTTCGACACCATCCCCTTCACCTACCAACTTGGCTGAAGTGGCGTTCTTGGCAATCTGCTGAAGCTCCCAGGTCGAATAGCGGTGGGTACGATGGGTCGGGTAAACATCAACTCGATAGCTGGGGAATCGTTTCAGAAGTTCTTTAACGCCGTCAGTGAGGACGTCAGCATACTGGCCCTGGTTACCGTTGCTCACAGAGTACAGCGGCTTTTCGTTGGCAAATGGATCTGGATAGTGCCCGGCCTCGCCGGAAAAGCCCGCCGGTGGCTGAGTGGGCGCATCGCTGTAGACAGGAATTGAGCCGTCAGCGTTTGCACCCTTTATTGCGCCCCATGGTGTCAGATCTTCAGCGGCATAAATTGTGCTCGCCTTGAAAATCAGAGTCATGCAAAGAAATGAGTAAATACGGCCTCGGTTCATGGTTAATCCTCGCTCGCGTGAAGGTCGATGGTCAGAAAGTCGCCTGGAATGTCAGCGACACCCAGTCACGGTCGTTGAGCCAGTAATAGCCATTGCCGGACTCGTAATGCTCAGGACCACCGGGCGTATAGGACGCCTGCGAGCCTGGGCGGTAGTAGTAGCCGTTGTAGGCCAGTTTGACTTTGTACTGCCGCTGGATATCGGCACTCAGTCCAACTGAATAGTTCATCGAACCCTGATATCCACTGGATAGGGTCGCGCCATTGCCATATACCCCGTACGTTCCGCTGATCGGTAACGACAGGTCCACTCCAGCGATAGGCTGCAGCCATTGTGGTTCAAATTGGAACGCCAAATTCACCACGTCATCGGTAGAACAGCCGTCCCACTTGCGACGGCACGCAGCAGTACCTTCACCGTTATAGAGCTCCTTATTCTCAGTGACACTCAGCAGGTGACCCCAACTCAACTCAACAAGCGCAGTGCCAGTGTCGTAGAACCGGGTCGGTGTCAGGCCTATGGCCACGTTGGCGATTGCATGCACTGTGTTGCCTCGTGCACCTTCTTTCCCAGAAAGATCGCTGGGTAACGGGCCGGTCGTGGACATCAGAGCTGTGTTTCTGCGGTGAGACAGCTCAAAGCCGAAGCTGTAATCGCCAATCTGCTTGTCGAGGCTCAGCGCAAACATGTCGACGCCCTTGGCGTATGCCAAGTGATAATTCAGACCACCGGTGGATGGGTCCACTCCCAGCAAAGGAGCCCAAGGCTGTGTTTCATCAAAATGCCGGTAGTAAGCCCCAACAGTTCCCCGTAGGAACTCAGGCGACCAGCGCAGGGCCAAGCCAAAATTCCCGTTGTTATCGTCCGGCTCGAAGGCACTGCTTCGCCGTACCAATACCGGCGCTCCCGTGACGGGATCGAACTGGCCCAAAAATGCCTTGTCAGGCCCGTTAAACAAGAAGTCGGCAAAGCCCAAGTAGGTGCCACCTTCAGGTAGTCGATCGTGATCCCAGCCAAAAAAATACTGGGCCGCCAGACTAAGGTCCGGGGTCAACTGAATTTGACCGGCGATCTGCTCCCGAGGCAGGAACAGTTCATTCAATCGAGCACCCGGGTTAGCCAAGGCCTTACCCAGATCAAGAGGAGATTGTGAATAGGAAATACTGTGAAAACCTTGGAAAATCGAGTTACCCCAGTATTGCATTAGCTGGCCGAGCTTAAGGTCCACTCGGTGATCGCCCAAATCAAAACCGCCAAACACGAAGGCATCCAATATTTCAGCGCCTTGCACATAGTTACGCTTCGTGTAAGAGGAGTATCGCCGATTGTCATAGCTTGCCAGTTCGCGGTAAGGCACCCCTGGTATAAAATCACCCGAGGCGGTGGAGGATGAGTTGTCGTACGCGAAGTCCTTCCAGGCAGAAGCACTCACTCGGAAACCGTAGTTTTCCTTGTAGACGGTATCGAACTCGCTAAGAACTGAAATTCGGTTGGTGACCACGTCACCAGCGTCAGAAAAGAGGTTGTCAGATTCGTCGAAATTGACGTTAGTAGCAATGCGTCTATCAGCATCCTTTACGCGGGCACCGATAGTGTACGCAAGAGTGTTATCCCATTTTATTTGTAAATCGGGGTTTGATCCCAACTCAATACCGTGGGCTGAAGCAGCCAGCAACAGAACGCTGGAACCCACAGATATTTTTGCGCCGATTCGCGCTGGAATGGCCAGGTGATCATTACTACTTTTCTGAACGTTCACAGTTACAATACTCCCGACTTTAGTTTTGTTTTTATAATCGGAATCTGATGCAGTCGGCCCTTAACTGCAATTATTTTACAGCGAGCCGCGCACTCGACGCCATTGGCAAGGGTTGAACTTCTTGCAATTCTTCTCACCCACAAATATGGATGAAAAGTTTCTTACGACTTTACGGGTGTGCTCCCCACCACTCTTTTCAGAAATGCGCTTATATCCTTACGTGCTTGAACAGCCTGACGTTGAGCAGGCGCCAGTGAGAAGAACCCATGTACCGTGCCGTCGTAACACAAGAATTCACATGGGGTTCCCGCATCATTGAGACGCCGCGAATAAGTCTTGCCCTCCGCTGTCAATAGGTCGTACTGAGCAGTCAATACCAGTGTTGGCGGCAGACCACGAAGGTCGTCCATGAGCAGTGGTGCAAAACGAGGATCGCGGCGAGTGGCACTGTCAGGCACGTATTGATCAAAGAACCAATTGATGTCCGACAGCCGGAGAAATGGTGGCTCTTCACCAGATAGATGCGGTGAATTGATAAACTCACAGCCGGCAGTGCTGGGATAGAGAAGCAGCTGAGCAGTGATCGATGGCCCCTGACGATCGCGGGCCATAATAGAAACCACCGCAGACAGATTCCCCCCCGCGCTGTCTCCAGCTACCACCAGCGGGAGCGGGGAGCCAAACCAGTGCGGTAAGGCATCACTTACCCAGGTCAGCGCGGCGTAGGCATCGTCAATAGCCGCCGGGAAAGGATGCTCCGGCGCCAATCGATAATCGACTGACACCAATGCTGCTCCAGTGTCCTTTGCCAGCATTCGTAGCGCCGCGTCATGGCTGTCCAGATCCCCAACGGTCCAACCACCACCATGGAAATACAAGATCACTAGTTCAGGATTAACGGCCTGCGGCACGTACAGTCGTAGCCGTAGGTTGCCACCAGGTCCAGCGAAGTCCATGTCTTTCACCTGATGTAACTCAGGCCCCGGGGGCATAGCGGAGACCAAGCTGCCATTAATGCCGCGATACACATCGATTGGCACACTGCCAAGCGCAGGTAGGTGCTCCTCAATCAAACTCAGCAGTGCCGTGACCTCTGGATCAAGCGACATCCGAATCTCTCCCAAGAGCAATTTGCGACAAAAGAAGGCGCTGCATGCCGAATTGAACGTCCTTGGCAGAGCGCCGCCCGAAAGCTTCTTTGGGTTAGGTTCCAGCATGCCGGCATGAGTGTCTGCCCCCCTGACGGGGGACACAGAGGTACGTGCTATGGCCAGTAGGTCTATGGAATTTCAGTTTCCCAGGGGCCGACGCGCATGCCCAGGACACCATGTGGCTCTACTACTGTCTGGCCAGCCACGGCATCAACTCGATAGCCGATGTGAAGACATCACCGTGCCGCCGCCGCAGATGGCCGCCAACCTGCACGTCGGCAACATGGACGGCTTCTGCGTCGGCGAGTCCTGTGGTGCATCGGCGATCTTCGACAAGATCGGTTTCACCACCACCACCCATCAGATCTGGGCGGACCATCCGGAGAAAGTGCTGAGTTGCTCGCGCGACTTCGTCGAGCAGAACCCCGTTACCGCGCGGGCCCTGGTAATGGCTCTGCTCGACGCCAGCCGCATAATCAACGCCAACGATGAGAACAAGTAGGCCACTGCCAAACTCATCGCCGGCAAGGCCTACGTCAACGCCCCGGCGGACGTCATCGAACAGCGCATCCTCTAACTTGAAGTGACCTACAAGTTGGCGAATACTGGCTTACTAACTGACACAAGGCATCGCAGTTTGACTTTATTGGACGCCACCATTGCCCTCTTGCTCGCCGCGCAGATTCACTGTTCGGATAGAGCCATCAAGGCTACTGCGAAACGCTGCGCTCAACGTCTTCCCCGCAGCAAACGGGACTTGATGTTCTCCATCATCGACAGCACCGAACCTCTCAAGCTAGTCAGGTACATAGCTGAGAATTTGGACTGATGGCCTCGAACAACGCGTTCCTTGCAAATTGACCAAGGGCAATGCCCAGCGCCAGAGTAATTTCACGCGAAATCGGTCAACTGCGGTGTCTATTTGCATCACGCTAAGGAGAATGCAATGAGCAAACTGGCCGAATTTAAACGCCTGGAAGCACAGCTCGCGGAACAACTTGCCGCGCTGAACAGCCTCAAGAACGACGCAGAACTCAAGCGCGAAATTGAGTTTGAAACCAAACTCAGAGCGCTTCTCGATGAATATGGCCTTGGGCTAAAGGCAGTAATCAACATCCTTGATCCAGGTCGCGCAAGCACTCCGCTGCCGGCTCGGAAAACTCAAAGGCGCGAGCGCACCGTCAAGGTCTACAAGAATCCGCACACCAATGAAGTGGTCGAGACGAAGGGCGGCAATAAGAAGGTGCTGAACGCTTGGCAGGCTGAATATGGTGCCGCAGCAGTAAAATCTTGGATCCAGTAAAGCTGCTCGGTGTAAGGTCGGCCACGCCCGACCTTACGATCCTGGTTTGAGTTAGTTTGCTCCGCGCCCCGCACAGCTTCGCCACGTGACGCTACCGTAGGCTTTCACGACCTCCAGGGCATACACGAGGTCGGTATCGGCGTTTACCCGAAGGTTAACATTGTGAGTCGCCAAGTTCAGCTGCCACTGGTTCTTCACCTTGCGCAGCAAGGGCCTCAACCTGTGACCGCCGGTTGCATAAAGGGTGCGAAGATCTCGTCGAGACCATGGGCACGCGGCTACTGTGCGGACCGAAACTTATTCGTGTACTCGTACCCTACCACTACGCTGCGCTAAGGCCTTGGCACGTTTGATACACCGCCATATACGCGGAATGTCTTCAAGCGGAGCTATGGTTAGTCGGACCGTCCAATAGGCCCATGCCCGCGTCTTGCGCATCAGCAGACGTTCCCCCCTATCGTGCAGTTCAAGCACTTCCGAGATGAAACGGTAGAACGCGGTATGATCGGGGGCCGGCTAAGTGTTAGATCTTGGGAAAACCTGTAAAGCCCTGCCTCGAGCTTTTCTATGCGGTAGCCAGGCGTGCGTCTTTTCAGTTCATTCTTGAGCTAGCTGCCGAGCAGCATGGAGCTGACGCTGGCGCCAGGTTCTAGAGAGTATTTAGGATCATGGGGCGCGCAGTGGCGGGATCACCTTTTAGACCGCGAGACAGAATCCCTTCCGTGACGACTTAAACTCGCGCACGGGGCCGACCTTGCTGTCCAACCTGACGCGGTAGTGAACAGTCTCTCCAAACTTACGTTTCCAGTTCGCTTGCCGAGCGCTCAGCCACTGCACGTGCAACAAGGCGAAGTGGCTCGAGCATGGGATTGGCCAGATCGCCAAGCCATGACTCAATAAGTAGAGCAAGGGAAATGCTGGCAGGCTTTCCCGCGCCGGGGCTTCAAGAACAGCTTCATCACGTTCAGCCCACATGGAGCGCAAGTAAGACAGCAACGAATGAAGCTGCTTCATGGGGGCCTTCCATTCTGACGAAGCAGCATGAAGGGATCCCTCGCCAGATAGCGTTAAATCCAGCCCTCCGGCAGCAGACTACACGCCAATCTCTCGCAACTCACTGCGGATCCTCGCCAGCAGCTCGTCAGGATTTGCATCCTCTTCAGTCGCAAGATAGCCGGCGAGAATGACGCTTACGGGATGCACGCCAAGCACCGCCGACATCTGCTCGATTTTGTCTAGCGATGCACTCCATCGGCCTGATTCGAGATTACTGATGTAGGGCTGGCTCGGCCCCATGCTCTCTTGAGAAATGTTCCGTTCCAGCCGATACGACTTGATCGCAGCACCAAGTGCACGCTTGAGTTCCGATCGCATTTCAACAGCTCGCAAAAGGAACGATGAAGCCGTCTCGATGCGCTTTGTTCTATACTATGAATAGTATATTTAGAGACCCGATTATGTTTCTGACCCACCAGCACGCGAGAATCGACAAATCGGGCCTGTTTGGAGATGACACCACGGCATGGACATTCGTGGAACACAATATCCACCGCCCCTGGTTCTACGTCGCCACTACAGAGGTTACAGACGACTTTGCTTTGCACCCGATGCTGATGCTCAGCAACGAACGTCTTCTTCAGTCACTCTTGGACGGTCACGCACATAGGCTCCGGATGGAAGGTGTGCTGCTGGTCACTCCTGACCATATGAACCACTCAGGCCGCTGGATGATGGAGCCACTGGAATCAATCGAGCGATTTGAGTCTGCCGAGGGTGTTGCGTACGCCTACCAAGTCCAAGGCGATAAAACCTATATCTATGGGGACGCGGAAATCCCAACACTGCGGAGTGCACGACGGGAAACGCTATTCAGTAGCTCAATGCTCGCTGGCTCCACAGAGTAAGAATCTCCACTCTCTGCTCATGGATGAGCCGAGTGCATCACATCCAGATGGGGCCGCTGCTTTAGAGCTCGGGCGTAACGATCAACGTAGGGACGGAGCGGACAGACCGATCTGGTTTTACTGAACTTCGCATACGGTGATGGATCGTTTTGGCTACGTCCGCGGGTACGGTCACGTCGGTCATTTCGCTGTCGTCGGACGCGCAGTACAGACAGAAGCGAGTACCAGGTGGGTTGGTGAGATGGCATGCGGAACACTCGACACCCTGCCCCCTCCACTCCCGGGCCGCCTTCATGATCGTGGCGACGATAAGATCCTCGCGTTGCTGCCGCGCACTACGACCATCATCAGCCATAGGTGATGTAACGCCCTCTCACTGTCTTCTATCGAACAGAGCTAGGCTGATGCATCCCCAATCCCATCGTCGGCAACTTCTTGCCGAGGCCACCTCAATTGAGTAGCAGCCTCCGTTCAGGACCGGCAACTTGAGCGGGCAAATTTCGACTCGCATCTGCTTATCATGTACTAGTCATATGAGGTGATTCCGTGCGCCGTTTTCCCGCTTGGTGAAAGAGATATGAACTGTATGGACGTGCTGGAGCCGGTGATCGAACAGGTGCTGTCGGCCGGGAAGCTGTTGGCCGCAGAGTGGGAGCGTCCCGACGGCCCGCGAGGCAGTGGAGACAAAGCCGAGGTCGATGTCGAGATCGAGGTGGCGCTGCGCAGGGAGTTACCATAACCCAACGGAGCACTTAGCAGACTCAACCGGCAAGCGCCTTGTCCCGCTTCCTCCAACCGCTTCAATAACGGCACGAGAACTATCTCGCCAGTCGGAAGCGAAGGAGGCCTGAGCCTCCCTGGGTTCAGCACCGGGGCAGGCATCATCAGGGCCGCGATTGATCTGCTGGAATGGTTAGGCAATGCTGGAATTCCTGGTATCGATGGCGTACTTATTCAGCCTGAAACGCGCACATTTGGTCGATCTCTCCCTGAAGAGAACCACGAATCGTCACGGTCACCCCGCCCGGCCGGACTGTCCCTGTTCCCCACAGCGCATTGATCTCATCCATCACCGCCATGGCCTTGCTGGCCCGCTCCGGTTGAAGCGCCTGCCCTTCGCCTATTAGGAACGCACCGTGAGGCGACAAGCCGGCGACTGGATTGGATGCGATTGAGATAGCCGTAGATGTTGGCCTTCTGGAAATCGACAGTATGGTAAGCAGGTCTGCCGGTTTCCGCCGGGACGACACCGTCGAAACTCAGCCCGCCGAGGTCGAGTTCATCGACGAACACATCGACCCCACGCACCGGGTTGGTCTCCGCGACGTAGTCATCAAGGCTCTCGGGAAGTAGCGTGCTTTGGCCTCGATGCTCTCCCTGGATAAAGCGCTTCATTGGCCGCCCCCACTGATCTCGAATCCATCAAATCACGGCAAGGTCGATGCCAACGATATTACACAGCCTGGGCCGAAAGCTGCCGTTAACAATGGGCTACTTCCAGCCCAAGACAGCAGGAATCCTTCACTGAATGATCTTCAGCCCCTCTCCCCGTTGCCCGCCGAAGAGATGTGCATACCGCAGCGTGGCATTCGCATGTTCACGCATGATCGACTCCGCCCTCGCACCCTGCCCGCTCAGCAAAGCGTCGACGACTGTGTGGTGCTGCATATGGGCGAAGTTGAATCGCCGGAATTCCTGGGCAAGGTTGTTGCGATCCACAGCCAGCGAGCCTACGGATGCGAACGGCAAGTGCTCATTACGAGCCAGTGCTTCGGCGATGGCCATGTTGCCGCTCGCCTCGACGATTACCTGATGAAAGCGCTTGTTGATGTCGTGGTATTCCGCGAGATCTTCCTCGCTGACGTACCCCTTCTCGAACAGCCGATCCCCTTGTTCCAGGCATGCCAGCAGGGTCTCGCGCACGTCGGTGGAAATGCCCCTTTCAGCGGCTTGGCGAGCCGCTAGCCCCTCTAGAACGCCACGCACTTCGACAGCGCCCGCAAGATCATCCGAGGTCATTTGCCTTACGGCGTAGCCACGAGCGCCCTGCCGAATGAGCAGCCCCTCCTGCTCCAATGCGCGGAAGGCGATTCGAACAGGCATCCGGGACACACCCAAGCGATCAGCAGTGGGAATCTCCGCTATTCGCTCCCCCGCAGGGAACTCGCCATCCACGATCATCTTGCGCAACAGGTTCAATACGCGCTGCCCAGAACCACTCATACAAACCTCAGTTGGATCCAATTATTGCCATTGCGCTCAATGTACTCTCTGCAAGCCTCAGACCGCCAGCGCCCTTAGATCCGCACAAGCACTGCCATTCCGTTCGATCACCGCACACCAAGTGGATCCATTCAGCCATTTTTGCTAGCGATTTTTCGTCACTCAAGTGAAAAATTGGATCCATCAGAACAAAAACACTGAGTGGTCGCCATGTTTCCGAAAAACGCCTGGTACGTCGCCTGCACCCCTGATGAAATCGCCGAGAAGCCACTGGGGAGAAAGATCTGTAACGAAAGCATCGTCTTCTACCGTGGCCACGAAGGCCGAGTCGCTGCCGTAGAGGATTTCTGTCCCCATCGGGGTGCGCCTCTCTCCCTGGGTTTCGTCCAAGACGGAAAGCTGGTCTGCGGCTATCACGGGCTGGTCATGGAATGTGATGGCAAGACTGCCTCTATGCCGAACCAGCGAGTCCAGGGCTTCCCAAGCATTCGAAGCTTCCCGGTCGAGGAACGCTATGGATTCATCTGGGTGTGGCCTGGCGACCCGGCAAAAGCCGATCCTGCGCTGATCCATCACCTCGAATGGGCCGAGAATCCGGAGTGGGCGTACGGTGGTGGTCTGTATCACATCGCCTGTGATTACCGACTGATGGTCGACAACCTGATGGACCTGACGCACGAAACCTATGTGCACGCTTCCAGCATCGGCCAGAAGGAAATCGATGAGGCACCAGTAAACACCCGCGTTGACGGGGAAAAGGTGATTACCAGCCGGTTCATGGACGGCGTCATGGCTCCGCCGTTCTGGCGTGCAGCACTTCGCGGTAATGGCCTGGCGGACGACGTGCCAGTGGATCGCTGGCAAATCTGCCGGTTCACCCCACCAAGCCACGTGTTGATTGAGGTTGGTGTGGCTCACGCTGGCAAGGGTGGATACGAGGCCAGCCCCGAGCACAAGGCAAGCAGCATCGTCGTTGATTTTATTACCCCCGAGACCGATACCTCGATCTGGTACTTCTGGGGCATGGCTCGCAACTTCAAGCCAGAAGACCAGGAGCTGACGGAAACCATCCGAGTAGGTCAGGGCAAGATCTTCGCTGAAGACCTCGAGATGCTGGAGCAGCAACAGCGCAACCTGCTCGCCTACCCCGAACGCAATCTCCTCAAACTCAATATCGACGCAGGCGGCGTCCAATCCCGCCGCATCATCGATCGCATCATTGCGGCCGAGAGCGAGTCCGACTCCACCCTCATTGCCAGGAGTGCATCCTAATGGAAGTCATCATCAGCGCCATGCGCCTGGCTGCGAAGGACATCGTCAGCCTTGAGCTGGTCAGTGCAACTGGCGAAGCGTTGCCTGCATTCGAAGCAGGGTCCCATATCGACGTGCATCTTCCGAACGGTCTGATCCGCCAATACTCCCTTTGGAACAGCCCTGAGGAGCGCAGCCGCTACTGCATTGGCGTGCTCAAGGACCCGGCCTCGCGGGGGGGCTCTCGAGCAGTCCATGAGGACCTCCGGGTGGGCCAGATTGTGCGTATCAGCGAACCGCGAAATCTGTTCAAGCTGGATGAAGGTGCTTCCCGAAGCCTGCTGTTCGCGGGTGGCATTGGAATCACTCCAATTCTCTGCATGGCCCAACGGCTCGCACAACAAGGCAAGAACTTCGAGTTGCACTACTCCTCCCGGGCCGCCGAACGGGCAGCCTTCGTGAAGCGACTGGAGCAGAGCGCGTTCGCCCAGCAGGTACATTTCCATTTCGATGACGGAGCTGCCGACCAGAAGCTGGATCTTGCCTCGATCCTGGAGAAGGAAGGGGAACATACCCACCTCTACGTATGCGGCCCCACCGGCTTCATGGACTACGTCCTGGGTAGCGCGCGCACCGCGGACTGGCAGGAGGAGCGGTTGCATCGGGAGTACTTCGCCGCCGTTCCGGCAATGAAAGCTGATGACGGCAGCTTCGAAGTCCGTATTCAAAGCAGCGGCCAGGTGCTTCAGATTCCTGCGGACAAGACCGTTGTTCAGGTCTTGGATGCTGCTGGGATCATGGTTCCGGTTTCCTGCGAACAGGGTATCTGCGGAACCTGTGTCACTCGAGTCATTGACGGCGAACCCGATCACCGCGACTACTTCCTGACTCCGGCTGAACAGGCCAAGAATGACCAATTCACTCCTTGCTGCTCACGAGCAAAGAGTGCCTGTTTGGTCCTGGACCTCTAAGTCATGTGGGACGAGGGTAGGCAGCACGATCTGTCCCCGCGCAGACAAAAAAGGGGCTCAAGAGCCCCTCTACATGTTGAAACGTAGGACAATCCTCGCCTACTCACCAAGCTCCGATACAGCTGCCACAGGGTTTACCAGTCGCTCAGCCGCAGTCAGGGTATTTGCCAAGAGACAGGCGATGGTCATGGGACCGACACCACCCGGAACTGGAGTAATGGCGCCCGCATTCTGCAGGGCGCCTTCAAAGTCGACGTCCCCCACGAGTTTCGTCGTGCCATCACCTCGAGGCACGCGCGAGATTCCAACATCGATGACCGTCGCCCCGGGTTTAACCCACTCACCGCGAACCATTTCTGGAACACCCGTTGCAACCACCAGGATGTCGGCAGCACGGCAGCGCTGCTCCAGATCGGTCGTTTTGCTATGGGCTATGGTGACGGTGCAACGCTCACGAAGCAGAAGTCGCGCCATCGGCTTGCCCACGATATTGGACGCGCCGACCACCAATGCATTCAGTCCAGCCAACTGCTCCCGAACGCTCTTAATCAGGATCATCACACCAGCCGGTGTACAGGGCACCAGGGCATCCAGACCAGCAGCCAGGCGGCCCGTGTTGGTTACGGTGAAACCGTCAACGTCCTTGCTCGGGTCGATACGTTCGATAACACGGTTGACGTCGATTCCCTTGGGCAGCGGCAACTGCACGAGGATGCCGTGCACAGCGCCATCGGCATTCAGCGCGTCGATCCGATCGAGGACCTCGCGCTCGCCGACATCGGCCGGCAGGCGATACTCGAACGAGCGCATACCCACCGCTTCCGTCTCGCGCACCTTGTTGCGCACATAGACATCGCTGGCGGGATCCCTTCCCACCAGAATCACGGCCAGGCCCGGAACACGGTCATACCGTGCAGCGAAATCCTGCACGCCAGCGGCCACTTGCTCACGAAGCCGCGCTGCAGCGGCTTTGCCATCAATCAATTGTGCAGACATCAGTACTCCCAAGTTTCAAGTAACCGACCCGGAGCGGACCAGGCCGGTTCCCGTTCAGGTTCGGCGGTTGTCGGTCTTGTAGGGGGCAGAAGCAACGGTGGCCCGAATGGGAAGCTGCGGCTCACCAGGGTTGCCCCAGATCACGGTCACCTCAGTGCCTGGCTCGGCGACGGTCACATCCAGGGTGCACAGCGACAGCATTTCCCGGAAGAAGTAGCTGTAGCCGCGGGAGGTGGAAACCCCTACTTCGCGACCATCGACCAGCACCTTGTCGGCATACATGAAGCCACGTTGGTCACGCGGCAGTTCCATGAAGGCGTAGTGTTCCCCTTTCTTGAACAGCGACGCGAACACCTGGAGCACGTCGTCCGGATTCCAGACCAAGGTACGGATGAGACGGCGCGGATTGGCTACCTCGGCTTCCAGGGCGGCACGACCGATGAAGTCATGGTCGAACTTGATGTTCTTGCCCCAACCGAGCTCGACCGGGCTGCGGTACCAAGCGCTGACGTCATCGGCCTCGAAACTGCCAGCCACGTTGAAGGTGGAAGCGAACGCCGGCAGGCCGGCCTCGAATTCTGCGCGGTATTCAGCCATATCCTCGCTGAAGATCGCCGGCAGGTAATCGGTGACGATGGTCGGGAAGCAAGCCTCCAGGTGGTTGATGAACGCCGCGCGCCCACCAAGCTTGCGAATGCCATACTCCTGGCCAGCTCGCAGCACCGCGTCGTACACCTCGGCGGCGTGCTCGGCCGGGCCCTGCAACTCGACACCTGGCTCGCCCGACATACCCTGGCGCAAGGCGTAGACATCATGACCCGCGATCTTCACGACGCGCGAATGCATGAACTTAATGTCGTGCAGAGAAACGCCTGTGAGCTGCTCGATCAACGCGGCGGCGTGGGGCCCAGCAACCTGGAAGTTGAACCCCTCGACCACCTCGGAGGTAACGCGGTAATCCCCCTTGCGTAGGTAATAGTCGACCAGGAAACCACCACGCCCAAAGAGCATATAGTCATCCTCGCCCCACCGGCTGAGAATGCCTTCATGTATCACCTTGCCGTCCTTGTTGCAGTGGGTCACGTGCTTGGACTGGAGGATGTCGAACTTGGCGAAGCTGTTGATCGACGTGTCCGAGAACAGCTTGAGCACGTCCGGCCCACGATACCGGCGCTGCCACAGAAAGGACCAGTCGCCGATGTAGCAGGTGTTCTTCCAGGACATGCTTTCATCGAGCCAGTCGGTGTATTCCGGCAGGCCCCAGCGGGAGGTGAAGTAACCCTCGGGGGTCTTTCTGAAATTCTTCGGCAACATGTTTGCTTTCCTCGCTTATGTGCTTCTGATCAGCTGGCTCAGCCTTCAAAGATGATGGTCTTGCGACCGTTGGGGACGACGCGGTCCTCCAGGTAAGCGCGAACGGCACGAGCAAGAACTCGGCGCTCGATGTCGCGACCTTTGCGCACTAGATCGTCGGCACTGTCACGGTGAGAAATGCGTTCCACGTCCTGCTCAATGATCGGCCCCTCGTCCAGGTCGGAAGTCACGAAGTGGGAAGTGGCACCGATGAGCTTCACGCCGCGCTCGTGGGCCTGGTGATAGGGACGTGCGCCCTTGAAGCCGGGAAGGAAGCTGTGGTGGATGTTGATGCAACGACCCTCCAGCTTGCGGGAAAGGTCATCGGACAGGATCTGCATGTAGCGTGCGAGCACCACGAGGTCAGTCCTGGTGGACTGCACCAGAGCGAACAGCTTGTCCTCCTGCTCCTGCTTGGTCTGCGGAGTCATGGGGAGGTAATGGAACGCGATACCCTGCAGGTCGACTGCCGCATAGCGTTCCTGGGGATGGTTGGCCACTACGGCGGTGATGTCCATCGGCAGCTCGCCAATGCGGCTGCGATAGAGCAGGTCACGCAGGCAATGATCGAAGCCGGACACCAGCAGCATCACACGCTTTCGCTCGGTCTGCGCCCGCAACGACCAATCCATCTGGTATTTGTCCGCGATGCCGGCGAAACCTTCTTTGATCAGGTCGATCTGAAGCGACGCCTGTGCGTCGATGGCATCGAATACCACGCGCATGAAAAACCGGTTGGTATCCAAGTCATCGAACTGCTGGGCGTCCAGGATGTTGCTGCCCTGCTCGTACAGGTAGTTGGATACAGCCGCCACGATCCCAGCCTTGTTTGGGCAGGACAAGAGAAGGATGTACTTGTTGCTCGGCATGTTGCGTCTCCGGGTTGTATTTTTCAGGCAGCACAAGGGCGCGCCGCCCCTTTGGCGACCAAGGGAGACGTGCAACCCTGTGCAGGGTTGTGGAAATGAAACTTCGTGCTATTGCGAGAAGGGAGGCAGGTCGGCGGTACCGATCAACACCGTTTCGATCGATACGTCAGCCAGCTCCCCACTCAGCAGCTTTCAATGGACTCTCAGCGAAGCCCATCGAGGTTCTCGTTACGGCAGACGAGGCCAACCGGTGAAGCCGGCAGGCAGGTTTCCGCATGGGTAATTCGGATAGGGGCAAGAAATTGCCGTCGCACCTTGGAGATTCGCCGATCTTGCTGGTAGAAGTCCGATGGACACAGCAACGAAGATGGCGACACCGAGCAAGATGAAAAACGTTGTTTTTATTTTCATTTCATAGGTCCACTCAGGGAGACGTAGAGATTTCATTTGATCCCTCCCAGGCCGCAAATGAACCTATCTTTCGAAAGGCCGGCACTATCGAATCGGCTTGTGCTCCAGCCGGCCTAGGAGTAACGACCAGCCCACCGCGAAGCGGCTCTGGCCGCAGGGCCCAATACCGATTGCCCACGCACGCTCAGCCGACCGATACGGCGGCCTGATCGAGAAGGCGAACGACGCGCCGCATGTAGTACTCAACCGAATTCGGGAGCCAGGACTTGTCCAATTGCTCCATTCGCTCACGCACGAATACATAGCTCATCCGCGCTTTCTGGACCTGGGTGACCGCCTCCGGGCTCTCCAGCGCCAACCGACTGAACCCATCCTCGATGCGTTGATTCAGCGCTGCGACCGTCCCATCATCGGAGTCCATGATGTAGACGATCAAGGTGCGGAAGGTGAACGTCAGGTAAAGCAGTTGCATTCGACTTGCATCCAGGCTCAGTGCATTGAGTTCGGACTGCGATCTGGAGATGCTGCCTGCAGACGCCCGATAGCGCTCACCCAAAAGCCCGTCCAGTTGGCTGTGCGCTTCGAGAATGCGATTCAGGCTGATGGAAAAAGGATAGGTCGGTTCGCCTGCGTGCTCTTCGAGGTCCGCGACCCAAGCCTCGATCTGGCCTACCTTGTGCCGCTCAGCCCCGCCAAGCGAGGCGGCACCTTCGCGCAGGACCCTGAGGGCCTCGCGATACTGTTCGTGGTTAGAGGCTTCCTGTGCGCGGCCATACTCGAAGTTGAAGTACACCAGCAGGTTCGCGCTGAGAGCGAAGCCAGCGCTGCGCAGTTGATGTAAGGACTGAGCGTTAGCGGAAATCTCAGCTGGCGGACTAGCCAGAACGTTACCGGTCAGCAGCACAAGGACGAGCAGCATCCATCGGCGCATAAGTCGCCTCTTCTTGTTGTTTGAGGATGTGGGTTTTCAATGGCCTGAGGTGCTCTACCCCACCGTCAGGCCACCATCGACGGCCAGGACGTGACCAGTGACGAATGAGGCGCCGTCGGACGCCAGCCACGCGATGGCTGCGGCAATCTCGTTCGGATCGGCGATGCGCCCCATCGGAACCAAGGCGGCGATATCGTCCAGTTCGATGTTGCCGTCGACCATACGCTCCAGCAGCCCGGTCCTGACCGGCCCCGGGGCGATGGCGTTGATGCGGATGCTGTGTCGCGCCTGTTCGAGGGCGGAAGCCTTGGTCAACCCCGCGATTGCATGTTTGCTTGCGCTGTACATGGCCACGTGGGGAATTGCACGCAGGCTGGCACTGGACCCAGTGTTGATGATCACTCCACCGCCTTGTGCGCGCATCTGGGGAATCTGGTACTTCATGCCATGCCAGATCCCCTTGAGGTTAATATCCATGATGCGCTGATAGTCATCCGCGGCCAGTTGCTCAACGGGTCCGAAAGGCCCCTCGATACCGGCATTGTTGATCGCGATATCCAATCTGCCGGTACGAACGACCACGGCGTCGACCAGGTCGCTCATCGCTTGCTCGTCGCGCACATCCACACGCTCGAAGTGCAGGTCGCCATCACTGCTGGCGAGAGCCGCGTGTCCCTGCCCTTCGTCAGGGCCAGCCACCGTGACCCGGGCGCCCGCTGCCCCGAACAACGCGGCGGCGGCCAGCCCGATGCCTGAGGTACCGCCGACCACCAGGACGCTCTTGCCGGTGAAGTCATATCCGAGGCTGCTCATACGCCCTCCTCCACTGCTTTCAAAGCGGATCTCTGCATCGCGTCACTGGAGGCAATAGGCAGCTGCTCTCGACTGGGCGCTCCCGGCAGGAGGAAGGTGGCAAGGCTTGGCAGGAGGATAAGTGCACCGAACATGTTGACCAGGAACATGAAGGCCAGGAGCAGGCCCATGTCCGCCTGAAACTTGATCGGCGAGAAGATCCACGTTGCCACACCGGCCGCCAGGGTCAGGCCGGTGAGCATGACTACGCGCCCCACGAACAGCAGCGAACGCGCGTACGCCTCCGAGAGGTCGGCGCCAGCACGCTGGCAAGCCAGGGTCACACTGAGGATGTACAGCGCGTAATCGATTCCGATGCCGACACCCAGGGCCGTCACCGGCAGCGTTGCCACCTTCAGGCCGATACCCAGCAGTACCATCAGTGCCTCAGCCAAGATGCTGGTGAGCAGTAGCGGCAGCACGGCGACCAGAACGGCGCGCCAGGAGCGAAACGCGACCAGGCTGAGCAGGATGACCGCGGCGTAGACGCCGAAGAGCATCAGGTAGTTGTTGTGCTTGACCACCTGATTGGTAGCAGCTTCGATGCCGGCGCTGCCGGCAGCCAGAAGGAACTTCACCTCGTCGGTATCGTTCTCGGCGGCGAAGCGTTCGACTTCGGTCACGACGGCCTGGAGCGTGGCCGCCTTGTGGTCGGCGAGGTACACATACAACGAGAGCAGGTTGCAGTCTTCGTTGAACAAGCCGCGCGGTGCCTGGGTCACGATGGAATTGAGCACCCGCTGATTTGGCACCAGCTCTGCCCACTTGAAGCTGCCTTCGTTGAACGCCGAGCCCAGCTGTCGCGCCAGGTCGGCGAAGGAATTGCTGAGCACGACACCCGGCAACTGGCCCAAGCGTTGCTGCAGGCTTCGCATCTTCACCAGAGTCCCGTAATCCGCACACTGGTCGGTGGGCGTGGTAATCATTACGGCCAGCAAGTCGCTACTGGTAGCGTAGCGGGCGGTCAGGTAGGCATTGTCCAAGTTGTAGGTCGAGTCGGCGCGCAACTCCGGAGCGCCGGCGTCGAGATCGCCGATTTGCAGATGCGTTGCCACGACTGCCCCGCCGACGGCCAGCATGACCGCTACCCCGATCGCACCTGCCGCCCAGCGCCGGCGGGTGAAATGATCGAGGAAACGCCAGAAGCCTTTTGGTGCGCCCAGCGCAGCCTTCTCCTGCTCCAGGGCACGAGCCGCTGCGCGCGGATTCACGCCGGTGTAGGTCAGTAGAATCGGCAACAGGATCAGATTAGTGAAGATGAGGATCGCGACACCGATACTGGCGGTGATCGCCAGTTGCCGAATGGCCTCGATGTTCACCAGCATCAGCACGGCAAAGCCGACAGCGTCGCAAACCAGGGCCGTGAAGCCCGCCATGAACAGACGGCGGAAGGTGTTGCGCGCAGCATCGATCCGGTGCATGCCGCGACCGATATCCTGCATGACCCCATTCATCTTCTGTGCGCCGTGGCTCATGCCGATGGCGAAGATCAGGAAAGGCACCAGAATCGAGTAGGGGTCCAGACGGAAGCCAATCAACGGAAGCAGACCCAACTGCCAGACCACGGCGATCAGGGAGCAGGCAACCACCAGGGAAGTGCTACGCAGGCAGCGTGTGAACCACTGCACCATCACGGTGGCGATGACCACCGCGATGGCGAAGAACAGCAGGATCTGGCCAAGCCCATCGATAAGGTCACCCATGACCTTGGCAAAGCCCACAATGTGAATGCTGATGCCATCCTGTTGATACTTGGCGCGAATCGCTTCCAACCGCTTCGACAGCAGACCGTAGTCCAATGCCTGCTGCGCCTGGGCATCGTAGTCGAGCAGCGGCACAATAATCGCGCTTGAGCGGAAATCGGATGCAACGAGGCGCCCGACCTCACCTGAACGCATGATGTTCTGCTGGAGTTCTTCCAGACTCTGAGCCGAGCCATCGTAGGCGTCCGGCATCACTGGCCCGCCATCGATGCCTTCCTCCGTGACGGCCATCCAGCGCACGCTGCGAGTCCAAAGCGATTGCATATAGGAGCGCTCGACACCCGGCAGCAGCAGCAGTTCGTCGTTGATTTGCTGCAGCACCTTCAGGTAGCGAGGCTCGAGAATGGAGTCGCCATCGGTGGCGACTATCACCCGCAAGCTGTTACCCAGACCTTTCAGATCGCCCTCGTGGGCCAGGTAATTCTGGATGTAGGGGTGATCGTTAGGGATCACTGCCTTGAAACTGGCATTCAGCTCCAGATGACGGGTCTGATACGCCAGCCCCAGCGTCACCAGGAGGCACAGCAGTACGATCAAGCCACGATGGCTGAACAGCACACGCTCCAGCATGGTGCCTGCCGTGGGATCGAAGGGCTCGTTGGAACCTTGGATCTCGACTTTCATTGCACGGACTCCCCTACCGCCAGGCTGAGGGCCTGAACCCCCATGGGACCTACCAGAACCAGTTGATCATCACCAACCTGAACGGCTTCGATGGCGGGTCGGATGGTTTTTTCGAGCACATGGAAGCGCTCTGCATATCTATCACTCAGGGCGACCTGGCCATTCTCCGCGAGCAGTAGAATGCGGCCATCCCGCAAGGCCAATCCGCCCTGCAGGGACGCGGAAACTCCAGTGTCCACAACCTGCCAGTGCTTCCCGTCATCCAGGGAGCGCACCGCATTGCCGCGCAGGCCGTAGGCAACCGAAACGTTGCCGGTTGCCACAACACCGAACAGGGTGCCCGCGTAGGGCTGCTCGACCGATTCGAAGGAGTCGCCCTGGCCGCGAAGCAGCAAGCCTTGCTCCCCGACCACCAGAGCCTTCTCATGGTCGTTTGCACTGCCGTAGTAGTGCAGCGAGCCAGGATTGAAGTACCCGGTATTCAGCGGCGACCAGCTCTTACCACCATCGGTAGTACGCAATGCCAGACCGAAAGCGCCAAACACAGTGACGCGCTGAGCGTCTTCCACTTGCATGGTCAAGAATGGCTTGTCAGGACCATCCTCCAGCAAGTACTGCGCCTGGCGAACGGCCCGGTCTGCCTGCTCCACGTCGCCCCCCTCGAGGGCGGCCTCAACCTGCGCCTGGGCCAGCACAAGCTGCGCCGCCAAGGCACCATCGAGTTGACGCTGCCAGGTCTCACCGCCGTCCTTGCTGTGTAGAACCACACCAAGATGGCCTATCGCCCAACCTTCATTGACGGAAGCGAATCGAACCTGGGTCAGGAGGACATTCACGGGAACTACGGCTTGCCGCCAGCTGTTGCCGTGATCATCGGAAAGAATCACACGGCCACTGTCGCCGACGGCGACCAGGCGGTCGCCAGCACTCGTGATACTGAGGAGGAAACCCTGTTCGGGATTAGTCGCAGGCACGCTCGACTGAGTGAGCACATCAGGCAGGGGCTTCTGGTCTGCATTCACCACGCAGGTCAAGCCACCCAACAGCAATGCCAGGCCACAGCAGCCGATTTTTATCTTGGTCATACTCGTCACCGCTCGAAGAACCAACCGCGAACGGCGGTGCAGTGCACCGCCGTGAAGATCAACCGAGTTGCTTAACGCAGGGCGTCCTGAGTAAGCGCTTCCGCGGTGAAGTAAGAGCGGGGCCGAGGATCTACCGGGGTGTAGTTCTTTAAGTAGCCAGCGATGGTGTACGCACGTTGCTGGAAGTCCAGGCTCTGATAGGGCAGAGCCACCACACCGGGCAAGTCGTAGCTCAGGCTGGTGTATGCAATACCACCGCGCCAGAGCTTTCCTTGTGCATCCCACAGATCGGACATTGCGATGTTCCAGCTGTCCTCATCCATGTAGACCTTGCGCTTCGGTGCGGCATTACGCTTGCCATCCTTGAGGGTACCTTCAACCTCCCACACACGGTGTAGTTCCCAACGCACCAGTGACGGATCGATGAATTGCTCGCCCAGGGCCTTCTCCGGATCAGCCGCCAACAGAGCGTTGGTGTTGTAGGGGATGTACATCTCCTTCTTGCCAATCAGCTTCCAGTTGTACTGCTCGGGCGAACCGAAGAAACCGTAGGCTTCGTCGAACTGGGAAAGACCGGAAACGTAGAAGTTGGGCGTGTCGAACTGTACGTTCGGGAGTTTGCGCACGCGGCGTTGGCCCGGCATGTATTGCCAGGAGCCAGGTTGCCGGGCGTCATAGTCCGTCGGGAAGAGACCAACCAGAGCCTCACCGGCACTGCGACCCGGCGCGGTAGTCATCGCACGGTGCCACCACCACCAGCCATCGAAGTCCTTTTCACCACCTTCTTGTGCGTAGCGGTAGAACTCATGCATATCGATGACCGAGGTCAGGGAGCGCCGGCCGCTACCGTCCACCATGTACATCCGATAGAGAGAATCAACGGCGGTGCCCTTCCAGGACAACAGGTGGTTCCACAGCACTTCGCTACCTGTCTTGGGAATCGGGAATGGTGTACCACCGTAGGCGCCCTCGACCGCCAACCCGTCCTTGGTGGACTTGGCATTCAAGGCGTTCTTTGCGGCATAGTCATAAAACCACTGCGGCGCCGACGCGGTTCTGCGGGTCTGATAAACGTTGATTCGATAATCCGGATAGTTCTTCAGCATGTAGTACACGCTTTCAGAGAGTTTGGATTTGTACTGATCGGCGTTTGCGGCCGTGATCTGCAGCGTCGACTTATCATCGGAGAAGGGAATCGGAGCAAAACTGCCAGGCTGGTAACCGGACGGTTTCTGCGCGCCAAAACCACCTGTCCACTCCGGAATGGTACCGTCGGCATTGGCCGCTTTCTCGGCCCCCAGCGGGGTCAGCGAGGCTCCCAGTTGCTTCGCCTCGTCAGCACTCACGGCAGCCTGGACACTGGTCGCCAGACAGAGAGGGAACAGAAGCAGCAAAGCCATCTTGTTCTTGTTCATGCGCATGGTTCTCTTGTTGTATGTGCAGAAGCTGGTAGCTGGTGCCGTCATAAGTTCTGTTCTGCGGGGGCTGCCAGCCCTGTCGGACAGGGCAGAATTGAACTTCTACCAGCCCGGCCGGTTATCCCGAACAGGTCGCAGGCGAAGCGACCGCTCAAGCAGAAAGTGACTGGACGACTCCTAACTCCGATGGTCGACCAAGCTTGTACAAGGTCGATGGTCCAAACCTATTGCCGCCCCTCCACACGTACACCTATCGAAAGATAGCCCTGCTACCTACCCCCTCCGCCCACACCCGATCGCTATCTTTCGGTAGGAGTCGGACACGCCTGCGGCTTGCACAATCGGCACCAGTCAAATCGAGACGATTGGGCACGAGTGCCTGCCTGAGGAAGCCCCATGAACGCCAACATCGATGCTTTGACCAGGAGTGTCCTGGAACAAATGGGGCGTACGCCCGCTCCCCGCCTGCGACAGATCATGCAGAGCGCAGTAAGACACCTGCATGCCTTCGCCGAGGAAGTCGAACTCACTCCTGAAGAATGGCTGGCCGGAATCGCCTTCTTCACGGCAACGGGGCAGATGTGCAGTGCCGACCGGCAGGAGTTCATTCTCCTCTCGGACACCTTGGGTCTTTCCAGCCTCGTAAACCTACTGCATGACTGCGGCGGGCTCGAGCAAGCGACGGAGAGCAGCGTACTTGGTCCCTTTTACCGGGAAACTGCCCCTCGCTTGGCAGCAGGCGACTCGATCGCGAGGATCGCCCAGGGTGGCACAGCGGTGCAGTACTACGGCCGGGTAACGGATGTCCAAGGCCGCCCGCTACCTGGGGCCCAGGTACAGATCTGGCAAACCGACGCAGACGGTTGGTATGACATCCAGCTCCATGACCAGGAGCTGGTGGATATGCGAGGCAACTTCACCTGCGATGAGAACGGCTGGTACCTGGCCCGCAGCGTGCTCCCCAAGAGCTATCCACTACCCGCCGACGGCCCGGTCAGGCGCATGCTCGACGCCCAGGAAAGGCACGGCTATCGCCCGGCACACATCCACTTCCTGATCAGCGCCGAGGGCCATAAGGAACTGGTTACCGCGTTGTACCTGGAAGGTGACCCCTACCTCGAGTCGGACACCGTGTTCGGCGTGACCTCCGCCGAGTTGGTCGTAGCGCCAAAGCAGGACGAGGCAGCCCCGATCCGCGAACTCCCAGCCATTCGTTACGACTTCCGCCTGGCACGTGGGTCCGCAGAATCGGGGCGCGTTGGCGCGGACGTATCGAAGATCAACCTAGGCTGATTACCACGCTTGCTCCCGAGGCTGGTTCGGGAGGTATGGGCACCACTCGTGGTGCCCTTTTTTATTGCCTGCTCCTCAGCTTCAAGCGTTGCAGGAGCAGAACGGGAATGCAGGAATCGGTACTAACACCTCCGGATGGTCGTACAAAGACCGTGGTACTCCGGCGCGCCCAGCCTCTCACCCTAACTCTGCAGTTCCCACAACGCGTGCCTCCCCAGATTCGGAATGAATAAAAAAGCCCGGCGACATGGAACTGTCACCGGGCTCATCCAAAGAGAGACGGAGTATCAATGCTTAAAGCGGCTGACCCACTGGCGCAGTTCGCTGCTCAGGTTCTGCAAGGTATCGCTGTAACGACCGCTTTCCCTGGCATTGGTCAGACTGACTTCCGCTTCGTCACGAACGCGGACCACGCTTTGACTCACCTGCTCGGCAACGGCGCTCTGCTGTATTGCGGCCGCAGCGATCTGCTGATTCATCTGTTCAATCAGCGTCACTGAATGAGTAATGGCCTGCAGTGCATCATTGGCCATCCCGGTCTGCTCGACCGCCTGACGAGCCTGACCAAGACTCGACTCACTATGGGCCATGGCCTGACGGGTCAGAGATTGCAGGGCGTCGATCGTTGTGGCGATCTCGGTCGTTGCATGCTGGCTGCGCAGGGCCAGCGCCCGGACTTCATCGGCGACCACGGCAAAACCCCGCCCCTGGTCTCCGGCTCTGGCGGCCTCGATTGCGGCATTCAGCGCCAGAAGATTGGTCTGCTCAGCGACTGTTCGAATCACATCGAGAATGCCGCCGATGCGTTCGCTCTCTCGACTGAGATCCACCATGCTCGCCCGAGTTGATTGCACGCCTTCGGCCAGTTGATCGATTCGGGTGACTGCTTCCGCGACCAATCTCGCCCCAACGTGCGCCTGTTGCTCCGCCTGCCGCGCGGCCTCGGACGCCTGCCGGGTGTGTCCCGCTACCTCATGCACGCTGGCGGCCATCTGCACCATCGCCGAAGCGCTCTGCTCCGACTCCTGACTTTGCCTTTGTGCAGTAACCCCGGCATCAGCGCTTACATCTGCGAAGCCCGTCGCGATAGTCGCCAGTTGCTCTACACCTCCGTCAATCCGCTCGATCAAGCCGCGTAAACCGCGGGTCATGTTCTGCATGGACGACAACAGTTGGCCTGGCTCGTCTCGGCGCTGGCTATCGAACTCCGCACGCAGATCACCTTCAGCGATCGAGCGCAAGGCAGCGACGGAGCGACGCAACGGCAGGACGATCTGACGATGCAGCACTGTCGCTGCGACGATTGCAAAGACGAGGAGCAGCAAGCTAGCACTGCCAAGCAGAGCCAGGACACGCTGGCTAACTGCAACCATCTCATTGCCCTGCGCAATGTACGCGGCATCGCCCTGCTTCAGCAGCTTCTCGGCCTGCTGCTCAAGCGCCAAGACTTCTGCCGGGCTGGCCGCTTCGACCTCCTGACGCTGTCGCATGCGCTCGAAAAGCGAATAGTACTCACCGGCAGCCTGCCGCATCTCATCCAGGGCCGAGCGTTGTTTGCTGTCCGGATGCGCCTGCAGCAATGCGTCGAGCCGTGCCCGGACTGCGTCGAGAGACTCCGTGGCACGCTGCGCAGCATCCAGTGAACCATCCAGCCGATAGTTCTGCTGGGCGACCTCGGCACGCAGCAGATGGATCTGACTCTCCGCGACTCCGGTCATCAGGTCCCCTCGCGAGAACAAGGCCAGGACACTGTAGAGACCAGCCCCTGCGACGCCCAACGACAGAATCACGACCAGTCCGAAAGCTATCAGGAGCTTTCGCCCTACGGACAGATTGTCCAGAACATGTCCCATACCAACATCCCCATACCTCTGATGGCCTAGCGCGGGCACCGGGAAGGCTGTCCTTTCCCGGGATCCGACCAGCCTGGTGACCGCTTGAGCTGAATCTGCAAAACCAAAGATCAAAAGAACGCAATGAACCGTGCGTTCTGGCTGACCCACGGCGCAGCATCGGAATTGCTTGTAGGGTCATTGAAGACGGTATGCGCAGCCCACTGGGAACGCTCACTCTTGGTTTCGTTTGCTTTCTTGTTGCTCGCCATGGCGAGGGGATTCTCCAAACGCAATAGTTCGATAGAGGGAACGTTGCTGATCAGTGATTGGAGGCCGCCACGGCAGAAGCGTCTCTCTCCGACGGCAGCAGCAGGTATCCGCAGCCCCATGCAACGACGGAAATGACTACGAAGTAATGCCACTGGTTCATGTCCAGGACACCAAAGTACAACGGCGCGGAGAACGCTGCGCCGATCCCCGTGATTTGTCCAACCAGACCAGCAGCGAAGCCAGCCATACCGGGTTCAGGCAGCGCGCGGGGAAGCAGCGAGTAAACAAGAGCGATAAAACCGCCGACACAGAGTTGTTGCAGAACCGCGCCGGCCACGGCCAAGGCCAGCACATCGCTCGGCCAGTAGAAGGCCGCCGCACCTAGCGTGGCGGTGAGCAAGATCAACATGGCCAGCCGATTACCAGGCCATCCGCGATTCAGCAACACCCCGATCACGATGCTTCCAACAACGCCACAGACACTGGCCACGGCCATCACCTGAGCACTGGTACCAAGCTCCAGGCCATGCACGCGATTGAAGTACAGCGCTCCCACGGCGCTGCTACCGATACCAGCCAATGCGGACAGGCTCAGGCTCATACCAAATCGAACGACCCGACTATTGCGGACCACCGTCCAAAGCCCGCCTCCGCTGGAGCCAGCACGCAGTGCCGGAAGCCAGGGAGCAGTGACCAACAATGCCAGAGTGATGCCCGAATGCCAGGTGAACGCACGCTGCCAGTCTTCACTCCCGGCAAAGGGAGAGGCAGCGAGCAGACCCAAGGCATAACCTACTGGCGTGACGGTGGACCAGAGTGTCATGGCCTGAACCTGCTGACGCCCGGCGGTGAACATCATCAATAGTCCCTGCCCTGAGGTCATCATCGCGACGAGCGCGATGCCTTGCAGCAATAACGTGCCACGCAGCAGAGCAAAGCTGTCCAGCCAGGCGTTAGCCAGGCTGCAACCACCCATGGTGAACAGTCCCAGCAACAGCAGCGGGCGGGGCCCGAGTCGATCGATCAGCCAACCCATCACCAGGCCAGCAAATGCCAGCGGCAATAGCTGGCCGGCAATCGCCAGGCCGACCGTGGCGGCTGGTACATTGAAGAAGCCGCCGATATCCACGGCCAACGGCCCCATCATCCCCAGGGCCGAAGTTCCCGCGAGTCCGCAGGCGTAAATCAGGAAGATCGGAAACCAGCTTTTATTGTTCATGACGAGGCTTTCCGGAAGTACGTGTCGTGGCGACGCCCTTACAGGCATCGCCGTAGGCAACGATTGGGATTCAACGCAGTTCTGCGCGGCGGTTATCCTGCTTGTAAGGGGCCGGAGCAACGGTTGCGCGGATGACGGTTTGCCGCGTACCGGGGCTACCCCACAGCACCTCGACCCGCGTGCCGGGAGCACTCAGCTCAACATCGATGAATGCCAGCGCCAGCACTTTGCGGAAGTACAGGCTGTAGCCAGGCGTGCTCGAAATACCGGCCGGACGGCCGTCCTTCGATACCGCATCGGCCCAGTTCACCCAGCGGTGTGGGTGCGGCATGTCGAGGTAGTCGAAAGGCTCGTCTGCACCGAACAGCGATGCGTAGATGGCCACGACATCTTCGTTGTCGAACTCCAGGGTGACGCGAGCACGACGTGGATTCTCCGCTTCACGCTCCAAGGCGTCGCGCCCAGTGAATTCGTGATCGAACTTGACGCTACGCCCCCAGCCCAGTTCATAGGGGCTGAAGAGGTAGTCGTCGATGCTGTTGCCCTCGAAGCTGCCGCGCAGGACGGGAACGATGCCCTTGAGATCGAAGTTTGCGTAGATGAACTCGAGGTATCCCTCGCTATCCGGACCGAAGCTGGAGGGCAGGAAGTGCCACAGGCTGGTCGGGAACGCGGCTTCGAGGTGGTTGATCATCGCGGTGCGACGTCCCAGGCGACGGATGCCATGTGCCTGGCCAGCCTTCAGGATGGCGGCATTCACTACATCCTTGTCAGCAGCGGCGCCATGGAATTCGAAACCGATCTCACCAGCCATGCCCTGGCGCAGCGCTCTCACTTTCCTTCCGGCGATGGTGACTTCGCGGAAATGCATGAATTTGATGTCCAGCAGCTCCTCACCGGTTACCGCTTGGCAAACGGCCAGCGCTGTGGGGCCGGAGACCTGGAGCTGGAAAGTCTGCTGCTCCGTCCAGACAAGGTTGTAGCCGTCTTTATCGGCCCGGAATGCCGACCAGAATGCGGTACCGCCCTGGCTTGAGAAATGGTCCTCACCAAGGCGCATGAGAATGCCTTCTGCAACTACCTTTCCATTCCGGTCGCACTGAACCAGATGCTTGGCCTGACCGATGGCAAAGTTCTCGACACTGTTCACTCCGGTATTGCGGAAAAGCTCGAGTGCCTGTGGCCCTTGAAACTCGACATCCCAAAGGAAGGACCAGTCGCCGACGTAGCAACTGTTTTTCCATGAGAGCTGCTCATCCTGCCAGGAAGAGTATTCGGGACCGCCCCAGCCTGGGTGGTGGGCGGGAGCCGATTGACGCAGGTAGTTGATGATTTCCTTGGACATGACAGAACCCTGTGAACAGGTGGGTATTGAAGCAACCTTCGTCGTGACCTGGTCTCGACCACTGGCGCGGTCGTGGCTTCTCGCAGAAAACCTCCAATAGGAGCTTTCTGCGGGCGAAGCGCGCCCCAAGGCGCCGCGCGTCGTGCGCGGTACCTTGGGGGACCGAGTTAGAAGGTGCGGGTCAGAGACGCCATGACGAAGTCACGGCCGCTGTAATAGTTGTTGTCTTCGCTGCCGAAGAAGTGAGTGACATCGAGACGCAGCTTCCAGTCTTGCTGGTAGGTTCCTACGACGCCCACGGTTACATCACCACCTTCATGGGAGCCGTAGTTGTTGAACGCCGCAGAGATTGGCGACTGGCCCTTAAAGTTGTAGCCAAGGCCGATGGGAAGCTGGACATCGAGGCCTGGGATGACCTGGTAGTAGTCGAAGGTGGCCAGGCCACGCACACCGTAGACGGTGTCATTCAGCAGATCGTCGCGCTGTTCTTTGTGCTCGGTCACTTTCACCAGACGATGGGCAGCGAGTTCACCGGCCAGCGAGTAACCATCCCACAGAGCTCCAGCGTTGCCCACGTAGATGGCGCTGATCTGAGCATGTACGGTGTCGCCCAAAACCTCTGGGTCGATCACATCGCTCTTCGCACGCAAAGCGACATCCTGCCGATAGGAAACCTCGCCACCGAGGTTCAGCTGACCGATCGAGGTATTGGCACTGATACCGTAAAGCTTGATCTTCTCCTGGTAGCGCAGGAAGTACTCACCGATCGACCCATTGGTCGGGTCGAAGCCGCCGGAGGGAACGATCTCGACCTGCGGCGTCTTGTCGTTGTAGCGAATGGCATAGAGCCCCAGGTCGAGGTTGAGAGCCTCCGGCCGCCAGCGCAGCGATACACCATATTGGGCTGCATCCGGCTCATCATCCGACCCACGATAGAAGAAGGCTCCAGGTGCTGCGATGATGCGCTCACCACCTTCATCAAGGATATCAACAGAGGACATGAAGCTACCGGCCGGAGGAATACGAGTCTTCTCCCACTGGAACTGGTAGAAGCCTTCAAGGGTCCAGCCGCCGTCGAACAGTGCGCTCATGGACAGCTGCTTGGTGGGCAGGAAAAGCTCCTGAGCTTTGGTGTTCGGTACTGTAAGCGCCTTGTAGGCATCAACCGGAGCCATCGCTGCAGCAATACCGTTGTCGGTGAAGAACAGGCTCTCGCCCCACAGAAGTGTGTGCTGCCCCAGGCGCACACTGACGGGGACATCGAACGGCGTGAACTGACCAGAGACGAACGCATTCAGCAACTCGACTTTGCTACCAGCCCATTTGCGGGTCTGGTCGGTGAACTCGTCATTGTCCACGGAGAAGGAGTTGGCAGTAGCCGGAGAATCGTTGTCGTTGTGACGGTTGTAGACATCGTCATACCAGGCCGCCGCACTCAGGCTGAGACCGAAATTCCGGTAGCGCGCGTTCAACTCCGTCAACCAGTCTACGCGGTTCATCATCAACGAGCCGCGATCGAAGTTGTGCTCGGGATCGTCGGCGTTGACGTTGGCCAGGTTGGTGTCGCTTGGGCTGCTGATGCGAGAACCAAGGGAGTACTTCAGCGTGTTGCTCCAACTGGCTTCAACCTCACCAACCTTGAATTCGTATGCATTTGCCACGCTGGCGGAAGCCAGTGTGATAGCCGCTGCGAGCACGGGAGTTGCGAGCAGATGACGTGCGACGCAGGGAGGAGTTAGCAGAACTGACTTCATTATTGTTGTTCTCCGGTCTTCGTGGAGACCTGTACGAAGCGCATACATCGCGCGATTCGACGGCCAGGACAGCGGACCATTGATGGATCCGTTGAGTGAAAACTAGAGGGGCCCAGATAGCGGAACACCTATCCAAAGATAGAGCGATAGCACCGCCTCTATCCTAGGATAGGTGCCTAATTCTTTGCGCCATTCGAGCATCGGCCTCCCCCTCAACGCATTGGAGTTAGCCCATGCTCAATCAGCCAAAATTGAATGCCCAGAACGCCACCAACCGCTCGTTACAGCTAGTGCTCGACTTCGTTCAGCTGGCCTTTTGCGAGAAGCAGCCACGTGCGGCATTCGAACGATTCGTGGCCCCTGACTATGTGCAACACAATCCACATGTCCCCACCGACGGGGCAGCAGCGAGCCTGTCATTTCTCGAAGGATTTCAGGCCCAGTTTCCAGCATTGAGCTATGAGGTGAAGCGAGCTGCCAGCAGCGACGACCTGGCCTTTGTGCATGCGCACGTCCGCACGAATGCCGACGATCCTGGTGCAGCGCTTGTGGATATATTCCGAATCGAGAACGGACGTATCGCAGAGCATTGGGACGTACTGCAATCCATAGATCCGCAATCGCCCAATCCACGCTCGTCAGTCTGAAAGGGAGCCTGCCCCTTTCTCTAGGGGGCAAGCGAAAGAGAAGGCAAACCTGGCTGATGAAGGATCAACCCAGACCCGCCAAACAGCCAGGCTCAGATCATGGCGGGGTTATCAGCCTTGAGCAGCCACCTGCACTACTGGATTCACTTTCGACTCTTCTTCGGCCTTGAGCATGCGATCAATGATCCATCGGAACTGACCCAGAGCCGTATCGGACGTCGTGGGTACCAGCTTGGCATCGGGAGCCAGGTTCAGCGCACGCTGCTGGGCCTCGATGATGTCACGGTCCTCACCAAAGGCCATTCGCGCAATCGCAATCATGCCGTCGGCCAACTCGGGACTCCCGCCCTTGACGCGGGGAGCCCAAGAGAAGCAGTAACGCGAGCGCTGGGCACTGATCGGCGTGATGGACTGGTTGGTGACATCACTGGTAATCGGCTCGATACCGACTGGTGCCTCCCCATTGCAGCGAGCCGCGGTGCCACCTGGATACCCCTGGGAATACATGATCATCACGCCCGGCACGTAGAAGTCGTAATACATCCACATATCAAGCGTTTCGGTTTCGACTTCGCTCTTGATGTGGTTCGGCACCGGCTGGTCAGGCAACCACCGCTCGACTCGCACGCTTCGCTCCATACGCGTGACCTTGGGTCGGGTCAGCGCCCAATCCTCGCCGACACCAAAACTGTCCGGATGCACATAGGTCAGGTGGGAAAAGTCCAGAAGGTTGTCATGCACCAACTGATAGTTGGCGTCGTAGTCCATGTAGCCGTGCCGGAAGATCCAATTCGGATCATCCAACGCCACCGTGGGGGGAATCAGCGCAGGATCAGCCGCTTCCGCATCTCCCATCCAGACCCACAAGTAATTACCGCGTTCGATCACAGGGAAGCTGCGCACCCGTGCTTGCGGAGGAATTCGATCCTGACCGGGGATATCTACACACTGGCCGGATTCGTCAAAGCGCAACCCGTGATACAGGCAACGCAGATGATCCCCCTCGCGGCGCCCGATCGAAAGAGGAGCCGCGCGATGGCAGCAACGATCCTGCAGTGCGACCAAGCCACCATCGACCTTGCGATAAATGACGATTGGCTCGTTGGCGATGACGCAGGCGAACAGCTCCTGGCCCTTCAGCACATCGTCCCAACCTGCGACATACCAGCAGTTGCGAATAAACATGAAGCCACCTCTCAGGTTTTGTTGTTTTTTGTGCAAACCGTTCATGCGGCAAAAAGTATCCAAACCCCCCTCAACCAACTACGCCGAAATGAGCGATATTTCGGCTGTATCCGACATATCCGGTGAGCTATGGACCTGCTAGGTGAAGTGCTCCTGTCATTGAAAATCGAGGCCAACTCCGTCGGGATCTTCAACTGCGGAGAGCCTTGGGGTATGGCTGTTCCGGCTACAACATCGGCCAACGCCTATACCTTTTGCGCGATTGATAAACCCTTCTGGCTCATGCTCGACGGACAGCAGCCACAGTGCCTTCATCCCGGCGACGCCGCCCTGATCCTCCATGGACGAGCGTTTTCCTTTGCTTCGTCGAGGGATGCCAGTTGCATCCCTCTGGCTGACTACTGGGAGCGAAATAACCTCCCCAGACTCACCCCGGGATCCAGGCAAGGAGCACCACTGCGGGGGCTTCGACTTGGCGAGTCGCCCTACGATGCGCGAGTGCTGACAATGGGATTGATCATCGCTGGCGCCACTGACAATCACTTGCTGCGAGCCTTGCCTGACCTCATTGCACTTCGAGGAAGCGCCAGCGGGCTGTTCCCCTGGCTGCCATCGCTGCTCGAATTTCTCGCCGCGGAGCAAACCTCGGCCACTCCTGGGTACACCGCCACAGCATCTCGACTTGCAGAACTGATCTTCACCAGTTTCATTCGTGCCCACTCACTCAGCACCGCAGGTCAACAGCGCAATTGGCTCAGCGGCCTGCGAGACCCACGCATCAGCCAGGCACTGGTCGCAATGCACAGCCGTCCCGCGGAAGCCTGGACAGTCGAGAAACTGGCAAAGCTCGCAGGCATGTCGCGATTCAGTTTCGGACGCCTTTTCGCCAAGCGAACAGGCCAATCCCCCATCGACTACCTGATCGAATGCCGAATGCAGTTAGCTGCCGAATTGCTTTTGGAGGGACGCGTCAGTATTGCGCTCATCGCGGAGCGGGTTGGCTATCAATCAGAACGGGCCTTCCGCGAGCTGTTCAAGAAACACTTCGGAATGTCGCCGCGCAGCTACGCGAAGCAGCAAGAGGAGGAGAACGAGCAAGGGGGGGGCTAACTATCTTTGGGTAGGTGCTTGGGAAAACCCCCCTGCGCAAACATTCCGGCAACGAACATCGCCGGAAAGGCGATGGCGATAACAACAAGATCGCTGGAGACCGTCGCCATGCCACACCCCTCCCGTCCGACCTTCGGCCCGAAGGCTGCCCAGTCATGAAGCGGCGCAGCTTTCTCCAGGCAGGAATCGCCAGCAGTTTTCTGCCGCTGCTCACCAACTCTTCAGTTGCCAATGCCCTCGGCTTCAAATCCAGCACTGTGATTCAAGCGGTGGTCTCGGACAGTCGCTTTGCGGACAGCCGAAGCTTTGGTGCACAAGCCGCAGCACTTGGAATGGCCCACTACACCAGCCAAGGCGATATCACCGCACTGTGGTTCAAAGAGCTGGATCCGCTGTGGCGGAAACACCAGGCAGCCGTAACGGGACTTACCACCCGCGAACACCTGTTCTGCCTTGAACGCCTGGCTTGGGATCGCGGCCTGCGTGTGCTCGCGCGTACCGAGCACCACGACAACGGCAGCGGTGTTCTCACGCACCAGATCGAAGCCCCCGACCTCCTCTCGGCACAGACCGCCAAGGCGATTGCAACCGATGGGCAATGGAGTGCTGCGCTGGCGAGTCTCCTTGCCAACTGCTCGCCCCCCGAGCTGAACGGCAAGTGCACGCCCAGAGAGTTTCGCAGCAGAGGACAGCTGGACGAGTCGCTGGTGACCTGGGTTATCGCGCCCGCAACGGCGCGCGCCTGACCCCAAACCAACTACAAGAAAAAAACCTGGCCAGGAGAGAAGGCATGTTACCCCCAGGCATTGATTCGCAAACATTCGCCAAGGCACTCACCGAGTTCGCCGCAGTCGTCGGCAAGGAGTGGGTCTTTTCCAGCGAGGAAGACCTCAAGCTCTACCGCGATGCCTACTCACCCTACTGGGGTGAGCCGGAAGAACGCCTCGCATCCGCAGCCGTGGCACCGGACTCCACCGAGCAAGTCCAGGAGGTCGTGCGCATCGCCAACCGCCACGGCATTCCGCTGTACACCATCTCCACCGGCAAGAACCTCGGCTACGGCGGTTCTGCACCAGCCTACAGCGGCAGCGTCGTCCTGGACCTCAAACGCATGAACCGCATCATCGAGGTCAACGAGAAACAGGCCTACTGCATCGTCGAGCCCGGCGTCAGCTACTTCGACATGTATCGCTACCTGCAGGAGAACAAGATCAAGCTGTGGATCGACGTACCCGATCCGGGCTGGGGAAGTATGCTGGGCAATGCCATTGACCGCGGCGCGGGCTACACCAGTGCCCAGTTCAGGAACCACTTCGATGCCCATTGCGGCATGGAAGTGGTCCTGGCCAACGGCGACCTGATGCGTACGGGCATGGGTGCAATGCCGGGTAACAAGACCTGGGCGATGTACAAGACCGGGTTCGGCCCAGCAATCGACGGCATCTTCAGCCAGTCCAACTTCGGCGTCGTGACCAAGATGGGCTTCTGGCTGATGCCCGAGCCAGAGGCCTTCCTCAAAGGTGCCATTCATCTGACTCGTTACGCCGACCTTGCGCCTCTCGTCGACCTCATGACCGAGCTCGAGAACGCCAAGATCTTCACCGGCTATCCCGACATCAACAGCCCCGTGCTCGGCACTCCGAGCCTAGCTGGGCTGCACGATTTCCTGGCTCACGGCCCGAAAAACCCTGATCCGGAGTTCATGCAACTCCTGGGGCGCGGCGCCAAGCCGGAGGAGTATGAAGGCTACGGAAAGAAGAACAACATCCCCTTCTGGAGTTGTGCACTGACTTTCTACGGGCCGGAGAAAGTAATTCGGGCGCAGTGGGAATACGTCCAAGAACGCTTCAAAGCACTCATCGCCGATTCACGTTTCGAAGATCGCGAGTTTTACAACCTACCCCTGACTCCCGAGCAGGCAGAAAAGGTGGAGTACCCGGCCCAGTTCGGTATTCCGAACCTGCGCACCTTTGCGATTGGTGCACGCTCGACCTGGAATCCGGCTCCCCCGTCAGACGGTCATGCCTGGTTCTCTCCGGTAATTCCACGCGACGGCGCGGAGATCCTGAAGATCAATGAAGTACTCGGTGCCGAGGCCAAGCGACTGGGCATGCCGATGATCTTCGCAATGATCGTTCCGGTACCGTCCTGGGAGCGCAGCTTCACCTTCATCATCCCGTTCTTCATGAGCAAGGACCCAGAACAGAACCGCAAGAATCGCCAGGCCTTCCGACAGATCATCAAAGTTGCCGCCAAGCACGGCTGGGGCGAATACCGTACAGCTCCTGCGTTCCAAGCTGATGTGATGGATACCTACTCGTTCGGCAACCATGCTCTGCTGCGCTTCCACGAAGTACTCAAAGACGCCGTCGATCCAAAGGGCATCCTCTCGCCCGGGCGTTACGGTATCTGGCCGAAACATCTTCGTAAGCAGCACCGCTACAACGGGGAGACCTCGGCATGAAAAGCGCATTGATTGCCTCCCTGCTCATCTCGATGGCAGGAGGTGCCGCAGCGGAAGACACTCCGAATACTCAGGGAGAGCAGATCTACAACAAGTGGTGTGCGGCCTGCCATGCAGCTGGCGATGCATATCCCGGTACGCTGGCGTTGCGCGCCAAATACCGCGGCGCAGTGCCGGATACCTTGGTGGAACGACGTGATTTAAATCCGGAGTTGATCAAGTATTACGTGCGCAACGGCATCTCTGTCATGCCGTTCTTCCGCAAGACGGAAATCAGTGATGCCGAGCTGGACGCATTGGCCAATTTCCTGGCCAAGACGCCGAGCGCCAAATGATGAGCGGGAAGCAGATGCTACGCCCAGTACTCCTGACCGCTCTGCTATCGCTACCCAGCGCTTTCGCGCTGGGGGCGGAGTGCCAGATCGACATCGGCTCAACTGACCAGATGACCTTCACCCAGGAGCGCATCAGCATCAGTCGTGAGTGCAAACAGATCACCCTCACGCTCACTCATCACGGTCGCATGCCAGTGGCCGTAATGGGTCATAACTGGGTGCTTGCCAAGGCCTCCGACGTGCAGGCCATTGCCACTGATGGCATCAACGCGAGGGCCTCCGGTGGCTACCTGAAGCCCGGTGATGAGCGCGTGATTGCGCACACCAAGCTAATTGGCGGCGGAGAAAGCACGAGTGTGAGCTTCGAGGTGGGCAATCTCACGCCCGGAGAGAGTTACGCCTACTTCTGCTCCTTCCCCGGCCATTGGGCCGCGATGAAGGGCACGCTGGAACTGATCGATTAAGTGGGAGCCGGCCATGCAAGACACGCAGGACATGGTCTTTCAACTGGCTGTGGTCGACGCCCCGCTTGAAATTCGAATCGAGCCATCAACGGAAGACCTATTGGTGGAATTCCCGGGGCGTCATAGGGCAGTGAGCAATCGCCGCATGCAGGTGCGTTTCAAGCCTGAAGCTGCGACGGAACTGCGCGCAGCCCTGCTTGGCATAACCACGTACACCGACTCCACGACGCCGCGCCAGCGGCCGCGTGGCCCCCACGCACACCCGAAAAACAAGAAGGTTCCTATGAGTCTGCTTCCCAGCGGAGACCGCCGCGTCGACTTTTCCAACTGGCAACGCCAGCTTTTCCAGATCGACGGCACCATCACCGTCGTGCATCGCGCAGGCAGTGGCTTCCCCCTTGTGTACTTGCACGGGGGCGGTACCTGGACTGGCCTCGCGTTCTCCGATGGCTGGCCAGAGCAATTTGAAGCATTCCTGCCACATCACCCTGGCTTCGGCATGTCTTGTGAAAACCCTCGGATAGACTCAACCGCTGGATACGTGGAGCACTACCGCGAGCTGTTCGATAGCCTGGGACTCGACCGCGTGCACCTGGTAGGCAGCTCGTTTGGGGGGCGTTTGGCGGCCGAATTTGCCGCGCGATACCCCGAGCGGGTCGAGAAGCTGGTACTAGCGGCCCCCGCTGGCTTGAGCGTGCCAGAACATCCGCTTCCCGACCTCTCTACCATCCCGCCAGAGAACTTCCCGGCATTCCTGGTAAAGGACATTCAAGTCCTCCTGCCCTACCTACCGAACGGTCCCGATGAGGAGTTCGGTGCGATGCGAGTTCGTGAAGGAACCGCCGTAATGCGGGTCCTGCGCGATGGCAGCATGGACAACCCGGAAATGCCTTCACTGCTCGCGACTATCAAATCGCCCACCCTCCTGATCTGGGGTAGTGAGGATCGCCTGATACCCGCCGGCCAGGCCGAGTACTGGCAACAGGCGATACCAGGCGCACAACTGAGGATGTTCACCAACGTTGGTCACCTACCGCTCGACGAGTCCAACGAGGCGCGCCAAGCCCTTCTGGATTTCCTGAGCTAACACGCTGAAGAACGGTGTCGCGGTAAGTCCGCGGCACTATCTTTCGACAGGTGTCCAAGCCCCATATCCATAGCAAAACTCCACGCATATCGAAGTCTCAATACGCTTGGAGAGTACATGCAGCCGTTCATCTACAACGCCCTGCCCGGACGCGTCATTTTTGGTTCCGGAACCCTGTCGCAGCTGGAGCAAGAAATCACCAACCTGGGTTGCTCTCGAGCGCTGGTACTGACCACCTCTCAGCAACGAGATGCCGGCGAACGTCTGGTCAAACAGCTCGGCGATAAGTCCGTGGGGCTGTACGCCAACGCCACCATGCACACTCCAGTGGAGGTAACTCGTGAAGCCCTGGACGTGGTGGCGAAGAGCAAAGCGGACTGCGTTGTAGCGCTCGGTGGTGGCTCCACCATCGGACTGGGCAAAGCGATCGCGTTGAACACCGACCTGCCGCAGATCGTGATACCGACTACCTATGCCGGATCGGAAGCAACGCCGATCATCGGGCAGACGGAGAACGGCCTGAAAACCACTCAGCGCGCCCTCAAGGTTCTCCCGGAAGTAATTCTCTACGACGTGGACCTGACGTTCAGTCTCCCGCCGCAGATCAGCGTGACCAGTGGATTGAATGCGATTGCCCATGCGGTGGAGGCCCTTTACGCCAAAGACGCCAATCCGCTCATCTCCCAACTGGCAGAGCAGGGCATCGCAGCACTTGCCAGGGCGCTTCCCCGAATTGTCTTTGATCCTGAAGATCGCGAGGCACGCTCAGATGCCCTCTTCGGCGCATGGGCTTGCGGTGTCTGCCTGGGGGCGGTGGGTATGTCGATTCACCACAAGCTCTGCCACACGCTCGGAGGCAGCTTCAACCTGCCCCATGCCGAAACCCACACCGTCGTACTCCCCCATGCGGCTGCCTACAACGCCTCGGCTACCCCAGAGGCCATGGCAAGGGTCGCCCGCGCGCTCGGGGTAACCGACGCACCTCAAGGCCTGTACGACTTGGCAGCCAGCCTTGGGGCTCCCACCCGACTGGAACAGATTGGCATGCGCCAGGACGACCTTCCACGCGCGGTGGAAATCGCCTGTGCATCCCCGTACTGGAATCCACGCCCTATTGAAGCCGAAGCCATCGGTCATCTGCTTGCCAACGCCTTCGCCGGAAAACGCCCCTGACACCAGGCGTTTCAAACAATGCGTGCTACTGGAGAATAATAATGGAGATAAACCCGCACATCCTGCGTCACCACCACATCACCTTGAACGTCGGTGGCGCCCAGGAAGACTACGACTTCCACACCAAGGTACTGGGTCTCAAAAGCGTCAAGAAGACCGGCCTGTACGACGGTACCGAGCCGATTTACCACTTCTACTACGGGAACGACATCGGCGAAGAGAGCACGCTGATCACCTGCTTCCCCATGCGTCAGTCTGGCCGCAAGGCTCGCCGCGGTAGTGGTCAGGTCAAGACGCTGGCTCTTTCGGTTCCAGTCTCGTCCCTGAGCTTCTGGGCCAGCCACCTGACCAACCACGGTTTCAAACCGGTCCTGCTGGAACGCTTCGGCGAGAAGCTCCTGCATTTCACCCACCCGTGTGGCATCGAGTACGAGCTGGTCGGGATCGACGACGACAATCGAAAGCCTTATTCGAACGGGGTGGTGCCTTCTGAGTTTGGCATCCGCGGTACCCACGGCATTACCGTCTCAGTGCGTGATCTGGAGAACTCGGCCGAGTTCATGCATTACGGCTGGACAGGCAAGCTGCTCAATACCGATGGTGCCTTCAGCCGGTACGAAGTGGGCAACGGCGGCTCCGGCACCATCATCGACTTCCAACTGGAACCAGATTTGCCCCAGGGCTCGTGGGCATACGGCGAAGGCACCGTTCACCACTGCGCTTTCGAAGTGACGGACCTCGACGTACAGCGCAGCGTCAAGTTGCATCTGGAAGGCATGGGATACACCGACGTATCGGATCGCAAGGATCGCGGCTACTTCGACTCGGTCTACGTCCGCACTCCCGGAGGCGCGCTCTTCGAGGCCTCTGTTTCCAAACCTCAAGGTTTTCTCGTCGACGAACCCTTCGAAGAGCTGGGTAAAACCATCCAGATTCCTCCGCAGTTGGGTGCTCGGGCGCAAGAAATAGCGGCCTACCTCGAACCGTTGAAGTACTGAGGCGCCCCATGGACCGAAACCCTCATCTCGACACGCTGGTCCGGACACTCGGGCCACGCGCCGAAGACGTCGGCGTTGCAACGGTGCTGATTCACGGCAGGAACCAGGGCCCCGCAGACATGCTCGCCCTGGCAGAGCGATTTGATCTCGAAGGCATGCCGTTCATCGCTGTTGAGGCGGCCCAGGCCAGCTGGTATCCGAATCGTTTCATGGCGCCGTTGAGCGAGAACCAACCATGGCTCGACTTCGCCCTGGAACGTCTTGAACAGCTGATACGAAATCTGGAACGCCGCGGTATCAAACGAACCAACATCGCACTCTTGGGATTTTCCCAGGGCGCTTGCCTGGCCAGCGAATTCGTCTACCGCAACGCTCAACGTTGGGGTGGCCTGATCGCATTCACCGGCGGCCTCATTGGTCCCGCAGAAACGACCTGGACGACGTCACTTCAGCTGGACGGCACACCTGTCCTGATCGCGAACGGCGACCAGGACGAATGGGTGCCGAGGAAGCGCACCGAACAGAGCGCCGAGGTGTTTGAGCGGATGGGGGGTGATGTGCAACTGAAGATTTACCCGGGCAGATCCCACGAGGTCAGCGACGACGAAGTCGAGCGCGCTCGAGCGGTACTTGCCCGCCTAATTCCCCACTGACCAACGGGCGCTTACGGCGTCCCAGACAGGAGACATCCACGCAATGTCCACCCCCACTCTTGGCTTTATCGGACTCGGTGTCATGGGCGAGCCCATGGCCCGTCGCCTGGTTCAGGCCGGTCATTCACTGACTGTCTTCGACCTCAATGAAGCCGCTGTAGAGCGCCTGGTAGCACTGGGTGCAAGCAGAGCTGCGGATCCGCGGGCGGTCGCCAACCAGGCGCAGATCGTATTTGCCAGCCTGCCCACCCCCGAGATCGTGCAGAAAGTAGCGCTCGGAGATCAGGGCATTATCGCCGGTGAGCAAGTTCGGTTGTTCGTCGACCTTTCCACTACCGGCCCTCGCACCGCCAAGCAAGTCGCGTCCGCGCTGGCTGAGCGCAACATCATCGCCGTCGACTGCCCAGTCAGCGGTGGAGCGGCAGGCGCCGAAAAAGGCACGCTGGCCCTGATGGTGGCCTGCCCCGACGCTGCTTACGCAGAACTCCTCCCGATCCTGAATACACTGGGCAAAGCGCTGTTCTGCGGTGAACAACCCGGACTTGGCCAGACCATGAAACTGGTGAATAACCTGGTCTCCGTCACAGCCCTGGCAGTCTCATGCGAAGCGCTAGTGATGGGTGTCAAGGCGGGCCTGGACCCCCAAGTCATGCTGGACGTATTCAACGCCGGCAGTGCCCGCAACAGTGCAACTGCAGACAAGCTTCCGCGAGCGGTGCTACCGCGCACCTTCGACTTCGGATTCACCACTGCCCTGTCCCTCAAGGACACCCGGCTGTGCCTCGACGAAGCAGAGGCCATGGGAGTTCCCATGCCAGTCGGCAGTAGCGTTCGCCAAGTACTCAACATGACTCGCGCTGCCTTCGGGGATAGCGCCGACTTCACGCGCATCACCTGCCTCATCGAGCAGTGGGCGGGCGTTGAGGTCCCGACCCGTCCACGCCCATCCAACTGAAGGATCCACACCATGAGCAACGAAATGTTCGACAAGGGCTTCGCCAACCGCAAGGCGGTACTGGGTGCCGCCCACGTAGAGAAATCCTGGTCAGCGGCCGATGAATTCAACAAGCCCATGCAAGCGCTCGTCACCGAGTACTGCTGGGGTGCCGTGTGGGGCGATGAGACCCTCCCCTTCAAGACCCGCAGCATCATCAACCTGGCCATGCTCACCGCGATGAACCAGCACCATGAGCTCGGCGTGCATGTTAAAGGAGCGCTGACCAACGGGGTAAGCAGGGACGAGATACGTGCAGTGCTGATGCAGGGCGCCATTTACTGTGGCGTACCGGCGGCATTGGCCGCTTTCCGTGTCGCAAGTGAGGCGATCAAGGCTTGGGAAGCTGAACACGCCTGACACACTACCGCCGGCCCTGCGCCGGCGGACTTTTGCTGCCCAGGAGATGCCATGACTGCCGTCCCCGAATACGAGGTATTCGCGCTGCGATACGCCCGTGTTGATCGAGTCCGCCGCGATAACTTCATCGACAGCCTCGACGCTCATGACCTGCCCATGCCGATGGATTACTTCATCTGGCTAATCCGGAGCGAGGAACGAGTATTCCTTGTCGACACGGGGTTCAATCAACAGGCGGCCGATGCACGCGGCCGGACTCTGATTCGCTGCCCGATAGGTGCCCTGGGGCGTTTAGGTCTCACTCCTGCGGACATACAGGAGGTGATCATTACGCACATGCACTACGACCATGCGGGGAACGTCGATTTACTGCCCAACGCTCGCTTCCATTTGCAAGAGTCGGAAATGCACTTCGCCACCGGGCGATACATGCTGTACAGGCCACTGCGCCATTCCTTCAATGTCGAGGACGTAGTCAATCTGGTACGAGGTGTCTTTCAGCAACGCGTAGTCTTCCACCACGGAGACGTGCAACTTGCCCCCGGAATTGAACTCATCCACGTCGGTGGGCATACCCTCGGGCTTCAGGCCGTGCGAGTGCACACTGCTCGCGGGTGGGTGGTGCTGGCTTCCGATGCCAGTCACTACTACGCGAACATGGAGGAAGACTCTCCCTTCCCGGTAGTCCTGGATGTCGGTGCCATGCTTGCCGGCTACCGGAAGCTGCATGACTTGGCTGACTCGTCAGACCACCTCATCCCCGGGCATGACCCCCGAGTTCGAGAGATTTATCCGTTCCACGGGGCCCCACGCGATGACATCATGGCACTTCATCTACCGCCCGTACCCGCGTGCTAGACAAAGATTTGGGCATCAGCGATAAAACCGAAAGCCCATGGCCCGCGCAGACGAGCTACCGAATTTAACAAGAGGTTGAATAATCGACCCGAAACATGGAGACCGCTGCAATGCGCAGTAGCCATCAACACTCCATTCCACAGCATCAGCAGTCGCCACTGCAGATTTCACTACTTGCCTCCAAGCTCAGCCCCTCTCCGGCCAGCACGGGACTTACCCCGTTGCCCCGCTTGCTCAAGCGCCTGACAGAAGCGGCCGCCATACCGTTGACCTTGGTGCAGGCGCCAGCGGGGTACGGCAAAACCGGACTGCTCAGGCAGTACCACGCCCAATTGGCCCAGAATGGCGCTCGTACCGCTTGGCTGTCCCTGGATGAGGGAGACAATGACCTTGCAATATTCAGCGCCTACCTGAAGGCCGCGCTCGAACTGGTCGACCAACCTATTCCCCCCAGCAGCGTTCTGACTCGTGTCGGAGAGACCAGTCTAACCAGGGCCTTGACCAGCCTGCTGGAACTGCTGCAAGACGATCAGCGGCCGTTGTACCTGTTCATCGACGATGTCCACTACCTGGCCGGCAGCGATGCGGTTCGCTGCCTGTCGATGTTGATCGAGCGGGCCCCCGCCCATCTGCATTTCGTACTGACATTCAGAGGAGAGCCCTGCCTGTCGGTGGCCCGCCAACGAATGCATGGCCTGGTCGCGGACCTGAACATTCGCGATCTTCGCCTGAACCACGAAGAAACGGTGGCACTGCTTCAGCACCACGGCGTCGGTACGCTTCCAGATGATCAGGTATGTCAGTTGGAAGAACGACTGGAGGGATGGACCGGCGGTCTGACCTTGGTCGCGCTACTGCTTCGTCGCGATCCGGATCAGATTTACAACCTGGCCAACTTCTCCGGCGAGCGGAGGCAGTTCGCCGATTTCTTCCTGCAGGACGTACTCTCGCGACAGCCCGCGGAAATTCGCGACTTCCTGCTTCACACCTCGGTGCTTGATCGACTGGAGGCATCCCTGTGCAATACGCTGACCCGGCGCCAGGACGGCCAGGACATGCTGCATCAGTGCGAAAGTCTCGGGTTGTTCCTGACAGCGATCGATGAGGAGCAGCGCTGGTATCGATTCCACCCCCTGTTCGCCGAATTTCTTCGCCGCGAACTGCAAAAGAAGGATGAGGGACTTTCTCTACGGCTGCACATGGCTGCAAGCGACTGGCTGGTCCAGGCCGGCGATTATGTGGAAGCCTACAATCAGGCCATCGCAGCCAGGGACTACCTGCGAGCTGCAGAAATCATGGACACGTACGGCGAGGACATTTTCAGCTCACACGAAAATGCCTGGGCGCTGGCGGAAAAACTTCCGGAGGACATCATCATTCGGTTCCCAGCGATCATTCTCAGCCAGATCTGGCAGTTGGAGATGCGTTGGGAGTTCGAGACTTGTAAGGCGCTACTGGAGAAAGCCCGGGGACGCCTAGAGCAGATTGAGCATGACCATCTGCTTCCCCTGGACCGCATTACCAAGTTGCGCAATGAACTGCTGCACAGAGAGCTCATGCTGAACTTGCTTTCCGACCAGGTCAGGCCACTGCAAGCTCAAACTCAGTTCCTCATCGACAACTATGCCGACGCTCATCCGCTAGTGCGCGGCAGTCTATTCACCACCCAGATCTATGCTCGCCGCGAGTCCTACCAACTCGACGAAGTGGAGCGCCTGAACACTATTTGCATCGAATACTTCAAGCGCCTTCCCAACGATCTGGCCCAAGTGTTCCATAGTGCGATTGTCGGCCCATCCAGGCTCATGGCCGGTCGCACCCAGGCAGCCATACAGAGCCTGGGCACTGCGTTGCGCTCAGCCACGCAATTGGCTGGGCATCGTTCCCCTTTGGCTGCGATGATCGCAGTGAATCTGGCCAAGGTGCACTATGAGCGGGACGAAATCCCGCAAGCACGCAAGTTGCTCGATGCGCATTTGCAACAAGCCTGCTACCTGGGGTTTGTTGACCAGGCAATCGCCGGCTGGCTTACCCACGCGCGTATCTCCATGCTCGACGGAGACAAGGCAACGGCCTTCCGGATGCTGGACGAGGCGGACGTGTTCGCTACCGAGCACGACTTCGAGCGTTTGCGTCTCTTCAGTCTTGCGGAGCGATTGAAGTGGCTGCTCCGGCAAGGTGAGACTGACGAGGTTGTTCGCCTGGGCCGCAAGAACCAACTGCGCGGCCCGGCCAGCGACGTCGCACCCCACGCGAATATCACCACCCTCGACGAAGCACGTGCGCTGGTGTGGGTAAGGGTTGCACAAGCCGAAGACCGCCTGGCAGAGGCCCTTGGCCTGGCCAAGCTATGGCACCGCCACCTCGAAGGCGCTAATGCAGTTCGAAGCATGTTGCGCTGGGGCATCATCATTGCTCATCTTTCGGTGCTAACGGGGGATCAAAGGGCGGCGCAACGAGTCCTGCGTCGTGCCCTGTTCCAAGCTGCACCCTGTGGCTTCAAGCGGGTGTTCCTGGACGAAGGAGAATGGCTTGCCCGTCTTCTCAGTGACCAGCTGCAAGCGGCGGTCATTGATGGTGAACCTGCCGATGCCTTTGCCAGCTCACTACTGGAAAGCATGGAGGGAAGTCGCACGATCGCGGCTGCGCCGGCTCCGACCCAAGGGGAAGCCATTTATGGTGCCCTGAACAGCCGCGAACTGGACATCCTCGAGATGGTCGCCATGGGCCTTCTGAATCGAGAAATCGGGATCAAGCTTGGAATGACGGAAGGATCGGTCAAATGGTACCTGCAGCAGATCTACGACAAGATCGGTGTGCGTCGCCGCTCCCAGGCAGCTGACCGCGCCCGTCAACTAGGTATCCTGCGTTAATCAACGGCTGCAAGAAGAAGCCTTCCTGCAGCTGGTTCCCTCCCCTTTCCCGCTATCCATGGATAGGTGCTTGGCCTTTTGGCATGTCGCATCGTTGATTCACGCGATCTGACAAAAACAAGAGGTACCAAGCATGTCCACGGTTTACGACATTGTTGCCATTGGCTCAGGCCACAATGGTCTGGTCGCAGCCGCCTACCTGGCGGCTGCCGGCAAGAAAGTCCTGGTGCTGGAACGAAACCCCTGGTTTGGCGGCGGCGTTGTCACCCGCGAATTGACGGTCCCGGGCTTTCGCCATGACCAACACAGCGTTGGCCATATCTTCATCCAGGCCAACCCGCTGATTCGCAATGACGAACTCGGCCTCCTGAGCAAGTACGGCCTCCAGTACATCTATCCGGAAGTACCACTGATCTCCGTCTTCGACGACGGCACCACGCTCAGCCTGTACCGGGACCGCCAACGCAACTACCAGGAGCTTGCGAAGTTCTCCCAGAAGGACGCCGAGGCCTACCTCCGCTTCTCCGAGATCGCCGCCCACTACCTGCCGATGCTGATCGGAACCCTGTACTCAGCGCCGGTCCCCATGGGCGCCCAGTTCGCCATGATGGACCAGAGCCCGGAAGGCCGGGAAATGTTCGCCACCATGATGAAGAGCAGCTGGGAAATCATCACCGAGTGGTTCGAGCATGAGAAGGTCCGCCTGCACTTCGCACGCATGGTAGGTGAAAACCTGGCCAGCCCTGAAGAGCTCGGTTCCGGTATCAGCCTCTTCATGTTCCTCGCGTTCATGGAAAAATACGGCATCGGCATCCCTGTTGGCGGAAGTGGCGCGCTCACGGCCGCGCTGATTCGTTGCATCGAGGATCATGGCGGTGAAGTGATCTCGGAAGTGGACGTTGCCGCAATCGAGACGCGCGGCGGCCGGGCAACCGGTGTTCGCACACACGATGGCCGACGTTTCGAAGCACGCGATGCCATCATCGGCGGTATCCACCCGCACCTGCTGCGCGGCTACTTGGAAGACGCCGGCGTTGCTCCCCAGGTTTTCGAGCGCGCCGAACGCACCACCACCTCACCCTGCGCCTGCATCACAATCCACGCCTCGCTGCACGAGAAGCTGCGTTTCCGCGCAGGCGATCACGTCGACCAAGCCGCCTTCATCGAGCTGCTGCCTGTCAGTGAAGATCGCTTCCGCCGCTCGTTCGACGACGTGCGCTACGGCCAGCTGCCCAAGGACCCCCTGCTGGCCCTCGCGTCACCGACGAATATCGATCCGAGCCGAGCGCCTGCCGGTAAAGCCACCATGCATGCCTGGGCCTATGTCCCGTTCGAAATCGGAGCAAATCCTGCCGAATACTGGGACAGCATCAAGGAAGAGTACGCAGACCAATTGCTGGACCGGATGGCGCCGTACTTCCACAACCTGGACAGCGCCCTGATCATCGGCCGCCACATCGATACGCCCCTCGATATGCAGCGCACCTCCCCCAGTTTCCAGCGCGGCGACCTGCATGGCATCGCCGGTCACCAACACCAGTTCGGAGCCCACCGCCCCACTCCGGACCTTGGCCGCAACACCGTTCCAGGCGTCGACCGCCTATACCTGGTCGGCCCGTTCCAGCATCCAGGTGGCGGTGTATTCGGCGCTGGCCGTGCTGCGGCGATGCGCGTCTTCGACGACCTCAAGATGAAATTCAGCCAATTCAACAAGGCATAAGCAGATGAAACTCTACTCACCCGACGGCAGCGAACTGATGAAGATCGAGGAGCTGGAGCGCGATGGGAACCGACTGGTTCTCAAAGGCACTGCGTTTGGCGCCATGCCCATCAGCGCCCAACTGCGCCCTGAGGAACTGCGGGGCGGTTTCCAGTTGCTCAATGCCAAGCTGGTCGTCTTCCTGCTCAGCATGCTGCTGCGTCGCTGAGGGGGGACGCTATGAGTGACTCCCTGAACAAGCAGCTGGCCCTGGACTATCTCGCACGCATCGAGACCGGAGACCTGCCTGGCGCCCTATCCCTGACAAGTGACGATGCGGTCTTTTGGCTGCCGAATACCGGCGAGATGAACAAGGACGGTTTTGCCGCCTTCCTCGCCCAGGTCATTCCGGTCATTCGCACTATGCGCTTCACCATCGAGGGCGTGACCGAACAAGGCGAACGGGTTGCGGTTCAGCTCAGCGGCAACGCCCAACTGTCGAACGGCCGGAATTACATCAACCACTACCACTTTCTCTTCATCGCTCAAGACGGCCTACTGCGCCAGGTTCGTGAGTACACCGACACCGCCCCAGCCATGGCTGCATTCGCTCCGTAACAGGGCGCCGTGTTCCGTCACTCCTTCGGTTCGAAAAATAACAAGAGGTACAGCAAATGAGTTCTGGAAAGCATGTTCTTGTCGTTGGCACGGGCCCTGCCGGCATCGTCTCGGCCTACGGTCTGGCCCTCAAGGGGGCTCGAGTCACTCTGATCGACCGCGAAACCCAGGTCATCGACTCGCCCCGGGCCATGGTCTATCTGCCATCTACTGTAAAGGCCCTCGATAAACTTGGCCTGCTCGACGAGGCCCGCAAGCTGGGCCCGGAGAGCTACGACTACCAGTGCTACTTCGCCCAAAGCGGAAATGTTGGACGCATGGACCATCGCCTGGTCCAGGACCTCACGCCCTATCACTTCATCCTGCATTTCGGTCAGGACGTCCTGGCCAACATGGTGCTCGAGCGCTTGCTCGCGCTACCGGGTACCGAGGTGAAATGGGGAACGACGCTCGAAGCCATCGAGCAGCGAGACGACCAGGTGCTCGCCACCGTGAGCGACGCCACTGGCCAGCATGTGATCGCGGCAGATTGGCTGATCGGGGCAGACGGCGCACGCAGTACCGTACGCAAGCTGATCGGGGCCACCTTCGATGGCTTCACCTGGCCCGACACGTTTATGGCCACCAACATCGAGTTCGACTTCGGTAAGCACGGCTTTGCCGACTCCAACATGGTGTCGGACCCGGTGAACTGGGCGGTGATTGCCCGGATCGACAACAGCGGCCTCTGGCGAGTCGCTTACGGCGAAGACAGCGAGTTGACTGAACAAGAGCGCCTGGATCGAGTAGACCAGCGCTTACGCCATTGGCTGCCGGAAGGCGCTGAATATCGTCTGGTCCGTGCGAACTCTTACCGCGTGCATCAACGCTCCGCCTCCTCCTATCGTGCCGGCCGCGTTCTGCTCGCGGGCGATGCGGCCCATGCAACCAATCCCATTGGCGGCATGGGGTTCACCTCCGGCATTCAGGATGCAGTGACGCTGGTCGACCTGCTCGCTAAAGTTCTCAATGGTGAGACCAGTGACGATGTGCTGGACTGGTACGCCTATGAGCGTCGCCGGATCTTCCTGGAGATCGCGAACCCGACGGCCATCGAGTTCAAGCGTCGGACCCAGGAGGCCGATCCGCAGAAGCGCCTCGAGGACGAACAGAACTTCCTACACTTGGTCGAAGACACCGACACCATGCGCGTCGCATTGATGTCGATCTTCGGTCTCGAAAGCCGCCCGTATCAAGTGGGCTGGCGCGAGTCGGTGGTCCCGGAAGACCAGCAGCGCAGCGGTAGCGACAAGGCAAAGTCGCTGGTTGGTGGTACGACCAGTACCTTGCGACACACCGAAGAGATCGAGTAAGCCCAGGGGCAGTACGCCCTGCTGAACAAGAGGAACGCTCCGACAATGTACGGAGCGTTTTTCTTTGTGCCAGAGAATCCAAGGCTACACGTCAATCAGTGCGCGAGTTCGCCTCAACCGACCTTTCTCTCGACTGACATCCGCTGCCTGGGACAAAAGAAAAAGGCCTGCATTCGCAGGCCTCTTTTTTTCCAGACGTCACGCCGTGGCCAGGTCTCTCGCCGACCCCGCGTAGGGTACGTCGACGGGTGCGGGCGCTCGATTGCCGAGGATCATGTCGGCCGCCTTCTCAGCGATCATCACCACCGCTGCGTTGGTGTTGCCGGCGATCAGCGTCGGGAAAACCGAAGCATCAACCACTCGTAAACCGCGAATCCCACGGACTTTTAGTTGCGGATCCACGACCGTGGTCTCCGGGTCACTTCCCATACGGCAACTGCAGCCCGGATGGTGGACCGTGACCGTGGTTCGGCGAATGTACTCATCCAGTGCTGCCTCATCCCGAACAGCAGCGCCGGGCAGGATCTCTCTCGAACCATACGGGCTGAACTCGGATTGATTGAGGATCCGTCGAGCAAGCTTGAGACCATGGCGAACCACCGCCAGATCGTCCTCGTCCTCATAGAAGCGAGGATCGATCAGCGGTTTAGCCGCCGGGTCGGCACTCGCCAGGCTCACACGGCCGTAGCTCTTCGGGCGAGCGGCGATGGAGAGGATTCCGTAGCCATGACCGATGGGAAGTAGCGTCGGCTTTGGCCCGCGATGCGCCGGCATGAACACGAGCTGCAGGTCTGGTCGTTCGACCTCAGGGGAAGTCCGCAAGAATGCAGTAGCTTCGAATACGTTTCCACCGATCGGGCCACGGCGCCAGAGCAGGTACTCGGCCAGATTACCGATGTTTCTCAGCATCGAGCGCGCCGACACACCGTACGAGGTGTAGTCCTTGTCTGTGTATACCTGGACAGCTGCACTTGGATGGTCTCGGAGACCGACACCTACGCTCGGAAGATGGTGCTTCACTGTAATACCGAGCCGCTGCAGTTCCTGGGTATCACCCACACCGGAACGCAGCAGAACCGCAGGAGAACCATAGGCACCCGCGGACAAGATGACCTCCAGGCGAGCCCGGACCTCCTTCGGCTGATCACCAACCAGGTACCTGACACCAACGGCCTGGCCGTTTTCGATCAGTACCTTTTCAACCAGCGCGTCGGTAATGACCGTGAGGTTCTGGCGGTCGCGCGCCGGGCGCAGGAAAGCCGTCGACATGGACTCGCGGCGCCCATCGCGAATAGTCGCCTGTCGCAGGCCTACGCCTTCCGGATCAGCACCATTGAAGTCATCGCAAGCCGGAAGCCCAAGTCCGGTACTGGCTTTGACGAAGCTGTGCACAAGCGGGTTCGGTCGCGGCGGGTTAGCCACGCGCATCTCACCGCCAGTACCGTGATAAGGCGAGCCCGCAAAGGGCGGATTGTCCTCGGAGCGAATGAAGTACGGCAGCACCTCACGATAGCTCCAGCCAGTGGCACCTTCCTTCTCCGCCCAATCATCGAAGTCTGCCGGATGCCCCCGGAAGTAGACCATGCCATTGACCGAGCTCGACCCTCCCAGGACCTTGCCCCGAGGAGTCACAAACGGCCGATTTCCAAGGCCGGCCTGGTTCGTACTCTCGTAACCCCAGCTGAACTGAGGCTTGCTCAGCGCCGCAGCTACACCGGTCGGGATGGTCAGTACCCAGTGGTCATCCTTCGGGCCCGCCTCGATGAGTGCCACCGAGTTGCGGCCATTCGCCGACAGGCGATTGGCCAGGACACAGCCGGCAGAGCCACCGCCGACGATTACGTAGTCGAATATTTCGTTCATGGCCTTTCCTCACACCACAGCCGAGACAGCGAGATCGGACAGCCGCTGGAAGCGCTGGATGTTGGCTGCCTGGGTCATAACGCCTGCGGTCAGGCAGGTGAACACCAGATCCAGGCTTGGGTCGATCCAGAACATGGTCGTGCCCGCACCGTAGTTGCCGAACGTCTCGGTCGAGGTCAGGGTGCCGAACTGGTGATGAACGATGCGCTCACCGCGCACGCTGAAACCCAGGCCAATGTAGGCAGGCGGCGGATCGTACCAACCGGCCCGCAGCGCTACGCCACGGTACAGCTCGTTGTAGAGATCACCGGTATGGTTCTTCCGCGCCACTTCAATCATCCGCGGCGACAGGATACGAACGCCGTCGAGCTCACCGCCGCAGCGAAGCATCTCAGCGAATCGCCACATATCCGCGGTGGTAGATACCGCCCCTACGTGCGGAGCCTCGCATACCTCTTCTTCGAACAGACTGAAAGGCCCCGGTTGGGTGCGCCCAAGACACTTAATGGGAATTACCCCGCGCATGTCCGGTACTACCTTGCGAGAGCGAAGATCCGGCCGTACCCCCATGTTGGTGTCGCGCATGCCGAGCGGTTCAAAGAGATCTTCGCGGATCAGATCGTTGAAGCTACGGCCTTGAGGATCAGTTCGACGCAACATCTCGCCGATTAGCACTTGGTTGGCCACGGGTGAGTAGTCACAACGCTGCCCAGGCGGCACCGTGCCATGCACATTGTCGCAGACGGCCTGGACCAGTTCGTCCAGGCGGTCCTGATACATGTCGGCCTTGGGGATCCACACGCCAGGCATGCCGGTGGTATGGGTCAGAAGGTGGTAGAGCGTCACATGCTCGCGGGGAGTACCTTTGAACTCCGGAATGATGTCGATAACACGCGTGGTCAATGCGAGTCGACCGAGCTCCACCGCACGCAAGGCGAGGACGTTGGTAAGAGCCTTGGTGAGCGAGAAGATGCTGAAGACCGAATCGCGGGCCAGCGGTTTGGTTTGATCGGCATCGGCACTGCCAATGGCCAAGTCCAGGCCGATCTGATCGCCGAGCGAAACGCGAATGACGGCACCGTGGTAGTCGCCCCGGGCGACGTCCTGCTCGATCACCGAACGCAGATGCTGAAGGCGCTCTTCCGCAAAGTAGCGGCGTTTGAGGGTAGCTGTACTCATGGGTTCCTCACGAAAGAATTAGCCGGCCGCAACGATGCCGCCATCCACACAAAGGACAGAGCCGTGTACGAAACTGGCTTCCGGGCTCAGTAGAAAAGCGATGGCCCGAGCTATGTCGTCGTCTTCGCCAAGTCGGCGCAGCGGAATGCTCGCGGCGCGCTTTGCGTACTCTTCTTGCGATACGTAAGCCACCGCACCGGGCGTTGGCACCGAGCCGGGGGCGATGGCATTGACTCGCACGCCACGCGGACCCAGTTCTGCGGCCATGGAGCGGGTCACCGCCAGAACGGCCCCTTTCACCGAGGTGTAGACGGAGGTGTTCGCGTAGCCGTGATAGGACACGGGAGAGGCGTAGTTGAGAAGAACGCCCCCACGCTCGGGATCCATGTTGGCCAGTAGCGCCTGGGCGCCCCAGAACACGGTCTTCAGGCCAGCGCCAATCATCAGGTCCAACGTCGACTCGCTGATGGCCTCGATGGGCTCGTAACGCAGCACCGAGGCGTTGTTGAGCACTGCGTCGAGCGGGCCGGCCTGGTCAGCGAATCTTGCCGCGACTTTGAGGAAGGATTCCCGCGAGGCGAGGTCAGCAACATAGCCATGCGCAATTCCGCCTGCTGCTCGAATGAGCCGCACCGTTTCGTCGCAATTGTTCGAATCGATGTCACTTACGCCGACGATGGCACCGAGGCTGGCCAGGTGCTGAGCAGTTGAGCGACCTAGCCCACGGCCTGCGCCGGAAATCAGGACCGTGTAGCCGCGAAAGTCATGGCTCATGACTGGGCACCCATGATGTTAACCATCACGTAGTGGCTATCCATGTACTCGCGAATGGTCTTGATACGACCGCCACGGATGATAAATGCCCAAGCGTAGAGGTTGTTGTACTCGCGGCCATTACGGAGCATGCCAATGCCGCGGGTCTCGCACATGACCTTGTCGCCGCTGGAGACCAGGCTGTCGACGTGAACCTTGGGGTCACCGTCGACAAAGAGCCCACGTACCGGAGCCAGGAACTCATCGCAAATGGCTGCACCGGTGTGAGTACCGGCACCCGGGACGTTCTCGATCATCGGCGTCCAAGTGGTATCCGGATCGATGTACTCACGGAGGGCATTCAGATCACCACTGCTCAGGGTGGTGAAGAAGTCGAGCACGAGCTGCTCGTTGGCATTGGTAGCTTGGGTCATGCTGGGATCTCCAGATTGTTGTTGTCCAGCGGGTTAGGTGTCGAAGCGCCAAGCGCTCTGATCGCTGCGTACGTGGCCGGCGGTGGGCTCGGGGAAATGACTTCCGATCACCAGGGCGTTGCTGTCCTGGTAGCGGGTCAAGAAGCTGCGACGTGTGCAGCAGGCCTGTTCCTTGTCATGGTCGAAGGCGCAGGGCTTGTCGGGGATGGCCATCTGCAGCGGGTGATGCATGATGTCCCCGGTAATGACGGCCACATCGCCTTGCGACTCGATGTGCACGCTCACGTGCCCGGGGGTATGGCCCGGGGTCGGGAAGAGCCGAATCTCTTCGCACACCTGGAAGTCCACATCGATCAGATCAGCCAAGCCAGCATCCATGATGGGTTGCAGCGAATCCGGCACATGCCCGGCGTGCTGCCAGTCACCCGACTCGGCCAGACCGATCATGTAGTCCCACTCGACGCGACCGAACAGGTAACGGGCATTGGGGAAGGTGGGGATCCAACGACCATCAACGAAGTGAGTGTTCCAGCCGACGTGGTCGTAGTGCAGGTGGGTGCACAGAACTGTGTCGATGCTTTCCGGCGGGTACCCTGCCCGACGCAGGTCCTCCAGGAAGGGGTTGTGCATGTCGTTGAAGATGTCGAAGTAGCGCTTGCGATCGTTGCCGATGCAGGTATCGACCAGGATTCGGCGATCCGGCGTTTCAACGATGAAGCATTGCCAGGCGACCAGCATTTCCCCTTCAGGCGAGAGGAAATGAGGTTTCAGCCAGCCATGATGGGGTGTGATCAGGGCATCGCTTTCGTCGGGAAACATCAGCGTCACCGGTGAGACAACCGGCGCTGTTTCGACTATTCGAGTGATGCGTACCTGGCCAACCTGCCAGCGGCGGAAGTCTTGATCCAACATGAGAAAGACCTCAACCCGTGATGATCACGCTGCCGCGACGCAAGGCGAAACGCCAACCTGCATCGGTGAGAACGAACTCGTCGTCGAACTGGCCATACATCGGCACACCCTCGAGCGGCGCAGGTTGCGGGGCCTCAGCATTTCCATTGGATACGTAGGTGAGGTAGCTCCGGCCACGGGCGGTAGTCGGAGACGTCTGCTCGATCACGATGGTGGTCATGATGTGCCGAGCCAGGCGCTTTGGCCGGTCGCGGAACATGGCACGAATGGCTTCACGACCCTGGAAATAATCGTCAGGAGCCAGGGGGCGCGAGAAGCGCGCATCCTCGACAAACAGCGCAGCGATGCCGTCGTGATCCTGGTAATCGTTCAGTTGCGCGAACTGTTTGACGAGTCGTTCGCACGCCCATTCGGTGGCGATGCGCTCACTCAGGGCAGCGGTTTGGGAGGAACAGGTCGACATGGGACTCTCCTTTTATTATGGCGATCCCATGTTCCTGTCATCGTTGCCAGCTAATCGCCTGTCCAAAGATAGGCAGCTAGGTCGGGCTGCTTTCGGGGTATCTCTCTGGTCAAGCGCGGAGAGTAGGAACAACCGTATTCAGCAGCTCCCCTGCGCTGCGAAGTCTCTGATTAATGGACAACCTGCTCGATCTGGTCACTCACGTAGTCGACCTGGTGACGACTGATGCGCACCCCAGTCAGTGCATCACGCACCCGTAGGTGCTCGGGGTGGGTCGCGTAGGCCTCGAGGGCAGCTTGGGATTCGAACTCCGAATAGAGCACTACGTCGCAGGCATGGTCGAGGCCGCAGAAGTCGATACCGATCTCCAGGTAAGTCATGCCGGGGATACGCCCGCGCAGCTCCTCGAATAGCTTCTTCACCCGCTGAGCAGCGGCACTGCGCTCTGCATCGTTAGCGCCGGCCACCTTCCACATGACAATGTGCTTGATCATTTTCTAGCCTCGATAGTGAGAATTCTCGAGGCATTGGGCGCGATTGGGCGAAGGCACGCACCTGTCATTGGATAGTTCTAAACTACATGTTCACCAGTTCCGGGGCAGGTCACTACCGGCTGTTGGTATTTCCATTGCGCTACCGCAAGATAGTCGGCACTGATTGATCCAAGGGAGAGGATCGATGTCTGACCAGCCACTTCATTCGTCCCTCTTTGAAGAGGACTACCTACTCCGTGAACTGGGCCCTGTGGCGCATGTTCCCCAAGTCGCGCTGACCGAGCTTGTTGCCAATGCGTGGGACGCAGGCGCGACGAAGGTCGACATTGTCCTGCCGACAGAGCGTGAAGGCACCCTGACCATTACCGATGATGGCCATGGGATGAACCCGGAGAACTTTAAACGTCGCTGGATGACCCTCCGCTATGACCGACTCAAGCACCAGGGCCCCAATGTTGAGTTTCCAGTTGGCCGTGAACATCGGCCCAGAAAGGCATATGGACGTAACGGCGTGGGCCGCCACGGTTTGCTCTGCTTTGCAGACGAGTATCAAGTAGATACGTGGCGAGACGGTCAATTGAGCACCTTTGTGGTAGGTACAGAATCCGGACCTAGTCCCTTCGTACTGCGAAGCGAAGCCTTTGGAGAGCGTCAGGGGACTGGGACGAAGCTCACGGTGTCAGTTTCTCGCCACTTTCCGGACCTAGAAGAAATCCAGACGGTTCTTGCTGCGCGTTTCATTCATGACCCGGAGTTTCAGATTCGGCTCAACGGCAACCTGCTCTCCTTCGCAGTGATTGATGGCCGCGTGAGCGAGCAAACACTGGTTCTTGGCGAAGGCCGTAAGGCGACCGTGATTGTGATTGACTCGACCAAACAGAATCACTCGTCGATCCACCAAGGTATTGCGTTCTGGGTTGGACGGAGACTCGTCGGCAATCCATCTTGGGCTATAGGTCAAGTAGCAAACTTTGATGGCCGAACCAGGTTTGCAAGACGCTACAAGATCATCGTCGACACAGAAGGTTTCGAGCCGCACGTGCTGGCAGACTGGACGGGGTTCCACACAACACCAGCTGTTGGTGACTTGTATAAGGCCACAGCCGAGCACGTCAGCAACGTAGCATTAGAGCTGGCAAATGAGGTGATTGAAGCAACGTCAGCGGACGCTTTACTTCAGAACCGAAGCGAGTTGAAGTCGCTGGGCCAAGGGGCTCGGATAGAAGTCGCGGAGTTCACCAAAGCCGTAGCGCAGGCCCATCCCACGATCCCTCCCGACTTCCTCGCCACTGCCGTGAAGGCTGTGATCAACCTAGAGAAATCCAAGAGCGGCGTTGCCCTGCTTCTAAAGCTTTCTGAACTGGAAACTGATGACGTTGATGGGCTTGATCGCCTGCTCACGGAGTGGTCGATCAAGGACGCCCTGCGCGTGTTGGATGAGATCGACGATCGCCTGAGCGTAATCGAGACGATTCGTCGTCTCGCCAGTGATCCCAATGTCGACGAGCTTCATACCCTGCATCCGCTCATCCTGCGCTCACGTTGGCTGTTTGGGCCAGAGTACGAATCACAGGAGTATTGCTCGAATGCGACGTTGAAGACCGTTGCCTTGCAACTGTTCCATCGGAAGAACGCGCAGTTCATCAACGAGAAGAACCGTCCTGACATTGTTGTGCTTCCCGACCGCAGCACAGTCCAACTGACCGGTATTGAGTCGTTCGACCCCTTCGACACGGCCGTCATTCAACTGCGGAACATTCTGTTGATTGAGCTTAAAAAAGGTGGGTTCAAGCTTACGCGAGATGAAGTTTTCCAGGCGGATGGGTACGTTCAAGACATTGCTTCGTGTGGACTCATGGAAGGCGCCCCACATATCGCTGCGTGGGTCGTCGGACAGTCCATCGCTCCGGGCGTGGGAAGAGAGAAGAAGCTCTCTGAAAACGGCCGTGACTATGGCCTCGTCAGGGCGACTACCTTTGATGCATTGGTGGATACGGCGAACATGCGGTTGATACGGCTGCGTGAGGTACTCAAGGAGCGGTACGACCAATTGCCGACCGACCAACTGGTCGCCAAGGTTTTAGCCGCTCAAGAGCAGGCCGTTTTCGATCTCACCGCTCCGAAGCAAACATCTCACGTAGAGCCCGCCATTCAGGTGGACTAAATCTGCGGTATCGATTGCTAAGGGGCAGCAGCCAACCGAATGGGAAATTTACTATGCCCTAAGCGTTCGCTTTTGGCCGGAAGTAGCCTGTCGCGAATGGCAGCAATCGGCTGCGGAGCGGCCATTGATCATCTACGAATTCAAGGTCTATTCAAGCAGACGGGAGGCAGCCGATGCGATTACGATGGAGGCCAATGGCTACCGTGCATTCATTGCAGCCAAGACGCACTGGTTATCCGCCCTGAATCTCCTTGCTCGAACGTCGGTAGGTGATTCGACAGGACGCCCGTAAAAGCGGAAATACGAGATCCGCGTGCAAGAGGGAATTTCATGCGCCTAGCAAGCTTGAGCATTCGCAACTTCCGAAACTTTGTATCAGTCGATATCCCACTCGCCGGCAACATCGTGTTGCTGGGCGAGAATCGTGTCGGCAAAAGCAACCTGCTGTTTGCCATTCGCCTGGTGCTCGACCCCACCCTGCCTGATTCAATGCGACAGCTGAAACTGTCAGATTTTTGGGACGGCTGCGATCTGACAACGAACCCTCAAATCGAAGTTCACCTGGACTTTGCTGACTTCGATAGCGACGACATGCTGGTTGCTTTGCTCACTGACTTCCGCACAGCTGCCAATCCAACGGTTGCACGGCTTAGCTATGCCTATCGCAAAAAAACCGATGTCACCGGCACACCACAGTCCAGTGAGGATTGTGAGTTCATCGTCTATGGTGGTGGGGATGAATCCCGCAGCATTCCCAGCCGCGTACGCCGTCGTATCGCGATAGACATGCTTGATGCCTTGCGCGACGCCGAAGGGCAGCTTGCATCCTGGCGACACTCCCCACTTCGGCCTTTGCTCGAGGATGCGTTTGGTTCAGTCAGTCGGGCCGAACTGGAGAGCGTCGCAACTGACCTTGAGGCGGCGACGGCAAAGATGGAGAGCTTCCCATCCGTCAAAACGCTGGAGGGTGCGCTACGCACTGGCATTCTTGATTTGGCCGGCAGCGCGCATGATCTCAACGCACGGCTACGTTTCGCACCCGCCGACCCGCTTCGGCTTATCCGCTCTATCGCCATGTTCATAGACGACGGAAAGCGTGGCATCGCGGAAGCAAGCTTGGGCTCCGCGAACGTTGCGCTGATCGCACTGAAGCTGGCCGAGTTTGCCTGGCGGCGCGCAAAAAATGAGCGCAACTATTCGCTGCTTTGCATTGAGGAACCTGAGGCGCACCTCCATCCCCAGTTGCAGCGGGCGGTCTTCGACAAGCTCTTCAAGAACCCTGACGACGCGCAGGCTCTGATCGTAACCAGCCACTCTCCGACTCTGGCCGCGATCGCTCCGTTGCGTTCAATCGTAACCCTGCGACGAAAGCCAGATGGTTTGTCTCAGGCTTACTCTCTTGCCGCGCTGCCGGTGACAATTGAGGAGCTCGACGATATCGAGCGGTATCTCACTGCTACGCGGTCTGAGTTGCTCTTCGCGAGAGGCGTGATTTTCGTCGAGGGTGATGCAGAAGAGGCATTGCTCCCGGGCTTCGCAGATGCGCTGGGGTACAGCCTGGACGAACTTGGCATCACCGTTTGCAACGTGGCGGGTGTGAATTTCGTTCCCTACGTGAAGCTGGCAGGTAGTCTCGGCTTGCCTTTTGCGGTCGTCACTGATTGGGATCCGCTAGACGGCACAAAACCTCCGCTCGGTAAGGCGCGGACAATGGGAATTTGGGACGCCTATTGTGCAGTTGCCCCCGGAGCGACTCAATTGACGCCCGAGAATCGCACATGGTGTGAAGCAGCTGACTTCGATAGCTTCAGTGAGGCCTGGGCGTCGTACGGCATCTTTCTGAACGATCAGACCTTCGAAGTAGCTGTGGCAAACACGCCCAGTCTCCAAGGGGCACTGCTGGACATCCTTGACGAGCAAGGATTCGGATCTGTTCGCTCGGCGCGCATTAAGGCTTGGCGTTCGGGTACGCCCGTCGATCCTGCTCAGCTCCTCGCCATGGTTTCCGATATCGGTAAGGGGCGGCTTGGTGCAAAGCTCGCGAGCAAGCTGCCTGGGCTGACTCCGCCGGACTATATCGCTGCGGCCATCAAGCACGTGGCATCCCATGTCTAATCGTCTCGCGCTGGCGCAAGCGCTTGCGGAACTCATGCCCAATCGGGAGCAGTACGATGCAGCCCTTGAGCGCGAGCATTGCGTAGTTCTGGCTGGTCCTGGCAGCGGGAAGACCAAGACGTTGACCACCGCGATGGCGCGTGCGCTGATGGACGATGTCGTCGATCCGCGTGGGGTAGCCTGCATTACCTACAACAACGAGTGCGCGACGGAGCTAGAGGAGCGTTTAGCCAAATTCGGTGTTGCTAACAGCGACCGCAGCTTCATCGGCACTGTCCACAGCTTCGCTCTCACTCAAGTCATTGCGCCCTATGCCCGCTGCATTGCTCAGCTTCTCCCAGGCGACTTTCGCATTGCGACGAGCAGCGAGTGCCATGCGGCGGTCGAAGTCGCTTACAAATCTGTTTTCGGCGATGCGGGCAATGCGCAGAATCGTTGGCGTTTCGCGGAAGAGAAACGGCGCCGGGAGGTTGATCGCACTCTGCCCGCCTGGAAGGGGAAGAATTCTGAGCTCGCCACTTTTATCGAGGCTTACGAGGCGGAGCTACGTCGCAAGGCGCTTATCGACTTCGATGACATGCCGCTAATCGCCTTTCGAATGATCAAGGAACACAGTTGGATTCGCGATGCGCTTAGGGCCCGCTTCCCCGTCCTGTTTGTTGATGAATATCAGGATCTGGGCCACGCGCTTCATGAGCTGGTACTGCTGCTCTGCTTTGAAAGCGGAATTCGACTCTTTGCGGTCGGTGATGCTGATCAGTCGATCTATGGGTTCACCGGTGCCAATCCTGGTTTGCTGCAAAGCCTCACCGGGCGCAGCGACGTCAAGACGATCCGCCTCCGCTTCAACTACCGCTCAGGTGCGAAGATCATCAGGGCCTCCTTGGGGGCGCTTGGCGAAGAACGCGATTACTGCGGTGTGGAAGGGGCTCCCGATGGGGAGCTGAGCTTCTGGTCAGTAGAGGGCGACCACGACATGCAGGCCCGACACATCGCTAAGGTCGTCCTGCCTTCACTGCTAGGCCGTGGGTTTCAACCTGAGCAAACTGCGATTCTTTATCGTGCTGCCTGGCTCGGAGACAAGGTCGCCGACGCACTCAAGGGGACGGATATCGCCATCCTGCGCACGGATGGTAATGCGCTGGTGAAACGCAATTCCCGTCTTGCCCGATTCGTCGAAGCTTGTAGCCGGTGGGTCACAGGAGGATGGCGTGATGCCTCACCACCCTATCACCGGCTACTCAGCCAAGCTCTCGCGATCGTGTATGGCGGGCGGGTAAGCGTGGCTGAGGAGCAGGCGATGACCCGCCAGCTAATGGCCTTTTTGCGCAGTGGAATCGATCGTAACGAGACCACCCATGATTGGCTGACCCGCTTCTGTCGCGAGCTGATCGCGCTATGGCAGGGAATTGCCCGAAACACCCATCAAGAATGGGAGGTGTGCTCGGAGCTGGTAGCGCGGACCGATCCGGCACTGGGGCATGACATGCCACTTAATGTCTTCTCTGGGCGGATAGATGGCTCCGGTCGAGTGACCTTGAGCACCCTCCACAGCGCCAAAGGCCGCGAGTTTGATGCGGCTATCCTGTTTGGTATCAACAGCGAAGATTTTCCAAACTGGCGCGATGCTCAGTCGGAGCGGGCCATGCGCGAAGCTCGGCGGCTCTTCTATGTCGGCGTGACCCGGCCTCGAAAAGAGCTCTGTCTGGTTTATCAGAAGGGAAATCACTCACCTTGGGTCGCTGAGCTTTATAAGCGCAGTCAGCAGACGTGAGATCGTCCCCTTCGATCGCTGAACGATTGGCGCGCTAGCCCCCACCATCAACCAATACTCAGAGCTCAACGGAGGCACATTGGCTTGCATCGCTTGTCTTGGATGGGGCTCCCTAATTTGGGAGCCAAGAGGTTTTCCAATTCAGGGGCAATGGTTCGAGGACGGCCCTCTGATACCAGCGGAGTTCGCCAGGCAATCGCAAGATGGGCGAATTACGCTTGTGCTAGTCGAAACCGAACGGCTGGTTCCCTCCCTGTGGGCAGTGATGGAGTCAGCGGATCTCCCCTCCGCCGTTGAGGCTCTTCGCTACCGCGAAGGCATCCCGGAGAAAAATGCCGATAAGCACGTTTGCAGATGGTCCGTCGGCCAGCCTTCTCCAGTACTGATTCCGGGTCTATCCGAATGGGCTAACGCCCGCGGCGTAAATCATGTGATATGGACCGGCCTTCCTCCAAAATTCAACGGCGCGGAAACCACACCTTCAGCCGCGCAGGTCGTGGAGTACCTGGAGAATCTATCCGGCGATCAGCGTGAGAGAGCCGAACGATACGTTCGCCTCGCCTCGCGGCAGATTGATACTAAGTACCGGCGCTGCATAGAATCATCGCTCCACTGGCACGCATTGAGCGGTGATTAGAAGTCGTTGCCCACAAGGGGCGCACGATGTGCTGCTGTTAGGCCATGTCGGCCCATTCAAGTGCTATTTCGGTGAAATAGTGCTCAGCTTGGTATGGGCGAGACTGCTTTTGGCCGATTGTTGCCGTTCACCACAGGTAGCTACCGGCCGGTCAGACAGCGCAAAGCCGCCAGTTGACTCGAATCCAGCCAACGTCAGTGACCGCTGTCATTCACCAACTCGGTTGTTTGGGCGAGACGGTTCCGTCCGGTGCTTCACGTAGCTGCCATTCCATTTCCTCGAGCGGCTGCCTCTGCTGCTAGTGCTTCTAGATTTTGTGTTGGATCCTTTCCATGCCGGCACGAGGTCCGCCCCGGGTGAAAATGCAATCACATGGTTTCTGCCACAGAAGGGAAATCAGGTGGCCGAGCTGCCCCCGTCATTGAACAGATCATCGCGAGCAACGCGCCCAAAATCGCTGAGGTCCTGATCCTCCTCACTGAACATGAAGTTCACCATTCGGTCACGTCTGAGGCCTGAAAGCGTGCTGAAAAAGCAGGGCTCGCACAGATGGACCTCATAGCACTCGCCATCATGGGCCGAGCCATAACCCCAACTGGCGCGAAGCGTGCCAAATTGCAATCCGTCCCCTTCAACACGCGTGCTAGCGCCACAGACGTCGCACAGGACATCACTGACCGATTCGGCCTGTTCTATCGCAGTGATCTTCATCGAGAACCTCCCACCAGGGTACATGTACGCCTTCGTTTATCTGGCACACGATACTCCTGTAGGAGCTTTGCTCGGTGGGGTGACGTGCTCCCCCGAATACGGCCCTTCGGTGCTCCGGCCCCGCGGCAGAGCTCAGCAGTGGTTTTCACATAGTCTGGGGGAGACTGCCCGCTTGTAGGCTCGCCACACACCTATGCTCTGTCTGCGAGAACAATCTGCCACGGGCGCCTCATCAATTCCTGGCACGCTATTTCCCCGCCGCCGAAGCAATACCCGACTGGTTGATTGAATGTCGCCGCCGTCGCGTAGCCCAGGGCCTGTCCCCGTTCGTTCCAAAGGCCACCGCCACCTGCCCGCAGCAGCGCGTGACCCGCCACCACATCGTGGGGCGACACCGCGTATAACGACACCGCTGCAATCCCATCCCCCACCGCCACTCGGGCAAGCCGATAGGCAATGCTCGGCATCGGGTGGAAGGATGCAGGCGCACAGAGCTCGGCGTTCTGGGTGGGTCGGGCACGCGCGGCGAGGCTGACAAAGACATGGACGCCCTCCGCCAGCCCGCCTTTCGCGACACTCGGCACGATCAACACGCCATTGCGTAGCAACTGAGGCAACCCCTCAACCCAAGCAATACAATCCGCCCCGCGCTCCGTCATCGGCGCATAGACGACGCCCAGCACCGGTACACACTCTCGTAGCAAGCCCACGGATATCGCCGAGCCCAGGTGCCCTTGCAGGAAGTCACGGGTGCCATCATTGGGATCCACGACCCAGCAATAGTGATGCCCCGTCAGCTGCACACCGGTTTCCTCACCAACAAAATCGCAGGGGAGCAGCTTCGTCAGTCCCTGGCGCAGCATGACCTCGACCTCGCCATCAATTTCGGCCTTGTCCCCGGCGCCTCTCGGCCCACCAGGTCGCACCACCTCAGCAGCGATCAGGCATCCCGCTTCCCGAACCAGCGCGATCACCGCATCGAGCAGAGCGCGATCGACGGCCTGGCGAGCTAACGCCCCCGGTGGCAACGGGACAGGTCGTTCACGCATGCCGGAACCCTCGAAGCGGGTTAGCGAAGGGGCTCACTGGCAGTCACGCCAGGCCGTTAACGGCGGCCCTAAATCTTAGGATCAGTGATAGACCCCATACTCGATGCGCCCGAGAAAAGTCTCGAGCACTTCCAGGTCCTCTGCATTGGCGAGCAGGTCAATTGGACGACGCCGCTCGAGCCCTAGGGCCGGCGTCACCATCCAGCGCTCGGCCTTGTCCCGACTCCCCAGAACCTGCGTAGCGCGCGTCAGTATTTCGGTATACGGCCCATCAAGTGTCGATGTCATGGCAATCCCCTTCAATCGGACGATACTGCGACTCGGTCCCGGCAAGTCAAGTTTAAGCCAGTTCCCCCGCCCTCCGCCCGTGCACTGGAGCCGCTGCGCATGGGGCGGTCAGATGTCGAACGGCCTAGAACGAGTCTACCCTCGCACAGCAAGTTCATCCGGCTTCGCCAAGCCGCTCGTAAATGACTCTGCGAGGAGCCGAGAGCATCTCTTAATTGATACCGTTCAACTACCAATTCGCCCGTCTCTGATGCGCGCGCCTAGACGCGACCATTGGTAGCTCCTGGTTCGGCACTCGAGGAAAGAGCGCGTTGGGCGTGCCTAAAGTTCTGGTACCCCGCCTGCTTAGCAGCCTCATCCAGCGCCTGCGCGTGCAGAATTCCCTTGGCTTTCTTGATTGTCTTAGCAAGACGCTTGATCCCGACCAGGGTGGTCGGGTGAATTTGGTCATATGGCAACATTTCGCTTCTCCATCTATCGACCAGGAAAAAGCAATGCCACGCTGAGCCCAGCACATGAGACGAGTTCCGCATTCGCTATTCGCGGCGCAGCTCGCCGAACGGCATCTCCGGCTCAACATAGCGCAAAGCGGCCTTGGCATCGCGCCAGCCGACATAACTCATCAGCGCCTTGACGCTCCACTGGTTGCGACTGGCCCAGGTGGCAAAGCCGCGCCGCAGTGAGTGGCTGCTGTAGCGCTCCCCCTCCAAGCCACTGCGTACCATCGCCCGACGGAGGATGCGCGAGATGCTGTAAGCGTGCAGCCCTTCATCCGCCAAGTTGCCCCAACGGTCCACCGCACGAAACACCGGGCCCTGATGCAATCCCGAGACCGCAATCCACTCGAGATAGGCCTCCACCGGACACAGACGTTTCAACGCCGGTACCGTGAACGACCGCCCGGTGTTGTCACGGTCGCCCTTGCTGCTGGGCAAGAACAGGTCCATCCCCTCCCCTGGCCGCGCCTCGACAAACTCCACACGCAGCCGGCACAGGTCATCGCTGCGAAACGCCCGCCAGAACCCCAACAGGATCAGGGCGCGATCGCGGCGGCAGCTCAGCAGGGCGTGGCGGTCGATCTGTTCCTGCGCCATCAGCCAGTCGATGCAGCGGGCCAACTCGGTCAACTGCAGCGGCTCCGCCTGCCGCTCCAGCCGGGGATGCAGGGCCTGGATGCCGCGGAGCACCTCGCGCACCTGCGGCGCCTTGGTCGGATCGGGAAAGCCCTGACTCAGGTGCCATTTGGCCAGGGCGGAGAGATTCGCCCGCAAGGTCGAGCTGGCCAGGGTCTCGGCGTAATCCGCGAGGTAGCGGGCAATCGCCTCACTGCTGGCGGGCAGGAAACCACCCCAGGTTTCCTCGAAATGGGCGAGCGCCTGCCGATAGCGACGCTCGGTGCTCTCGCGCCGCGCGGCCTGCCGGTAGCGATCCACCTTCTCCGTCACCGTCCCGCCCTCCTGCGTACTGGAAAAACTGCCCTTCCGCCCGTCCACCCCCGCTGAGGTTTGAGAATGCCCGCTTCTCAAACGCCAGTTCGTCTGGATCTATCGCGGTAATCCGGGGCCGGTTCAGCGGTACTTCCATACTCCATGACACACCACGAAATCGTCGGGGGAACCCTCGCCTAACAGGACGCACAACGACTGGCTGATCTAGCCACTAGCCGGTGCTTTTCATCATCAATTTCGTAGGCAGAGCACCCTGCCGAAGTGCGCCCGTTAGCCTGCTCGCCAATCATGGTCTGCTTTGGGTCCTTGCTGCCCTTCAGCATCGGCGGCAAGCGGCCAACAGCAGACTGTCCTGCAGCTACAGCAACCTCGGCTCTCGCCTGCAGCAAATGCGCAAAATGTGCGTGAAGAGCCAGGACGAAGCGGACGTAATCGTCACTACGGCACACCGTAGCAAGGGGCTGGAGTGGGACTATGTTCACCTGGCCGACGACTTTATCGACCCTCTGGATGGGGATCTGGACATCGACTCGCAGCGTGAGGAAATCAACCTCAACTACGTGGCCGTGACCAGGGCCAAGCTTGCGATCGCCCTGCACAATACCGTCATCGGCATGATGCGAGAGCACGCCAGCAAGACTAATAGCACCGCCTAAGGATGAGCTGTAGCAACCCAAAGCAGGACGGCTGGGTCATCATCAGCGCTGAAATCCCACCCAAAACAATGCCCCTCTTAGGGGCATTTTCTTTGCCTCAGAAACGGTTCATACGTAGCAAAGTAGCGGGCACGAGAACGCCGCCATCGACTCTTGGGAAAACCCAGCTCGGTAATGATGAATGATCTTCGCCAACGGATTGCCGGCTGCCAGGAGCCCGGGCATGAGGCTCGCTTGTTTCTCATAATCCTGAGGCTTACTAACACCTTTATCGTGCATGGTCCGGAATGCCTCAGGACTCGGCCCAAGGGTGCCCTTCGATAGGATCTCCTTGTTGGCGTTTACCAAGCCCTGTGGATCCGCATCAGGGAAGTAGTAAACCTCGGGCACGCGCTTAGCCAAATCCACCACAGCCCCTATCGAGAACTGAGGCGACCCTCGGAACACGAAAGGAACGTCAATCAGCGCCTCCGGAAGCACATAGCGCGACGCATCAAGCATTGCCTGTAGGTTCTCTACAACGATAATCCGACGCTGCCCGGCAAGTAGCTCCGAAGGCACCGTCAACATGCATCCAGGCAGTACTGGCTGAACGGTGTCACCCAGCAATATCTCTCCGGAAGGCGCCGAAACCAGAACGAGATTCCTGGCAACAGGCTCACGTGCCAGCTTCTCATCACGAGTGGAAGACGCCAGAACAGCTCGACTGCCCTGAACCTTGCTACCTGCCACATGAGGGTCCCAACCAGCGTGCCGCTCAGCAAGGCTGCGAAGTGCCTTCCTGTCAGCTGCGTCCAGTAGGAGTCTGTTGCCACTGATCCTGCCGACTCCGTATAGCTGATGAATTTCCATCCATACGGCGCCCAGCGCGACCTCATTTGAAGCCATACGAATAGCACGGCTAACCATTTCAACGACCCGCTTGCTGTGCAGCAACGAAGTCATGAACGCTCCCCATTCTTTCTAAGGCGAAGAACCAGATCCACCACGACCTTATTGTCAAAGCCTTCATGTGATGGCGCCAGCACCGGTGCCAACACGAAGCGTGGCATCTTCCCGACTCGGGCGGCATCGGCCATAAGCGTCAGGTAGTAGGCATCCAACGCATAAAGCCAGATGGCGTTTCGGAAACCTTCATCGGCGATTTCATCCCAGTAAGCCAGCGCGCTTTGAGGCGAGAGATCACGCTTTAGCGCTGCAAGCATTCGATAAAAATGCGGTTCAACAAACGGCTCTGGCGCATCCTCGACCTCCGGCGCCGCGGGGACCACTTTGACGGGCTCGCGACTAACCAACGGATCGTGGAGTGACTTTCTGACCTTCGGCAAAGGCATTGCCTGAATCAGAGCCGACATTTCCTGAATGGCCTTTTCATCCTCGACAGGCGGGAACAGGTAGGCGCTATTTGGCAAACGCGCAGCACGAATCCAGTTCTCCGCATCCACACGCTCAAGGATGCCGTCCAAGTCGGGGTTGTTGCCATCTTGCAGCCAGGAGAAGACGCTCTGTGCCATCCGGCGATAATGATTACGCCGACGCATGGTGGTGCCCAGCTGGTTCAACCTGTCGATCAGATCCCGGATACCCGTTTTGCAGCGGTCAACCGACTCATACAAACTACTCAGCAACAGACGACGAAGAGAGCGATCACCCCGACACCAGTGACTCAGCGTGTCGCGATCAAAGGCCATGAGCTTTTCAGAAAGACGCCCGAGGCGCTTCACCGCGCTGTCGATGTCCCTCAGGCGGTCCTTGAATCGCGAGGAATACCCGTAGCGGGCCTCGATGAAGTCAGTTGCAGCCCGGTGCTCATCACGCAGGTGCGTGACGACCTGGCGAACAGAGAGCCGCACCTGTTGCAGCTCTCGATCCAGCTCAGAAGGCGCACCTTCCTTGGACGAGTGGAATCGCTCACAGCCATGCTCAATCCGGATCAGCAGTTCCTGCAGGTCGGGGGCCGACAGCTCAAAGCGCTGCGCGCCAATACGAGACCCCAAGTCAAGCAACATCGACGACGGGTGAAGGCAGCCGTCACAGTCATCGATAAGCCGCTGGCTGACCAACCAAGACAGCCCGGCCGTCATCTTCTCCGGCTTTGGCACACCCTCTTCGTCAGCCTGGCAAATATCCTCGATGATGTCCGCATTCGCGACCAGATGAGCACCGAACTCGCGCCAGTTCTCCGCCTTCACAGAAGCTCTCCCGTACCCTGTGACGGGTCAGCCTCAGGCTCTTCTGCAGGCAGCAATTTTTGACTGTCGGCGATCCAAGACACCACATGATAGAGGTAGCCCATCTTGCCGGTGGCCACATACAGGCTCGACTCAGCGCCCTTGCGAACCAGGTAACCGGCATCCACCAGCGCCTTGAACACAACAGCCAGTTTTTCCTTGTTGCCTTCGACAGCCTTTACCCGAGCGAACAACGGGTAAACGCAGAGATCACGAAGCTGGTCACGGGCGACCGGGAACTGATCGATGTGCATCAGAAGGCCGCCAAAGGAAACCTCCTCGCCAGGTGACAGACAAACATCCCCTTGCCCTGCCCGGCCGCAGAGGTGAATGAAATCCAACACTGGCATTATCTGGTCGCGAATGCACTTCAGCTCTTCCATAGCCTCGCGCCGATCGCCAGAATCGGACAGATCGACGTAGCGGGCAAAGAACGCCGTCACGTCGTCGCCTTCACCCAGATGCGCCAGCGCCCGTCCAAAAGGGCGAAGCGCGGCATCAATGGCGGCCGCAAATTCTGGCTGGCGAAGCTGTTCGTAAACCTCGCGACTGGAGTACGGACAGAAGAACCGCCCGGCGATTAGCCCCTCGAGAACTGCTCTCATGCAAAAACCACCTCTTCCTCTGGAAGACCGGCATTCAGATCATCCAGAGCCACAGGGTCAGCGCCGCGATACTCCTTCAGATAAACCCCGCCTGAGCGGCGCCGGTCGAGGGCGTACAGATTTTTGAAGTGCCTCATCAGCTCTGGCGCCCCACCCGGGAACCCCAGCATCAGCTTGACGTTGCGCGAGTTGAAATTGCCCACCAGCTTCGCCGCGTTGTTGACCTCAAGCTCCAGCGCCTCATCCACAGGCACGATCAGCTCAAAGTCGGCGCCACGCCGGATCATCTCGAACAGGGCAAGGTAGATCATCCCAACCACAATCTTCAGCTGACCGGTACTCAAGCCATCGCCTAAGTCTGTCGTATTGCGGGCGACGCGCGGCTGACCATTCACCTGCCAGGACAAACTGACCTCAAAGCACTCTTCGATCTGCGCGCCCCGCCACTGCTTATCAACCATGGCCGAGTGCAGAATGCGCAGAGCATGATCAAGCCCATCGGGCGGGAAGGCGTCGTTGCCCATGGCATCCCATCGGGCCGACTGCATCTCAATCGCCCGGATGTGCTCCCAGATCGGCAGGTCGTTGATCTTCAGATCCTTGATCTTCGAGACGACATGAAGATGGAAGTTGGTGAAGTCCGGGAAGCGCCCGAGCACTTCAGAGACTTTCAGTGTTGCTCGCCGGCCAACGTCCTGAATCGTGCGGTCGACTTCTGCAAGGATTTTGCCGCCCTCAACCAACTGGTTGCACAACGTGCGGATGTAGGTAACCAGCTTGCTCCTCTGCACATCGTGGCCGTCATCGATGTACATCTGCAGCTCAGGTGCTGCGTAAAACCAGACCCGCTCACCCGAGCTGTCGGCATGCCTGGCCCGCATGATGATGTCGTGCACGACCCCGGCTTCTGGGGTGGCCCGATGTGCGAAATTAAAAGGTCCCTCCACATCACGGAGAAGTCCACGCCCCTCCTGTTTAATCTGGTGAGCATCCCTGAATATCCGGCCAACCTCCGACTCGATATCCGCTGCAGACAGCTTCTCCAGACTCTCGGTGCCGGAGGATGCCGCAGCGACTTGGCCCAGGCGCTCCAAGACCGAACGTAGCGCACTGGCCTGATCGAACAGCGCGCTGTTCCGGGCTGCCAGCTCGGCTTGGCGCACCTTGTAAGCCTTCTGCCGCTCCTCGTCCGCTGTGCGCATTGCCTGCAGATCGCGCTCAAGACGGCTAACCACCTGTTCCGCCTCTGCGTAGGCCGCCTCACGAGCAGCCATGTGAGGCCAAGCCGTTTCAAGCCAGGCTCTGTAATCCTGAATACGGGGCAGCTGCTCGACCAGGTGTCGAACCGACTGATCGAGGCCGTTGACCGTCGATTCCAACCGGCGAACCGCACCCGCATCAATGTCGGCGCCCTGCAGGGCAGAATATCGGTCAGCCTCAATGCGCTTGATCTCTTCGCCATGAGCACGCGCAAGATCAGCCAGGGCAGCGGCAAGAGCCACTTCAACGGAGCTTCGCTGGGCAGCAATGTCCTGCCGGGCCTGATCTGCGATGCTCTTCAATTCAAACTTGTGCCGCCCGAAAGCGGCCTTCAGGTCTTCGATCTCAGCGATCGTTTCCGAGAGGGCGATCGCGGCCTTTTCGGCTGACTCCTGCGCCTTGGCGCGAGCGAGGGAAAGCAGCTCTGCACCCTCATCACGAAGCGACTCCAGGCGCTGTTTTCTGGCCGAAATATCCGCTTCAATGCTTGCCGTACGGGAGTCGAGAGGGATTCGCTCCTCGCGAAGCGTATTACGGCGAACCTGAGCGGCTGCTGATCGACGACCGAGAGCCGCCTCGGCTTCATTGCTCTCTTCGATGCGCAGATTCAGCCGCGCAATCTGAGACTCCAGCTCTTCCAGATTGAGCACGTCAACAGGATCAAGACGCTCAAGATCAAGCTGCAAGCCAAAGAGCCCGGCACACGGAGCCGAAAGCGACGGTGACAGGTCTTCACGCATCAACAGTCGAGGATCGATGACGAGCCCGACCGTGGACTCCCAGTCAGGCATGCTGCCGCGAAGGAACGACAGCAGGGTATCGTCAGCTGCATTCAAGCGAGCGGTGAGCAATTTAACTTCTGCCCGCAGGTCATCGCGCCCTCGGGCAAGGCCCGACATCTCGGCGGCGAGGTCCTGCTGCTCAGTGATGATTTCAGCAACCTCTCTGTCGAGGCGGTCCAGATCCTTTCGCGTTTGCTCCTGCAACTCATAGAGTTGAGCGAGAGCGGTCTGCTCCGCATCAATCTGCTCAGCCATATCTGGCAGATGTTTCTGTCGAGACAGAAAGGCCACCTCTGCCGCCGAAGAAGCGGCGAGCGCCGCTAGTTCGCTGCGAGTTCGCTCATACTGAGCAAGGTCCTCGGTGTGTGCTTTGTGGGCCTGCCCAAACGTATCTTCCGAGGCCTCGTTGTGCAGGCGCAGTTGCGCATCAAGCTCAGAGAGGCGCCCCTGGGCCTCGCCACGGCGATTTTCGCGACGCGAAGACAACGAGTCGATGGCGGCGCGTTCCATGGCCGAAAAACGAGAAACGATATCCGCACTTTTGCTGGTCAACAGTGCCAGTTGCTCTCGTTTGGCAGCCAGGTTTTCCTGCATCGAGGGAAGGTTGTCGATCTCAGCAAGCAATGCTGGCATGCCGGCCTTGTCATAGCCGGTTTTCTGATCCTCCAGTGTCTTCAGTAGTCGCAATTGCTCAGTAGAGGCTGCCCGGGCATCACCCAGGCGGCAATCAAGCTGACGCTGCTCGTCACGAGAAGCATCCTGCGCAGCAAGCTCCTCTTTACGCTGCGCTTCCATGGTTGCAGCAACAGCCTCCTGCTCCTGCTTGACGGAAAGCTGCCGCGTCACGGCGACCGTCTTCATGCGACCCAGCTGCAGGTCGCAAGCCATCAGGCGGCTACGCAAAGTCGCCAGACCAAGAATCTTGGGTTTGACCTCGCGATCCATCACCAGGTAACTCGCCCGGTTGCTGATCGCGCTCAGGAAAGACTGGACATCAATACCTGAAAGGTCGATCTCGCTGCGCATAGTCTCCTGCCGGATAATCTCCCCGACAGCGGACTCCATGGAGTCAAAGGTGCCCTTGGACTCCAGCAGGGAGAACATCAGGCTGTCGATGCCGGCGAAGTTGCGCCTCAACGGTGCGAGCGAATACATGCGCCGGAAAAGGTTGATCATCTTTTTCACGGAAGCATCGGTGATGCCATCCATGTCTGCCGAGCCGGTGTTGTACTGGATGATCTTACTGTAATGGCTCCAGCTCAACTCAGGTGTGCAGTCGATGCCCATACCCTGGATGCGGCTACCAACCTTGCCAGGCAGAACCAACTCGCCTGAGCCTTGATCCACATAAAGCAGCTCGGGCTTCCAGCCGGTAGCCGCCAGCTGGTAGGCGTAACCGTTAGAAGCCCGATGCAGGATGGCCAAGCGCAGAGCACCCTCGTGGTTCTCGTACTCGAAGACGATGTAGCTCGACGCATGAGGCAGATAGTGATCAGCGAAGCTGGTGGTATTGGTGCCCTTGCGAACCATTCGGCCAGCAGGGGCGCCGTAGAACAGGGGGATCAGCTTCAGAAAGGTCGACTTGCCGATGCCGTTGGTGCCTGTCAGGCAGGTGTTGTCGTCGGTTTTCACCTCGACGATCTCGCCTCGGCAAAGCGAGTCAATCAGGATGACCCGGAGAAGTTTGGCCACAGGGCCTCCGCGCGCAGAAAGGTGGACAAGTGTCAGCGCGGACGCGATAGTCGATACAAGCAAAGCGGCTATCGAATCTTTTTGATTCTGACGTGGAATCTAAAAATATAAGATCGCATCAGGCAGTGGCAAGCTGAGGTTATATACAGTGTCCAACCCATCCCCCCTTGAAGGCATCCCACAGAAGCAACGGGACAGACTGGCATTCATTGAGCAACAGGCATGGTTCTGCGGCGCGGTTTCTCGGCGGGATGTTGTCAGTCGCTTCGACATCCAGACGGCCGCAGCAACCAGGGATCTGTCGCTATACCGCGAACTGGCACCTGAAAACCTGTTTCTCGACCATCGAGAGAAGGTGTACCGCCCAAGCGAAGGCTTTAACCCTATCTTCACCTACTCGGTTTCCCGCATCACAACTTGGCTGAGTCAGGGGTTTGGAGATGAGGAGCATTTGAGCTGGTCGACGGGGATCCCATGCACCGCCAGCGAATCCTTGGCACAACCCAAAATTGGCATCCTGGCGGCTGTCTGCCGCGCGATCAGGCAACAGCGCGCCATCGAGATCACGTACGAGTCACTCACCCGATGCAGCACCAGGGTTATCGCGCCGTTCGGCCTGCACAGCGATGGCCGGCGATGGCACGCGAGGGCATACGATCGGGAAAGCTCGGAATTCAGGGATTTTGTGATAACCCGGGTGGGATCGGTAAAAGATGCTGGACCGGCCCGCGAGGCCGAATGTGCCGATGAGGATGACCACTGGTCCCGCCGAGTCGTGCTTGAGCTGGTCCCTCACCCCGAGCTTGAACGCAAAGAGCCAGTGCTATGCGACTACCCCTTCAACAAAGACGGCGTCATGCTCGTAAAGGTTCGCGCTGCCGTCGCTGGCTACGCTCTCAGACAGTGGGGCGTTGACTGCTCGCTCGATCACTCTGGATCAGCGCGCGAGTACCAGCTCTGGCTGCGTAATCGGGAAGCATTGTACGGAGTCCCCAACTTGGTGCTTGCGCCCGGGTACGTCCTCTAAGCCATTCATGCAAGATGCTGATGCTGTCGATGGTTCTCCCATAAGGCTCCAGCGAACATGACGAGCCAGATAGCAAAGACCCGAAAAAACCGTGTCTTTGCTCGAAGCCCTGGGCGGCGAAGAATGGGCTATCGCCGCTGGTGCTAACCTACCAAAAGCCGTAGCAGGCCGTGCACTTGAGCCCTTCATCAACACTGTTACCAGCACCCCGAGGCCGGCGGCAGCATCACCCCCGTGGGCTTCGGCACTTTCGTAGTTAAGGAGCGCGCCGCTCGCACTGGCCGCAATCCCCAAACTGGAGCTGAGCTGAACATCGCTGCAGCCTAACGGCCGGGCTTCTAGCCAGGCAAAGGCCTGAAAGACGCAGTGAACAAATCGGCTTCCTACAAAAAGGCCCCGCTAAGCGGGGCTTTTTTGTCTCCGAAGTAAACCGAGTCTCCGGCCAACGACGCTTCACACTGGACGGGGCAGGTGTTGCACAATAGCGTTTTGCCACGAGGGCCTGGCTCCTCCTGGTCGCCGTTACCTCAGAGGGAGTTGAATTGTGCTTGTAGAGTCGCTTCGTTTACTCAATTTCAAAAAATTCAAAGATCAAACTTTTGAGTTCAATGAAGATGTAAATATATTCGTTGGCGATAACAACGCTGGCAAAAGCACAATCTTAGAAGCATTGGAGATCGTGCTCAACTTCCAGCATCGCGGTCGATCGTTCAGCAATGAATTTTCTCCCGATTTATTCAATAGTGACGCGGTTGCTAAATTTCTAGCCTCCCCGAAGGCCCCTGCAGACTTACCCGTTCTCGTGATCGAGGCGTACATGAAGAACGTGCCAGATTACCGCGGCACGAACAATAGCCTGCTGAAAGACACTCAGGGGGTTCAAGTCAAAGCGAGCTTCGATCCAGATTTCACAGATGCCTATCGAGATTACTTGGCCGCTGGGGCTCCAATTAGCAGCATTCCAGTGGAGTTTTACAAAATCGAGTGGATGGATTTTTCTTGGAACATCATCAAACCGTTGACGAAGCAGTTCCGGGCACTCTACATCGATCCGACTCGGATCCATCCTACACTCGGAAAAAATCAATACATCTCGAATGTCCTGAATACCGCGCTCAAGAAGGACGAGGAGTACCGCCTGAGTCTCAATTATCGTGAGACCCTACAGTCCTTTAACGCTACTGATGAAGTGAGAACAGTCAACAAGGATTTGGATTCCGATAATAAGATCACCGACAAGAAATTAACCATTGCCGCCAACACGATGCCGGCGGGTGCTCTACAGAGTGGTTTGCAGCTTGAGGTGGACTCCGTGCCTTTTCATATGATTGGAAAGGGTGAACAGAGCAAGGTGCAGATAAAGTTAGCTCTCCATAACAAGTCAAAAGATATTGACCTTGTGATGATGGAGGAGCCAGAAAATCATTTGTCACACGTCGAGCTAAGCAGGCTTATACAAGACATTGAAGATCAGCGAGACGGCAAACAACTATTCCTTACTACTCACAGTTCGTATGTATTAAATAAACTGAGCATCGACAAGATCTGCTTGCTCCATGGCTCATATAAGCGACTGCACCTATTAGACAAAGGAGTGGTGAAGACGCTGAAGCGGCTACCAGGCTACGATACCTTACGTGTTGCTTTGTCCAGAAAGGTGGTGTTGGTAGAAGGCCCGTCTGATGAATTGGTTCTCAAGAGAATTTATCAGGATAACAACAAGGGCCGCCTTCCTGAACAGGATGGGATCGATATCATCGTAGTGCGAGGCGTGGGTTTCAAGACATTCATCGAGATCGGAAAAGAGATTGGTACCGCAGTGAATGTACTGCGGGATAACGATGGTGATTACGCTAAGAACGTGGTCGAAGCGCAAAAAGAGTATGCGGCGTACCCAAATATCAAACTTATCTCATCTACGGACAATAACGAGTTTTCGCTCGAGCCGGCCATGATCTCGGCAAATGCTACGTCGGAAAAAGAACTTCTGGCGTTTGCGAAAATCGTGCTTTCATCTGTGACCTACAATTTGCTAGCCGCGAAACCGACATTCGATGACAAACGTGCCTTTATCGTCGACTGGTTCAAGAGCGCTGATGGCGATGGCAAAGGAAAAAAGAAGGTCGACTCAGCTATCAGGTTGTTTGAGACCACTGAGCCATTCAAGTATCCCGCTTTCCTTGGCGAGGTACTGAGCTTTGTCTAACACTCTGTGCATAGCCGGCGCGGGATCAGGAAAGACCCAAAAGATCATTACTGAGTCGATCGCGGAGATCGAGCGCGGTGGCAAGGTACTTGTGGTGACCTACACCACTAGCAATCAGCAGGAATTGCGGCGCCGATTCCTGGAGGCTTTTGGTAGGCACAGTGATAGGTTCGTGGTGAAAGGCCTATTCTCGTTCTACCTGGAAGACATGGTGAGGCCGTATCAGCAAGTGCTATTTGCGGAGCGTATTGACGGAATATTCTTCAACGAACGCAATCCTCATCTAAAGCCGGGGTCGACCTATATGTTGCCTGGGCGCAAAGAACAACTGGAAGACAAAAGTTACAACCCAGACCATTTTCTGACTCAGGGTGGGAGGAAAGCCCACACAGGCTTCCTGGCAAAGCTAGCCGCCCGGGTGGCGAAGGCCACGAAGAATGCTGCTGCGATTCGTCTCGGCGATATCTATAGCCAAGTTTACTTCGATGAGGTGCAAGACTTGGTTGGATGGGATTATGAGATGCTCAAGGCGCTGAGCAAGGTAATGAAGTCCCCCATCACCTGCGTGGGTGACTTCCGACAGACTGTGTATGAAACAACTTTTGGCCACAAGGCGCCTCAAGCGGCCGCAGAAAAGATTGCAGCGTTCAAATCCATGGGCTTCAAAGAAGAGGCGCTCGTGCGAAATTGGAGGTGCATTCAAACGATCTGTACGATCGCCGATGCGGTGCATAAGGGCGCCTACAAGGCGACTGAATCAGCCGTTGAAAAGATCCCGCCTGAACTCACCCACCACCTTGGCGCTTTCATCGTTAAGCATTCCGACGTCAATGACTACATCGCAGCGTATGACCCAATGGTACTGCGCTGGAACGTGGCCTCTGGAGCAAAGATTCTTCCTGCTCAGGCTCGCTGCTACAACTTTGGCAGCAGCAAAGGATTGGGTTTTGATCGAGTGCTGATTCTGCCGGCGGAGAGCCAGATGCATTTCGTTTTGGATGGCGTGGCCCCTTTCCCTGCGGATGCCGAGACAGCGCAGAACAAGATGTACGTTGCCATAACACGGGCGAGGTACAGCCTGGGGTTCGTCGTGCCGGACAAGAAAGCAGCGGGCTTGCGTTTCCCTGTGTGGACGAAGCCCCTAGTTTGACGTGGCTATTCGTTACTGCTCAGTGGCGAAGATGGGCTGCTATTGGCCGGTTTCTTCCTGTTTAAACCGGCAGAAACCGGCCAAGAGCAGTCATAGGGCAGACCCCGCGCAATGAGTACGCTCGGCCGAGTGGACTTGCCGCCAGTAGCCGCTCGGCGCACAGCTAAGCTCGGGCGCTTGAGGTACCGAAAGCGCAGCAGCCCCACATGAAAACACCAAAGGGTCAAACCTAGTTGGTTAGACTTGGTTCCGTGGCTCTGCCTGAGAAATGCCAAGTGTTTCCGAGAACAAGCGTGCGAAGTCCACACGGTCTTCAGTCATTCCGAGCTGCTTTGCCAAATCTTGTGCGGCTCCCCCTGGAGCGAAAGCGGGAAGCACTAAAGCTTCAGGATGCATACAGGAAAAGAGCTTGTACTCCTCGAGCACTCCCTCCATTCCACCAATAAACACTGCTGCGTGAAAAGGGCCCGAGAGCATCTGTTCTCGCATACGTGCCAGGCTCCCCTCTCGATCATTTTCGACCGCATCGACGACCGTGAGATTCGAGAAGCGATCGTTCTCCTCTGGGAATACCGCTGAGAAAAACCTGCTTTGGAATAGATGTACGGCATCGGAGTAAGTCACCCCCAAGTCTGCACAGATTGCCCAAATCATCGGAGTGATCGCTGGGTGGCCACCCCAAACAATCTGTCGGCGGCCGAGTGCAACCGTCATCAGTTCGCGTACCGCGAATTGAATCAAGAACGGGTCGGCGGTCTCATGGAAGTTGCCGCGGTCAGGTCGAGGAACGCTCGCAGATAGGAAGATTCGCTTCATCACGTGGCGTCCCAACCCGCAAAGTCCCAAGCCGCGTCACTTTGGCGTATCCAGCGAGATCCGCCCACCCTTTGAGCAAGCCACTCGAGGTGCTCCTGCCAGCTCTTCATCATTCCGTAGTGGTTGTATACCACTGCGCAGTCATCGTGACCCGCACGGAGCAGCGTTTCCTGGAGCGTCACAGCCGTAGGAACCCCCAGTGTCGGCTGCACGGACAGCTGGCGTCCATTGCGCAGGGTGACCTGCATCAGACGGCCAGGACCAACACCGTTGACCTGGCCTTCGATTTGTTCGATCGCATTGCGCACGGACTCTATGAGACTCATTGTTCGCAACGCGTGACTCTGGCTACGCACGGCTTCGAGCTGTCGGCAGATCCGCTGCACTGCCTCATTTGAAAGTTGGCCGTCGGCCAGGAATTCCTCGGCCAGCAGCTCAGCCCGACTCGCTGTGCTTGTCACAGGGGAAGGCGTGGAGTCAGGCCATTGGACCCGCAACACGCCGATTCCCTTCGCCAATGCACGCCCATACTCGGCGTCGGTCCAACGGCTTTTGAAGTATTCGGGGGTATCCAGCATCAACAGCACATCGACGTCGGATAGCTGATGCCACAGCTGTTCCTGGAAGTCGACGCCTGCGCCAATGCTGTGGGTATCCAGGAAGACGTCGAACTGGCGAGCAGACAGTTCGGCAAACAACTGAACTGCGACCGCTGTCGACTCGGCACGGCGATAGCTGAGGAAGACTCTACGCTGCCGAGGTAGCAGTCCGAGGCATTCCAGCAGGGCCGAAAACACTCGTTCCATGGGTACTTGGTCGAGAAAGATGCAATTGAACGCGCGCAGCGAAGGGGGGACTTCGACGGGCACCAGCTTCTCCGTACTGACTACCGGCAGGACTGGAACAATCTTGGGGTCGACTACGGCTGTGATGTCGACGTCGGCGCCCGCTGCGCCGCCGATGAAGAGAGCTGCTGCGCAGGATCGGCGGTTCGGCCGGAAGCTGTCCGGACAAATGTGCAATGCGATTTCGACTGCGTCGAACCCAAACTGCTCCTGCACCTCGGCCACTAAACGCTGCAGTTCTTGAATCTGCGCATCGGCTGGATGTCCTAACACCGCTAGTTCATACAGCGCCATAGCCTTTTCCCTTACGCAATCCAGTTCGCAAAATTGTCGAAGCCCCTGTCGGTGACCCAATCGTAGGTGGGTAGCCAGTGGGACAGCTGGAAGAGCTTCCCGCGCTTTTCTGCGGGCTGTTGATGGATGCTGAATGCGCCTAGGTCGCCGTAGACCACCCAGGCCTGTCCGCTCCAAATCATCGGAGTGCCGGTACAGCCGTCTGCACTAATGCCTAGGCCCAAGTAGTCGAACGGGTTTGGCCCTTGGGAGTGTACATTGCTGTAACGATCACGGATGCCGTTGATATGAATCCCGATGACGAGATTCCCGCGTTCAATGCTCTTCATGATCTCGTACTGGACCCATCGTCTGGCATATGTGCCGGATCCAATCAGTACCGCCGTGGCACTGGTGTTATCGAGGCCGCCGTTAATCAGCCGCTTCAGCGCAAGGTCGCCCTGCTTCTTTGCGGTTTCCCATATCGAAGCATCGAAGAAGCCACCGTTGTCGTCCTTCGTGATGTTGTGGTTTCGCACGACGTTCGCGCGGAAGTCGATAACGTCCTGGTAGTGGAAACTGAAAAAGCAGCGTCGGGCCATGAAATCTAACCTTCTAATGATTCTTCCCTTGCGACTGGGGCGGCGTTAGTAGCTGCCAAGGCAAAGCGCGAAGCCTTATGGCTTGCCTGCTGCCTTCGCCGCAGCCTCAACCCACTTGCCCAAATTGTCACGGCCGTTCTGCTTGTTCCAAAGGTAGTGGGGAGCGCCAGGAACCCGAAGCGAACAGCAGTCGGTAGTACTTCCTTTGAGGTCGGCAATTTTACTGATATCGATGCTCAGGATGCCATTTCCGCGCTCGATGCTTTGCTCAATCTCGTACTTCACCCACTTGCTCTTGTTGGTTGTGGCACCTACCAGAACAACAGTGACGCTCGTGCCGTTTAGCTGATCATTGATCCATTTCTTGATAGCAGCATCGCCCTTGCGCTCAACCTCTTCGAATTCTGCTTTGTCGATGAAACCTAACTTGGTGTCAGAAGCGATGACGTTGCTGTTTCGCACGTTCATCGCACGGTGCACATCTTCGTACTGGAAGCTGAAGAAGACCTTTCTCGCCATGATCTAGTCCTTTGAATGAGGAGCTGGAGGTATAGGGTGCAACGTGAGGTTGGAGTTAAAGCGAGCGTACCCACTTTCCATTGCCCAGAGTGTCGAAGAGAGCAAGGCCGGGTACACCAGTAGATACATCGATTCTGTTGTAGAGCTTCAGGTACTCATTGCCGTAGAAATGCCCCTGGTTGTCCTGGGTGGGAACAATCGCAATGCGGTCATGGGGCTTTTTGCCATCAGCAAAACCAATTTCCCAGGGACACCAGCGTGAAGCCGTAGAGTTCTGCGTTGCAAGAAAGAGGAACCAATCCGCACTGACTATGGCTGCTTTGATAGTCAGGGCAGTCTCAACGTCCGGGGTGTCAGGCATTGTCTGATCCTGCCAGTCGATGTAGACGTCCCATCCTTGGGTCTTCAGCAACTCCTGTAAGCCCAGAGCGAGAGTTGCGTCCTTGTGGCTATGGCTTAGAAAGGCTGTAGGTTGCCCGAACCGCTTGGAATATCGCGCCTGCATGGAGCGACGTTGGCTGGCGTTAATGAGATCTGACTGGCGAATCGGCATAAGCGAGCTTCCCTAGCTTTTTGTGGGCAAAGTGCCATTTTTTACCGCGTTGCTCAAGGCATCTGGGTTGTCCCAGGTCAACATACCTGCGCGACCAGCAGCATCTGAAATAGCCGTAGTTGCACAGAAGTTAATGACTTCGTTTGGCCGAAAGCGGCGGCTAGGGAAACAGCCCCACCTTTTGAGCCAAATCAATTACTCATGAGCGAGATAGCCCAGCGCCACCATGATCGGTGTACCATTGCCCGGAGTAAAGGGAAAGGACGCCGGTATGGAGCTCTTGCTGGTCATCGTCGCAGTCGCGGCATTCCTATTGCTGGTCAAGCACGCCAAAGCTAATGGTCGCATTTCAGAGCGGACGTTCACCTCAAGACTCGCCAGAACGAGGTTGCAGACCTCGAACGCGAAGGTGTCCGACTGTGCAGCGATCTGCAGATGCAACTCCAGGAACTTCAGCGCTTCAAGCCCATCCACGACATCGAAACTGAAGCCAAGCACCTGCGAATCGAAGCGCGAGGAGCAACGGGACGACCTGGCGCAAGGTGCCCGCAATCGCCTCGAAAAGGCCGAGGAAAAACTCCAGTCGGCGATGGCGTAAGCCAACCGAATCGTGGACATGGCCAACGAGCGGGTACCGGAAATCGCAGGCGATGAAGAACCACATCGAGGGGGCGCGGAACCACAGCGACTCCTCCCCCCCTAATCACGCAGATGCTCAGTTCAAAGTGCTTGAGGCGTCCAGGGACTATTTCGCCCTTTACACCAGCATTCTCGATATCGATCCGAGTAGTGGATTTTAACAAATTAAGGAAGTTTTAGATGGATCGCGGCTTCAACCTTAGCATCAATACCGGCCCTTACCCCGTCAACTTTTCGAAAGTCAATTCCTACAAGGCTGCGAACCAGAAACGCGTCGACAACCTAGCTCAGCTAATGATCGACAAAGATACATTCGATGCGTCGCTCATTTTGGACTCACTCTTTCCAGCCGTGAACGCTGATATCTTCCTGTCTCACTCGTCAAAAGACGAAAACGAGGCAATCCAAATCGCTCTGGAGCTTCAGGAAAATTGCGACCTGAATGTATTTATCGACTCTTGTATCTGGGGTTCGATCTACGATTTGCTGAAGGCCATCGACAATAAATACTGCCGTCGTGAAGGTAACACCACCTACGATTACGATGAGCGCAATCGCTCCACGGCCCACGTGCATATGATCCTGACCACCGCGCTGCAACGCATGATTGATCAGACTGACACGATCATTTTCATGAACACAGACCAATCGATTTCGCTTAAGCACTCGGTAAATGGAGAGCAAAAGACGTTGTCCCCATGGATACATATGGAGCTCAATTTCAGTAGTCTGGTGCGGCGCCGCTCCCGCTACAGAATGGTAGTGGAGAGCAAACATGCGCTCGACGGAGTCGTTTCGAACGAGCAGTTTAAAGTTGCGCATGACGCTCCTACCAACCACCTTACCCCTATTGCCGAGAGCCAGTTCAGAAAGTGGATGCTGCAGGCGTCTAACCTCAAAGGCTCGAAAGCTATCGATCACTTATACCGCAATTTTTAACGGATACACTCTATGGATGCAAAGCTCAAACACCTCGAGTTCGTTCAAGGTGTGGTCAATCGCCTGTCCACCAACTCATTTCTGCTTAAGGGCTGGTCGATCATCCTGATCTCAGCGCTGTTTGCGCTGTCTGCAAAGGATGCTGATAGAGGCTTCGCGCTTCTGGCCTACATTCCTGGTATTGCCTTCTGGGGCCTGGACGGCTATTTCTTGGCGCTCGAACGCTGCTACCGGAAGCTCTATGACAAGGTCCGAGCAACTGACAAAGACAGCATTGACTTTCTGATGGTGATTGATAAAGGTCAGGGTTGGAAAAACTGGCTCAAAGCGACCCTATCCAAGACGTTGATCGTCTTTCACGGAGCGGTTTTGGTAGCCGTCACCACAGTGGTAGTGGTTTACGTGGTGAAGGATCACACTGCCGCGTAACCGACTGTTCAGTAGAAAAAGCCATGGCTACATGGCTTTTATGCCGAAAACTCTCTGGTCTTCATGGCATTGACTGAATCTGCACCCCCAGAAATTGTGAGCAAAAAAGCCCGCGATTGGGAGTGGGCTAGATGAGTTCAGGGAGCAAATAGACCTCACTCCCTCCCCATGTCTAAGGCCATAAGCGCTTCAGAGGAATATCTTGCCAATACCTGGGATTGGGTAGCCTCCTATATGCCCCCTCAGAGCAGCAATTTCACTGAGAGGATCACGAGTCGGTCTACGTGGGCCAGTCATGCTGTCCTTATCGACGATCGGGTACAAACCTAAGTATTCCTGCCCTTCGAATTTCTGATTATCGCTGTCCAACACCGGAAGAATTGCAACATTGCCAGGCTTATGGCCGTCAAAATACCCCAGTTCCCAAGGCATCCACTTAGAGCCCGAAGCACTCTCCGTGGCGATGTACAGGAGTGAGTCTGACTGTTTCATCCGTCCCCTCAACCGCTCTGCGGTATGTTTGGTGACTTGGCTACGGTCGAGTTCAGGATCATCGACCCAGTCGACATAGACCTTCTTTCCCATCTCCTCCAGAAGTACTTTCACACCGAGCACCAACTCTGCATCGTTGATCGAGTGAGATAGAAAAATGTCGAACTTGGTCGCACGCTTGCTGGACTCCATCGACTCGGTAATCATCTCACCGAGGCTGCGGTTCTTCATCGCTCGCTTGGCTGCAGATCGCGCCTCAGCTTTAGTAAAAAATGCCATCTTCTTCTTCCGTGTGATATGACGGTGTAATCGACGCTGCTAGGGCTTTTATGATTCAAAACCCAGGCACCAATAGCGGAGTTGGCTGGCAACAGTTTCCTAGCTTCCCATAAAGAAACACAGACTCAAAGCTGCCGGGCGAACCCATAAGCCACAAGACTTCTTTAGCTCGGAAATGGCTTGGCCTCGGAGCCCTCTGAACTTACCCGGGATCCCTAAAGCATCATAGCGGTCGTCCAGTGAATTGACCCTAGTTCCGCAGTCATTTACAAGCCTTATGGATGTCTGCTATTGGCCGGTTTTTGCCTGATGCGACAGACAGCTTGGGGTCGACTTCTGCCGGTCACGACTGGCAGAAGTCGACCAATTTTGTTTAAAAAAAGGGGTTCCGCAGCCGCCAACCTGCAAGCCACGCGGGCTGCGACATCACCCAAGTCTCGACGCAAGACCGCTGATAGCAGGAAGAGGCGCAGGTGCCCAGGACAAGTCGCTGTCGTCATATCTCCTCATGTTCGCAATGACGGGATTCGGAGCCCGCCGCTGTCGCAACTCCGCGGCGGATCAATTGACGGCTAACCGTGCCGCCCTGCCCTGCGGAGCTCCCGTGACGAGAGCCCCTGCCTGAGGCTCAGCAACCGCCCCGGCCCCTCCCATCCGGTAGCTCAGGTGCGTCCGGAAATTGCTGCCGGAACACTGCCTACCGCACTGAGCGGGAAAACAGGCGCGGCCTCGATATAGCGCAAGGCCGACTTCGCATCCCGCCAGCCGACGTACTCCATGAGCGCTTTCTGGTCCCAGCCATTGCGGGTGGCCCAGGTCGCGAAGCCGCGACGCAGGGAATGGCTGCTGATCCCCTGGACGTCCACACCGGCGCCTTGCAGTGCCTGCCGCAAAATAGGAATGACACTGTTGGGGTGCAACGCCGACGCCTTCACCTGTCCCCAGCGGTTGATTGCGCGAAACACCGGTCCTTCGTGGGAGGGAGCTGCCTCCAGCCAGTCGAGATAGGCCTGCACTGGACAGAGGCGTTGCAGCGCCGGCGCCTTATAGGTCACCCCGAGATTCTCCCGATCCGCTTTGCTCTGCGGCAAAAACAGCTCCATGCCCTCTCCCGCGCGCGCCTGAATCAGCTCGACCCGCAAGCGGCAGAGCTCGTCACTGCGAAACGCCCGCCAGAAGCCGAGCAGAATCAGGGCACGGTCACGCCGGCTGCGCCGATAGCGACCGCGCTGGCCGGCTGCCTGCGCGGCCGCGGCTTGCGATTCCAGCCAGCCGACCGCGGCCTCCAGCTGCTGCAGCTGCAACGGCACGGCCTGCTTCTCCGGGTTGGGATGCAAGGCGCGGATGCCCTTGAACACCTGGCGCACCAGTTCGGTTTTGGTCGGATCGCTGAAGCCATTCTGCCGATGCCAGCGCGCCAAGGCCGCCAGCCGATGGCGCAGGGTACTGGTCGACAAGGACTCGGCGTAACAGGCCAGGTAGCGTGCCACGCTCTCAGCGCTGGCGGGCAACAGCCCACCCCACACCAACTCGTAATGCGCCAGCGCGGTCCGGTACGAGCGTCGCGTGTTGTCCCGTTCGGCGGCCTCGAGGTAGCGATCGAGCTCGGTCATGGCGATTCCCCTGGGTTGTACTGCCCGCCCCGGCCGATTGGCCAGAGAAGTCCCCTAACCGTGGATAAATCTAGTTTATCCACGGTTAGCCTGTCGCCCTCCTGAGCCAACCGCCTCCCGTCCATACAGCTGTACTCCCATACTCTGGAACACACTACGAAATCGTCGGAGGGTGCTATGGCACGCGGCGGCATCAACAAAGCCCTGGTCCTGAAGGCCAAGCAAGCATTGCAGGCGCGCGGCGCCCGGCCGACCATCGATGCAGTGCGCACGGAGCTGGGCAATACGGGTTCTAAGTCCACCATTCATCGCTACCTGCAAGAACTGGCAAGGTTGCCGGAAGCACCCCCGCCCTCGCTTAGCGAAGAGCTTGGGTCTTTGATTGCCCATGTAGCCGACCGCCTGGTTCTGGAAGCTGAGGCCAAAGTGAGTACGGCACGGGAAGCCGTTGCCCGGCAGCACAACGAAAATCTCGCCCAACGGCGTTACAGCGAGGAGCGAATTCAAGAACTGCAAGCAGGAAATATGCGCTTGACCGAGCAATTAAACGAGTGCCAACAGGACCTGGAGCAACTGCGAGAGCGTTACCAGACCAGCGAGTTTGAACGTGGGCGAGCCGAGCAAAGCCTCCACGGCTTGCAGGAACTGCTGGAAGAGCGCGCCAACCAGTTGCGGTCGCTGGAGGATAAGCACCAGATGGCCCGCCAAGCGCTGGAGCACTATCGAGAGGCCCGAAAAGAGCAGCGCGAGCAAGAACACCAACATCATGACGCGCAAGTGCAACAGCTGCAGGCGGAGCTGCGCCAGCTTCGTCAGAGTTTGCTGAGTAAACAGGACGAGCTTTCCACGCTAAATCGCGACAACGAGCGCCTCTTGGTCGAAGCCCGAAACTTGGTGAAACACCAATCGGCGATCGAGAGTGAACTGGCGATGCAGCGCAGCGCGTTACAATCGCTTCGCCAAGAACTGACGGCACGGAGCACGGAGAAAGCCGCATTGGAGGAGCGATTGAAACAGCATAATGTGGAGCGCTTACGACTGAAGCATCAGGTGCAGCAGCAGGCCCGGCAGCTCGAAGTTTTGCAAGATCGACTGGTCACCCTGGCAGCGGTAGCCCCCCCTCCCGAGGTCGTTCCCCTACCCTCCCCTGCAAGGTAACGGGCACTTCCTCTGCTTCGACCGAGCCGAAGTCTACTGATCAAGCGCCCCAAATGTGGTGCTGCGAGTGATCAGCAATGCCGAGACACACCTAAGGATCGAAAGCAGCATGCCTCCCGCCGAGCTTCTACCCTCGAACGTACGCTATCTGCCGAACACCCGGCTGAAGCGCAGGGCCGTGGTTCGATGACCATCCCTACTAGTTAACTAGCCCCTGCTCCTGGGGGAAATTTCCGGCTAGGTCAATTCGCCACATAGGCCCTACGAGCGCGGTCCAATTGTCGACGAAGGTTACGCGGGCAGCGTGGGTCACCGCGATGCTTACTTAATGCATAAAGAGTCTCAACGCTAAGCTCCCTAGGCTGCGTCAATAAAATCATCAAGAGCAGTCTCCCACCTGGCATTAACTCTGACACCCATCCCCTCTGAACAGCACGGCCTGCAATCAACCGGTATAAGCGGACATTTTTCTGAAACTCACGCTCGTTTGCTGGCCAATGAGAAAGATAAAGCTGTCCAAATTGGCCCGTTCCATAAATCTCTAAAATTCGGCGAAAGAGCACCAGACCGACATACGAAAGTGGTGGTGACATACAGGCAATCTGCAAATAAGGGAAGATAGATTTTGCAGCCCATCTGCGATGTAGAGAAAACTGAGTGGACCGTGTGCGCAACAAAATCAATAAAGCACCCAATCGTTTCCAATCGGGACAAAAGAACGCCGGAAGCTCGCCACGACAGCCTGGTGAGGTAAACAAATTGACAGGTGCAGAGTTGGCCAATACGTCCCAGTTTATCTTGTTACCCGGATAAATCACCAAACTCAACCAAAGCAAATTTTTAGGAACTTCACGAAGTTCTTCAAAGAGATCGAGGATTTGATTCAGTAACCCGCCTTTGGGGAAACGCCCCAAAAAGAACTCACGCCACTGCTGGTCCCGCTGTGTTCCCGGGAGCTGGTTGCACAGCCGTTCGAAGCAGCGCGCTAAGTAGGTCCCGTTATGCTTACAACATGCCAAATCAGCCAACATGTGGGCAAAAAACATGCCTCTCAGGACGCGAGCGCCCCGATCGAGACTTCGCTCGCCGGGAACCCTCCCAGATTCCCACATAAAAACACTCCGAGCCACTGTGAAACATGATACGCAGCGTTCTAGACGGGTTGACGCATTTAGTCAACGGTCTTGTCGGTACGTAGTATTGGGAGCAAGGTATTCATCACCGACTCCTTAGCAGGATGTGTTCTAAGGCTTCGTTTTTTATTCGTCCTCGGCAATAGACAAGGAATGCGGTTCAGGGCTGAAAAGCCCAATGCCAGGTACAGTTTGAGGTAGGCATCATGCACATCTTCACTAGAGCCTTACTTCCAAACCCAATGGGAGAGCGTAAGTCTCCATTACTTCAAAGATCGCGCACGCTTGCTCCCTTCGCTACAGGGCGCCGAAAACGCTCTGGATCCCCTCGCTGATCACACGTCGGCCGCCGCTGCGTAAAGCAGAAGAATCCACGTAAAACCGCAGACATCAGCTAAGCACTTTTTGCAATAAAAAATAACCGATCATGTGATAAATCGGGAGATCCATCATGGGCCTTAAAAACAACTCACCAAAACTAAACCCGCCATCCAGAAACATTGAAAGCGGGCACTTTGGCAAGCATCTCGTCTACTTTCCTTCATTAAAAAACTGTCGTCAAATCGTCTGCGAAAGCAAACTCGAAGCTGACTTTTGCCTACTCTTAGAATTCGACCAAAACATCATTTCCTACCACCCCCAGCCAATCACTATTAGTACGGTGGTGGGCGACAAAAAGAGAAGATACACCCCGGACTTCCTCGTAAAACGACGCTATCAACACGACCTTTACGTCGAAATAAAGCCTGACGCCCAACTGCTGAGCAATAACTATCTCGAGTATATCCTTCAGGCCAAAGCGAAATTCCAGAAAAGAGGGGCAGATCTCCTGCTAATAGACGCTAAAAAAATCCGTACCCACCACAAACTGAACAACCTCAGGACGATCTACAGCCGTATTCACAATACGACAAAACTCGAAGATGACTACCTACAGGACTTTATCAAAGAGAACGTATTTCCCTGTTCGATAGAACGCCTCATCTCAACCCCGAACGCGCCAACGCTGAACGCCATACTCAAAGCCATTTTTACGCACAAACTTTATGTCAACCTGAACGAACCAATCAGCCTGTCTTCGACCGTGGACTCAAATCATGAACAATGAACTAAAAATCGTTCCAGGCGCGCAGTACAAATTTAACAATGACATCTACGAGGTCGTAACCTCTGACGACTTAATCACCATCCGATCGATCAACACAAAAATTCATAGGCACATTGGCGTAGATGACTTCACCGCAATGCTGGCAAATCAAACCATTACGAAATACCAGAATACGCCCATCGATTTGACCTCAGCACCAAAGATGGAAGAGTTTGTCGTTGATAACGGTGCCGAGGTTAGAAATGAGCGCGTAAAACTTATCGCACGCCTACTAGGTATTGAACTGCGCTACGTGCCTCCAGGCCAACCAAACGCAAAGGCATTTACTGAGCGTTTTTTCAGAACGGCCGACACCGGTTTGGATATGAACCTAGATGAACCAATCAGTGCGACCTCAACTGTGGACACGCATCATGAGCAATGAACTGCAGGTCATCCCTGGCGCGCAATACTCGTTTAACAATGACATTTACGAGGTCGTAACCTCGTCCGATTTGATTACCCTTCGCTCCATAAACACGAAACTACATAGGCATATCGGCATTAATGACTTTGCCGCAATGCTGGCAAATAAAACTATTACGAAATACCAGAATGCCCCCATCGATTTGACCTCTGCGCCGCTCTTGCTTGCATTAAACAAGATTCACCAATCCAGATACATCAGAAAGCATGCGTACATTCAAAAGCTTGAACACCTATTCGCAGGCCGCCTTCCCCGCAAAAAAACTGAGGCCGCGATTAAATCAATAGCCATTGAAATAAACGATCCGAAACCACCCAATTACTCAACCGTTTATAACTGGAAGAGGATTTTTGACGGGAACAATCGAAATCCATTGGCCCTGATTAGGGCCGCCCCCAATAGACCAAGAGGGAATTTGTTGTCCGAAGAAGCACATGAACTAATCCAACACTTCATCCACACCGAGTTCTTTAAAGCTGAGCGACCCAACGTCAAGACCATACACAAACTGATCTGCGGAGAGATACAGGCAACAAACTTGGAACGCTTCAAGTACAACGCTGTGGGTTTAAGAGCCCCCTCCTACTCCACCGTGAGGCGCGAAATCATGAAACTTGATGGCTATCTGGTTGACTCTCACAGGCACAGCCGCGATTTCGTCAATAAAAAATACCATTTTGGCGTCAAATCCGAAGTCTCCGAATTGTTGTACGGCCAGGCTCAAGGAGACACCGCCCTAATGAATCTTTTCGTAGTCGATGAGCATGGCATTGTCATGGGAAGACCAATACTCAGTGCCATTTTGGACTTAGGATGCCGAGCATGTACGGGCTGGGATATTTCACTCGGTGCACCCAATGCGGAAAGCTTCATTAAGGCAATTAAGATGGCGGTAGAGGCCAAGCCGGAGGGAGCCATTGGGGGAAAACCGCTAGAGCTTGGCGTCGATAATGGTCCGGAGGTGAGAAACGACCGGGTCAAACTCATCGCACGCCTACTAGGCATCGAACTGCGTTACGTGCCTCCTGGCCAACCAAACGCCAAATCATTTATCGAACGCTTTTTCAGAACGGTAGACACCGGTCTGACTCATTTTATTCCAGGCACAACAAAATCGAGTCCGCTTGAACGCGAAGACTACGATTCTATGAAGCACGCGACTCTGACCTTGAATGAATTGAGATATTTTTTCAAACGCTGGCTCGATGAGGTCTATCACGAGACCGTACATTCATCACTTCATATGTCGCCCAAGCAAGCACTCAAAGAAATGAGCGCAAATCAAATGCCACCCGAGCGCTTCTCACGTGAAGACCTTGATTTCGCTTGTTTATGCTCAAAAAGAAGAGCAATAAAGGGGGGAAGAGTGGAAATCTTCACTCTAACTTGGACTGGCGCCAGCCTTCCCGACGTAGCACGACGGCTTGAGGGTGAATACGCCATCGTCTATTACGACCCAACAAACCTAGGAACAGTATGGGTTGCTCACCCAGAAGAACCCCGCCACCTGTTTCCCGCTATTGCAACCAATCCACAATATCAAGAAGGCCTCTCACTGCAAGACCACAATGCAGTACAAAAGCGTCTCGCTGAAGAAGGAAAAGAATTCACTAACACTGCCGCGCACGAGGCATTGAGAGAAATCTATAGTGAAATAGAGGAAATTATTGAGGATCGCAAGAAGGCCAAGAAAAACAATAAGACTAAGACCCCCCCGAAAACCAAGAAGACCACCACTACCAAGAAGACCACGAAGACCACGAAGGCCAAGGACGCGAAGAAAGTTGCCCAGCAATCTCACGAAAAAGAGAACGACAGCGGCATGCCCATAGCAGAAAAAATTGCTGCCCAGCACTTCGAAGATGAACCCAACCTATACAAATCTTACCGCATAAGACCTACATAGGCCTTTTTGGCCCCAGGATTAATCCCGTCGGTCAATCTATTCCAATTAAAATTGGCAGCATGGGTATGCAATCATGGAAGTCGACATTCAGCTGAAGCTTACCGAATTCAAAAACTATACCGCCAGGCATCCTGACTTTGACAATGCGCTAGCATTACTCCAGGAAAGTATCGATTTAACATTGGAACGAGGTGAGCAATCTGGGGTTGTATTGACCGGCGTCTCCGGCACCGGAAAGACCACCGTCTGTAATACTCTGATATCTATGTACCCCCCTCCTGAGATCAGGGAATCCGAGGGCGGAGTCAGATCGATCATTCCAACACTTTACTGCAGAGTACCGGCAGATACCACTCTAAAGCATCTGGTATCAGAAATGCTTGGAAAACTTGGGTCCACTAAAAACGTTGAGCATCGCCCAATTTTAGAGCATCGGTTATTTGCAAGGCTACGGGAATGCCAAACCGAATTAGTATTCTTCGATGAACTTCAGAATTTGCTCGAAAAAGGGCAGGAAGCAACGCGCGGAAAAGTCTGCGACTGGATCAATTGGTTTTGCAACGAGTTCAACAAACCGGTGATTTTGGTCGGCCTACCCACATGCGCATCCATTGTAGAGAACAACGAACAACTCTCATTAAGATATCCATTACGAGCAGAACTTCATCCGCTACCGTGTTCAATCGACTCATCACGATCAGTACTACGAACCATGCTCAGCACCCTCCTTAGTGAAATAGTAAGTTGGAACTATTTTGAATCAGTTCCCTGCCTTACCGATCAAAAACTCGAGATGGCTTTTTTTGTCGCCACCGGGGGAAATATGCGAGCCATGAGGTTTCTCTTACAGCGCGCCTTAAAAATATCAGCTAAGCGATCAGACCGAATATTACAGATTAGTGACTTCAGCATCGCATTGAGCCGAACACTTCTTCGCACACGACTCGCCTCCGTGGACCCGTTTACCTTGGACATGCAAGAACTTCATAAAATTATCAAAGGGGAAAAGAAATGTCGGAAATGACATATGTCGCATTACCGCATAAGAACGAAAGCCCCATCAGCGTACTGATGAGGACAGCGGCTGGCAACGGGTACTTAAATGTGCATGCGTTGGCAGTCGGATTCGACTTGGCAGTGGATGTCAAGAAAAACGGTTGGCAACTGAGGAAGTCCACCTTCATACAATATGTTAAGGAGCACTCGAGTGAGAGGCACTCTAGTCGTTTTGAATCGGCATTCTTTGGGTTCATCGGAGACAGTAGACAACCGAACGTTCAGTTTGGGAAAATTGTCATCCCATATAGAAAATTGTCATTTCAACTTAGAATCTGTCCCGAGTGCGCAAGGAATGGCTTTTTTGAAAAAAGCTTCCACCTCCCATGGCTTGATGCCTGTCCAATTCATGGCTCCAAATATATAGAAGCCTGCCCCCAATGCGGCAAGCCCATTGACTGGACAAAACTTGACTATTGCATTTGCAAATGTCGCTTCGATTTTCGCGCCGCCACCTCAACTCCTGGCGACATAGAATTATCCAGAACATTTGTCGAACATGCCGCGAGAGGCGATCAGCTATTCATTAATCGATTCATTAAAACATTAAAAATATTAAGCAATGAGTCTGAACTATTCTGTGACCAATCCAAATGCATAAGAGTTTCAGCCAGAATCGCATGTGGCGACACAAACGAATTATTGAATCACTTGCTGGCCAGAAAGAAACTTCTTCCTTCGTTAAACCCATTAGCCTATTGCTCGCCCTGGCTATGTTCAGGAGACCAACTGCTTAGCAATGTTGCTGCAGGATTCGTGAGAAACCATACTGAAGTATACCCAGAGGAGTGCCCCCCAGAATGCGTCTGCCATACGCTACGATTAACATTGAACGAACTATGCCTGGCTTATAAACTTTCTCACACGAGAATGCACGAACAGCTTGCCGCAGAAAAATTCAAATTAACCAAAAACAAGGCAACCAAGTACTATAGCTGCGACTCTTTATGCAAGAGCCTTAATCGACGACTGAATTCAATTCTAAAATTTAACACAATTATTCCATCATCAATGTTCCGAAAGGGTGAATATACGAATTATCCGAATTCGATTAAATACCTTGGGGCATCGGGCGAGCAAATAACGCTGGCAATAAAGTTGAACCTGCTAAGCTGCTACCGATTCCCTCCAGACTTTATACGAGTCATCCCAACAGCTGAACTGGAGCTTTTTGCCAAACAGTACGTCTTTCATGGCAGCCTAGCTAGGCAACTAAGGATAAAACCCGCTGCGCTTGCTGAATTATTCGACTTTGCTAACGTGCGTCCTTTTCGAACACTATCATCCGGCCATGGAGAAACTTATCGTAGATGGGGAGAGATCTACCTTAAGAGCGACACGAAAGTTATAACTGATTTTTTACTTAGCATAAGGGCACATGACGATCGCCAAATCAATACGAGCGGCATTCGCTTCCTTTCTCAAGAGTTAAACATTCAAGGCTCTGTTATTAAGAAATTGATTGAAGGCAAGATTCTAGAAGTTGACCTCACGGACGCAAATGGCATGAAAACAAAAATCAATGAATCTCAACTAGTGGCAGCTTTAGAATGGAGATCCAACCATTGCACGCTGAAAGAGTTATCCCAAGAATTCGGCATAAATTGCGCGGAATTATCACGACGATTTCTTTCTTGCTACTACGTCCCGGTGATTAGAATAATGAATTATGTTTTCATTCATAAGGATGACGCCCAAAGAATGCGAGACCACCTCTACGAATTTTTTTCATCACTCCAAGCGGCAAAATTCTTAAATGTCACAACAGCTCGCATTCATTACTACTTAAGAACAGGTGTACTCCAAGCAGTTCCTCCCAGTGAATGCGGCGGAATTCTGAACTTCACCTTGATTCGCCGTAATGACGTAGAACACCTAGCCAACGCTATTACCTAGGATCCTTGGCGGGGCTCAACTCTCTCCGTTTTCCTACACCAGGATTCTCATTCGCGCTCACCACGTCTGCTCTTCCTGCTGCATTTCTCTCCCTTCGGCCTCGGCGTATCTCATCAGATTCGGGAGGTCCTCTTCTGGGTTTCCCTAGCTCTAGCTGGTTCTCCACACAGCCTCTTGCTCCTAACGACTTCCCCCCGTCGTTTCAATATTTGGTGGAACAGTTCGGGCAAATTTCGATTTTTGTTGCACATCTCATTTCAACCTGGCGATCACAACTCCTCTAGCGCGGGGTTTTCCGATTAGCACGTTTCAGTTTTTGCTGGTGCAGGAAGGGTCAAGACATTAGGAAAACATAAACGCTTTGCCTGAAATGGAAGTTCGGGGTAGCGAAGAAAGACGAAGCCCCGCCTTGTGCGGGGCTTTTTCTTCCAACAAAGGAAAAAGAACAAAGAGAATGAAAGACTATTTTTCAAAAGCAGAAACACGAAGAGCTATTAACGAATTCCTAGAACACCTCACAACAAAAAACCCATCAACAGAACTAGAAAAAAGCCAAACCAACCAGATTAATTATATTTTCGGCGCTATGAAAGCCTCCACTCCAGAGTGGGATGAAAACTGCCAACGCAATATAGAGCAAATTGGAGAAACTTTAATAGAATACCTCTCCGCCCCTTCAAGCAAAAACAGCAAAGAATCCCTAGACATTATTTATGCCATTCTTTATCGATTCACAATTGAAATGGAAATGTCTGGCAATCTTTCGCCAGAGATAATCAAATCCTTGGACAAAACAATTTTTGACCACAGAGATGAAATATCAAAATCAGCACTTGAAATAATTGATTTCGCAAGAAACAAGATGCCAATCGCTATATTAAAAGAACTCTTCAGCGATGAGCACGTAAAAACAATTAAACATATTGCAAAACTAAAAAAAGAAGAGGGCGAAACAGAAGCACGCTGGAAAAGAGAACTTCAAGAAAGAGAGGAAAAAATAAACGGACTAAAGGAAACCCTAAACACATATGAAACAGCATTTAATTTTGTAGGACTATACAACGGGTTCGACAATCTTTCCAAAGAAAAAAACAAGGAAAGGGAAAAAACCTCAGCCTGGCTAATACTATTTGGCTTCCTTATACTTTTACCCCCCGCAATCGAAATAATAATCGTCATCCTCCTCCGCAACGAACCAGAAATACTAAAGACCATATTTATTTTTACAGCCATACCATCAATATCAGCAACCCTGATATTAATCTATTTCTTTAGAATCCTTCTTTTAAATTACAAATCAACAAAATCCCAACTACTACAAATAGAGCTCAGAAAAACGCTTTGCGCATTCATCCAAAGCTACAGCGAGTACTCAAAGCAAATAAAATCAAACAACGCCGGCTCATTGGAAAAATTTGAAAACATCATATTTTCAGGACTTGTAAGCGACGAAAGCAAGATCCCCTCAACCTTCGACGGAATGGAACAAATATCAAATCTAATTAAATCAGCAAGAACCCCATAAGTTAATTTGCACAAAAAACAAGGTTGGTGGATATTTTCATCCACCAACCTAATCAGCCATCTCGAAGTCCTCCATCCCAATCAGCCAAATCCCACGCTGCAACTGCATTGCCGCTTCCCTGCTCCGCCCATAGCCTCTGTCCCCGGCGCCTAAGAAACGCTTACTCACCTAGCGGCCAGACCGCTCCCGAAAGCTCAGCGGCTTTTTTGTGCCTGCGGCATACTCGCGCCCGCACAAAACCTCTGTTCTGCCGGGAGTGGACTAATACAAAACCCGAAAGGGAAATACGTCCGGCCCTCTAGGTGGGGTTTCTTAACTCCCGGCGCCACAGCCTTAAGAAAGCTGATTGAGACCTAGCAGAGGTAATGGATATGCCCGAGTTCCCCCAGTTTCACCCCGCCCCTCCCCCACACGCCGAAGTCCTGATGCCCGCCACCTTCATCCGCCACAAGCGCCAGTTGCGCGCGGTGCTGCTGGATGAAGAGCCCTGGTTTTCCGCCAGCGACCTTGCTCGGCTGATCAACCACGCACCGCTGCCCGAACGGGTGTCGCGCAATCTGGATGAAGACCAGTTGCAGCGCGTCTGGATGCGCAACAGCCATGGCGACTTCGAGCAGGAATTGCTGATCAGCGAGTCCGGCGTCTATGCCGTGCTGATCCTCTACTACCACCCGGAAAATCGCTGCATCCGCCAATGGCTCACCCGCGAGGTGATTCCTCGCCTACGGGAAGAGGAACGCTTCGACGGCAGAGGCCCTCACCGCGAGGTAATCCAGTGGCAGGCACGGGATATCGAGGTGCTGTACTGGCAAGGCAAGGCATGGCTGTATCTGGGCGATTGCCCGGACCTGCTCCAGCGCACGCCGCTTGTGATCGGCTGATCTGAAGCGGTGCTCAGCAAGCGGAGCGATGCCCACCGCGACAAGGGTGATGGGTTTCGCTCCGCTCTACCCATCCTACGAATCTGTAGAGCGACTTGCAGGCCACACGGATCAAAGTGTGATAGTGGCAGCCGGATAGAACAAGACATTGAGCACGAAGAGGATCATCCAGAAGCCTATCTCCAATGTTTCGGTGATCGGCTGGATGCGTTTGATTGCGCCATATACATGCACGACAAACATCAGCGTGAACACCAGAAAAAGAATATCGAAGGCATAGCTATAACTGGTGCCAGTCGTGACAGAGCGCAACATGGTTATTTCAACGATGAGGATAAAGGCGCCAAGGCATCGGCCAAAATAAATAGCCAGGTGCTGATGCTCCGGAATGGTCCAGCGCATGGCTCTGGCCCAGGCTAGCGGGGCAACGAATATGGGCAGGGCAAAAAACAGCGTGGTCACGATCATCAGGGTGGTGATGTATTCCTTGCTGTATTGCGCGTAGTAACCAAGCATCACAGAACTCCTTGTTCCGCAGCCACAGGAGGGCATTGCTGGATAGTTATTGTTATTTCCGATGGGTTTTCGGCGGCAAGAATTGTAATGACAGGTCACACGCGTCAAGCGCACGAAGCAAAACCGCTACCAAAGAACGCAATAGGTGCAATAAGGATTACTACGCAAGTGCAACTTTCTGGCGGCAATCGAGCACCCGAACAGCCAACTCAAGGGTGTGGCGAAACCCAGACTACAGCCGGAGTTACGAGGTATCGCAGGAACGCGCAAATGCCCATCAGCAGGCCCTTTCGCCCGCTCATGCCATCCCTCAGGTGAGGGAGCAATCGCCGATCTACCCTCTGGTTGTTGGCGCCCCACCGGAGTGAGAAGCGATGAACACGAACGACAAGCCGAACCTCGACAAACTCAGCCGGAAACCCATCGATCCTTCAGAGCCAACGCCGTCCGCGCGGGGCAAGGCGCGGTTCCAGATCGAAGCGCGTTGCAGCGGTGATGGGCGAGCCAGTGGGATGGATCGGGCGCACCACGAGGAACGAAATCCATAGCGTTCCATTGCTGGGTATCGCTTCGCTCCACGCCATCCTACGAGCTACCCTCGGAGGCCACATCCGCTAGGCGAGGTCACGCAAAGCCCCGCGCCAGCACGATGTCGAACACGCCTCTGCGCAATTCGCCGTCCTGCTCCAGCTCGATGGTGTTGGTGGTCCGCTCGTGGGCCCAGGGGTCGCCGGCGATGAAGGGGTCGCCCTTGAAGTAGAGCTGCAGGGTCACGGGCACATGAAGCGCCTCCATGACCCGGAAGTGGATGTGCGCGGGGCGCATGATCCCGCCGTACTTCTCCAGCCCCGGCAGGTTCGGTGGCACGGGATAGCGGCCCGGCATCACGGTCTCGATGCGGTACTTGCCCTGGGCATCGGTGTAGAGCATGCCGCGCAGGCGGAAGTTGCCCTTGTCGGTGTAGTTGCCGGGCGTTTCGGTGTCGTAGAGGCCGGCGCCGTTGGCCTGCCAGACCTCCACCAATGCGTTCGGTACCGGCGTGCGGCAGTCCGCGCTGAACACGGTGCCGGTCACCACCAGACGCTCACCCGGTTCTTCGGGCCCGGCCAACCGTGACTGGAAGGGTGCGCCGAAGCGGTAGTAGGGACCGAGGATGTCGCCCTGGGTAATGGGGCAACCCTGCTGCGCGAACGCCGACCTTGCCAGCAGTCCACCGCCCAGAAGCACCATGCTTCCGCCCAGGAAATGGCGCCGCGAGATGCCCGCCAATGGATGCTTGTCCACACCCGCCTCCTCCCCATTAAGGGCCCGGCCACAGTGACGAATGCACGCCAGACTTCCCGGACGACGAGGCGTGTGCCTGATGAGTCTAGCCATGGGCCAGTACCCCGCCAGGCGCCGATTTAGGGACGCGTTGGAACCCGTTCCACCTCTTCCTGCGAACGGAATACCGATGTTCACAAATCAGGCTAGCGGACCGAATGATGGCCTTTTACCATTCGCGCCATAACCAGAGCCAAGGGAGCGGCACATGGATGCGCGCGTAGATCTACCGCAGGAGCAGGAGCAGGAGCAGGAGCAGGAGCAGGAGCAGGAGCAGGAGCAGGAGCAGGATATTTTTGACCGCTACGTCGCTAGAACCAGCGAGTACGCAACCCGCTATTTCCCGCAATTGATCAAATGGCTTCCCCCCTTCGTAGGCTTTTCCATCTTCCTTGCCTACTTCTTCGCCAATCATTTCTACCCCAGTTTCGACCTGTTCCAGTTCTCCTCGCTGCTGCTGTCGGCCGCACTGATCGGATTCTGCGTTGTGGGGTTGTTGGCCGCCGGTATCGCAGCCCCCGGCGTACTCACCGTTCAGTTCTTTGTGAACCACAAGTCGATCAAGGGCTATTTACGCCGGGTAGGGGCCACCGAGGACGAGAAAGAGCGCAATGCCTACTGGCTGGTCGCACTGTGTTTTCTGCTTCCCCACGCCACCAACTCACTGGCAGCCTCCAGCATTTTCCTGACCTTTGGCTCATCATTGCGTATCGCATACCTGATCGTTCCAGCTTTGATAGCCATGGCTTTCGGCATTGCGGTACAGGAGAAATTCAAGCTGCCGAAATGGAGTTTTCTCCACTACCTGTACTCAACCTACATCGCACTTCTCATCGTCTATCTGGTTGCCTTCAGTGCCCTTCCCCAATCCGACTCAGTGTTTGGTGGCCTGCTCACCGGCAAGCTGCAAACAGTTGGATTCGTCCTCATTCCATTCATTCTCAGCGTCGTTATTGGCTGCTATAGCATGGCGGCATTTGGTGGCATCAACTATCTGCTCTGCTTTTCGATTCCATTGGCTTTAGCGATCACCTTCTATAGCGGAGCGCTAACCACCATGCCGGAACGAGTCATTGGAGGATTGGGGCTTGGCAGTTACGACGCGAGCGAAATCGCCTTGGACAGTAGCTACTGCGAAAAGCCTGCTCCTGATGCGCTAGCTCTGGATCAGTCGTGCTCACTGAGAGATGTCCGGGTTGTTTGGTCGCTAGGTGACACCTTGGTACTGCGGTTGCCCGGAAAGGTGCAGGCGCAAATCCCTTCCCGCCATGTAAAAGCCATCGTGCGAAGCTGGAAATGAGCTACCGCTCCAATCCACGCAGTAGCAGCAACAGCGGAGGACCAGGATGATCGCCAGCAAACTGCACATCTACGTATTCGCCGCCACAACACTGGGCTTTGCCCTTGGCCTGCTTCCCGGATTGGACGGCATTGATCTCCTGGTCCACCTCACGCCGTCAGGTTCGGGACTTGCCACGAAGCAGGATGGAGCAACTGCGGTGGGTTTCAACCTTGCCCTGTTGTTTACGGTCATTGCAGTTATCAGCCATGCGATATCCAGCGACGATATCGAGGATGTCGCCATTTTCGAGTGGTATGGCTGCCTGATCTTTGGAGGCGCACTCGCTGTTTCGATGTTCGGCCTGGCGACCTTCGTATGGTCCGAAGGCTTTCCATCCATCACACACGGCCGCGGAGCACGCGCGCTTTATCAGCTCTCCAGCAGACACGTACTGGTGCTGTACGCCACCTGCCTCTGGCTCTTCCTGCTGGGCGGATTCGGTCTGTACCTGCTGGCCAAGGTTCCACAATTGCTCAAGCTGCGACTCAACTGAGTTGTTCCGAACACGCTGATGGAACCCATCGGCCGTCCAATTCGCCCGCTCGTTCCATCCCCCAAGTACGGGGAAAAACCCCGATCTACCCTCTGTTCAGAAGTCGATCCACCGGAGCACAGCGATGAACACTGACGACAAACTGAACCCCGACGAACTCAACCTTGAGCCCATTGCGCCAACTGCAGCAGCGCCTTCTTCCCGAGGTAAAGCGGTGTTCAAAATCGATACCCGTGGAGGGGGTGATCGGCGCAAGGGTACTGATCGTCGTCAGTCGATCCGCTTCGAGCAGGACCGCCGCCAAGTCGACCGGCGCGCGAAAAGCAGCGATCCCTGGAGTCAGAGCACCGATCTCTGATCACCGTCGGCCGATGGCCGTCCCTGAAGGACGCAATAGAAGTCACGCAGCGGGCTGTGCGTAGCCCGCTGCCTCGAAACATCCCCTCCAAAACCACGATGTCCCGGGCCCGCCTGACTCTTTTCATTCCGGCGGATGGCCCAGCACATCCCGCCGCTGCATTTAGACGATCTGCATCAAAACTCGTACTTTCTGAACCCAAAAGCTAGGCGCGCGAGGCAACACTATCTCCACGCCCAACGCATACCGCGTGGGGTCAGCGGGAGATAACCCATCAACGGCTCGAATGTGGTCGGTAACTGACGCCCCCTGGCCTGAGGGGCACGGAACAACGACTCGGTTGTTTTCACGCAGGTTGCACGTTGATCCATCGTCCCCCGGCCGCTTAGCCAGTTGCGTCGGGACGCCCCTAGCCAAGTTACGAGAAGCACGACAAATGAATACTTTGAACATCACCAGCAATGCCAACACCGCTCAGTCGAACAACCTGTCCCTCGGGGCTTTCACCACCGCAATCGGAACCTATGGCATCTACTTCGCCCTCGCCGTCATCTACTTCTGGTTCGGCGGCATGAAGTTCACGCAGTACGAAGCAGAGGGGCTGGTACCCCTCGTGAGTAACAGTCCGCTGCTGGGCTGGCTGTACGACCTCTTCAGCGTGCGGACTTTCTCCACCCTGCTCGGTTTCCTCGAGGTGTCCATCGGCCTCCTGATTGCGGGGCGATTGCTGTCGCCGAAGCTTTCGCTGGTGGGTGGCGCCCTCTCCGCCGGGCTGTTCTTCACCACGCTGAGCTTCATGTTCTCGACCCCCGGCGTGATCGAGCCCAGCGTGGGTTTCCCCGGCATCAGCGTTGCGCCGGGCCAGTTCATCCTCAAGGACCTGGGGCTGCTCGCCGCTTCCATATTCGTCGCCGGCCATTCGCTGAGCCGCCTGGAAAACCGCTGAGCCTCAGCTTGCAGAAGGGCCTCCACGCACAACTGCGTCCAGGCCCTTTGCATTACCGTCGGCCAATACATTGCCGGGCTTCAAGCGAGCTGATAAAAGCGGAATCGACATTCATAAAATCGATACCGCCATGAGCGAAAGTGACAAATCGAATACACGCCTGTTCGACCTCGACCTGCTCCGGGCCATCGTCACGGTGGCCGACTGCGGCAGCTTCACCACCGCCGCGACGCGCCTGCATTCGACCCAATCCACCATCAGCCAGAAGATCCGCCGCCTGGAAGAGATGGCCGGGCATCGCCTGCTGGAGCGCGGCAACCGCGACGTGCTGCCCACCGATGCCGGCGAGACGCTGCTGGGCTATGCGCGGCGATTGCTGGCGCTGAACGACGAGATGGTCGAGGCGCTGTCCGGCGCCACGGTGGCGCTGACGGTGCGTATCGGCGTGCCGGATGACTTCGCCAGCGGACGCACCACCGAGCAGCTGGCCGCCTTCAACCGGCGCTACCCGCAGGTGAAGCTGGAGGTCACCAGCGGCCTCAGCCGCGACCTTTCCGCCAGCTACGACCGTGGCGAGCTGGACCTGGTACTGCTCAAGCAACGCCAGAACAGCCGCGAGGCGGTGGCCTGCTGGCCGGAGAAGACGCGCTGGGTGGATAGCGCGAAGAACCCTTGCATCGACCTCGACCCGCTGCCCATCGTTACCTTCCCGCCGCGCGGGGTGTACCGCGACGAGATGATCGCCGCCCTGGAAGCCGTGGGCCGGCGGTGGCACATCAGCTTCACCAGTTCGAGCCTCTCCGGCATCCAGTCGGCCATTGCCGACGGCATGGGCATCGGCCTGCTGCCACTGCGCGCGGTGACGGCGGGCCACGCCGTGGTGCCGAAGAACACCGGCTTGCCGTCAGTGGATGTGTTCGAGGTGGCGCTGCTGCACCGCCCCGCAGCAGACCCAATGGTGAAGGAACTCGCTCGCGTGCTTTCACGGGTTCTGGCCCAGGACACACGGGCCTGAGCGGTGCCAATCTCGCATTTGAAAACCGAATACGGCGGATTCCAACATTTAATTTGTGCATGAACTCATCGCTGGATATGGTGGTTCCCAGCGACGGCCAGCGCCCCCGGTGGCGCACCGATCTGCACGAATTGTTCGACCCGGCGCCGCGCGCCAGGCAGCAAGACAACAATGAGGAAATACCCCATGGCCAAATCCACCTATTACGCGCCGCACGGCGGGCACCCGGCACAGACCGAGCTGCTCACCGACCGCGCGATGTTCACCGAAGCCTATGCCGTGATCCCGAAGGGCGTGATGCGTGACATCGTCACCAGCCACCTGCCCTTCTGGGACAACATGCGCATGTGGGTCATCGCCCGCCCGCTGTCCGGTTTCGCTGAAACCTTCTCCCAGTACATCGTTGAACTCGCCCCCAACGGCGGCAGCGACAAGCCGGAGCAGGACGTAAACGCCGAAGCCGTGCTGTTCATCGTGGAAGGTGAACTGACCCTGACCCTGCAGGGCCAGGTCCACACCATGCTGCCGGGTGGCTACGCCTTCATCCCGCCGGGTGCCGACTACAAGGTGCGCAACACCACCGGTCAGCACACCCGCTTCCACTGGATTCGCAAGCACTACCAGAAAGTCGACGGCGTACCGCTGCCGGAAGCCTTCGTCACCAACGAGCAGGACATCGAGCCGAAGGTGATGCCGGATACCGAAGGCCGCTGGAGCACCACCCGCTTCGTGGACATGAGCGACATGCGCCACGACATGCACGTGAACATCGTGAACTTCGAGCCGGGCGGCGTGATTCCCTTCGCTGAAACCCACGTGATGGAACACGGCCTGTACGTTCTGGAAGGCAAGGCGGTGTACCGCCTGAACCAGGATTGGGTCGAAGTGGAAGCCGGCGACTTCATGTGGCTGCGCGCCTTCTGCCCGCAGGCCTGCTACTCCGGTGGCCCTGGTCGCTTCCGCTACCTGCTGTACAAGGATGTGAACCGTCACATGCGCCTGACTCTGAACCAGCCGCACTGATGATTCACCTCGACGGGAGCCTTAGGGCTCCCGTTGTCGTTTCTGCCTTCGAGGATTTGTGTAGGAGCGAGCTTGCTCGCGAAAGATCGGCTCAGAAGGTTCGCGAGCAAGCTCGCTCCTACAAGTCTCACACCGCCTGAACGATCTGCTCCCGCAGCCACTGATGCGCCGGGTCGCGGTGGGAGCGTTCGTGCCAGAGCATGGCCATCTCGTAGCCCGGCACCTCCACGGGAGACTCGACCACTTGCAGCGCGTGGCTGCCGCGCACCAGCCGCTCAGGCAGCATGGCTACCAGGTCGGTGGTCTCCAGCACCGAGCGCAGGAAGAGGAAATGCGGCACCGACAGCACCACCCGCCGCTCCAGACCCCGCTCGGCCAACATCTCGTCGGTGATGCCAAAGAAGCCACCGCCATCGGGAGAGACGATCACCTGCTCCAGCGCGCAGAACTGCTTTAGGGTCGGTCGTCGTTTCAAAGCCGGATGGCCAGCGCGGCCGGCGAGCACATAGCGCTCGGCGAACAGGGTGCGGCGCCGCAGGTTGGGCGGCGAGCCTTCGACGGTGTGGAAAGCCAGGTCGATTTCACCCTGTTCCGCCTGCCGGGCGATTCGTGCCGGCACCATTTCCACCACCGCCACTCGGGTCCCCGGTGCCCGTGCCCGCAGCCCCGCCATGGCCGGCAGCAGGATGGACGACTCCCCGTAGTCGGTCGCGGCGACACGCCAGGTCTGTTGCGCCTGGGCGGGATCGAAGGCGCTGGCCGGCGCCACTGCCAACTCAAGGGCCTCCAATGCCTGGCGCAGGGGCTCACGCAGTTCCTCGGCACGGGCGGTGGGACGCATGCCGCGCGGCCCCGGCAACAGCAGCGGGTCGTCGAATATCTCCCTGAGCTTGGCCAGGTGCACGCTCACCGAGGGCTGGGAGAAGTTCAGCCGCTCCGCCGCGCGGGTGACGTTGTGCTCAGCCAGCAGCACGTCCAGGGTCACCAGCAGGTTGAGGTCCAGACGCCTGAGATTATTCATTGAAATACCTGGAATACTGGATATTCATTTCCAATATACCTGGTGAATCACCATCCTGCGCCCATCCCGCACTGGAGGTTTTCCCCATGAATGTCCTGATCGTCTTCGCCCACCCCGAACCCCGCTCCCTCAACGGCGCCCTCAAGGATTTCGCCGTACAACGCCTCGAAGCCGCCGGCCACCAGGTGCAAGTCAGCGATCTCTATGCCATGGGCTGGAAGGCCACGCTGGATGCCGATGACCACCTCGACTACCAGCCCACCGCCCCGTTCTCCCCGTCCGGGGATTCGAAGCAGGCCTTCGCCAATGGCCGGCAGAGTGACGATATCGCCCGCGAGCAGGACAAGCTGCGCTGGGCCGATGCGCTGATCCTGCAGTTCCCGATGTGGTGGTTCACCATGCCGGCGATCCTCAAGGGCTGGGTCGAGCGGGTCTACGCCTATGGCTTCGCCTACGGCGTGGGCGAGCACTCCGACAGCCGCTGGGGCAACCGCTACGGCGAGGGCAACCTGGCCGGCAAGCGCGCCATGCTGATCGTCACCACGGGTGGCTGGGATTCCCACTACAGCCCTCGCGGCATCAATGGCCCCATGGATGACCTGCTGTTCCCCATCCAGCACGGAGTACTGCACTACCCCGGCTTCGACGTGCTGCCGCCGTTCCTGGTCTACCGGACCAGCCGCATGGACGAAGCGCGCTTCGCGGCCGTACGTGAAGAACTGGGCCAGCGCCTGGATAACCTCTGGCAGACGGCCCCCATCCCCTACCGCAAGCAGAACGCAGGCGACTACGAGATTCCTGCCCTCACCCTTCGCGCAGAGCTCGCCGAAGGTCAGAGGGGCTTCGGAGCCCATCTCGACCAGGACTGAAAATTCGGCGAATGCCCGAGAAGGGGCGCCAGCCGCGCCCCGCACTGTGGGTCCGATCGGCCGCGCGCCTGCTGTCCATCCGTCTAGGCTTCCGGTAAAAACACCGGGTTGCCGTGGAGCACGACCGATAAGGGACAGGAGCGAATAACAACAATGAAAATCACGACATCGCCATTGGCCGTACTCCGCGCCCGTGCGGCATCCCGCCTTGCCCTCTGGTTCGCGGTCTGCCTGTTGACCGCGTGTGCGCCCGTGCCGCCCCAGTCCGGCTTCATGCAAGCGATACCGCCAGCGGACTTCAGCATCCGCGTCAACGCAGACCCAGCGGTGTGGGGCGCGTACGCCTCTCTCGTGGGTCATCGCTTCACGCCCCAACAGCAGGACATACCCGGCTACGAACTTTCCTGGAGCAAGCCCGGCCAGGAAATTCGTGAAACGGCGCGAAGCCCCGCTGGCGATGTGCTGTTCAGCCGAACCATTCGCCCCGGCGCCAGGCCGGGCCAGTTGATCAGCAACCTGTATGGAGTCGAATGGCTGGGCACCCTCGAAGCCGATGGTTCCGTGCTGTTCCTCGGCGTCGCGCCCTACCGTATCCGCCAGTCCGCCGATGGCGCTTATGTACATGAGATCGTCGAAGCGGACGCTGACGGCAAGGTGACGAAAGTCCTGTTCTCCACGCCTTATCCGGAAGAGAACGCGCCCAAGCCGGCGATTGCCCAGTCCACCCCGCCGGTGCCGGCAGAGCAGCAACCAGCCGCAGAGCAGGCTGCTCCGACGCTGACCCGCAGCGAGCAATCGGTTCCCGCCATGGAGCCGATCCACTCGATCTCGACCGATGTGCCAACCACCTCCGAGCCCGCTCCGCCTGAATCAGTCGAAACCGAGTCCAGCCTGCCGACAGCCAGTGCGGATAGCGCTGCACAAGACGCCCAGGTGGCCGCCTTGATGGCCCAGCACCAGGCGATGATTCAGGAGATGGGAATCGAGGAGGAAGTGAACGCTCAGGCGGCCGAGATACTGGCGCAGATCGAGCAAGAGAACGCCGCCAGCCAACCCGCGCCTGAGAGCACGGAAGCCCCAGCCCCGGCAGCCAACGGCCTGCTCACCAAAACGGTCAATGGTGTGGATTACAGCGTGAGTCCCAGCCTTCCGGCGCCGATCAAGGGCACCTACGAATACGAAGGCGACGGAGAGCCTGTTGTTCGGATCCATGACGGTGAGATGGCGAGTGCCTTCCAGCCCCACGGCGACCCGGAAATCCCCATCACCGCCTGGATAGCCCAAGCGCCCGATGGCTCGGAGCTGAGAGAGGAAGGAGTAAACGGCCGCTATCAGGTGACGCTGGTTATCCAGTATGGCGCCGGTGGTGGCGGCAACTATCCGCAAGGCAGCTACTCGCTGCTACCGGTCGTGGTCGCCCCCGACCGGGACAAGGCCTACATTCTCGGCGAACGAGTCAAGAACGGCCTTAACTGATCGCCTCGCCGCGCTCACTGCGCCCCGAACATCGCCGTCCAGTAGATGCCCGCATCGCTTTTCGGGTCCACCGCGTAGGCGGCGCCCAGTTCGCGGAATTGCGGGTTCATCAGGTTGGCGCAGTGGCCGGGGCTGGCCAGCCAGCCTTCCACTACCTTGCTGGAGCTATCCAGGCCGGCGGCGATGTTCTCGCCGATCAGCTGGGCGGTGTAGCCGGCCAGTTCGGCGCGGTCGCCGGGGGTGCGGCCGTCGCGGTCCTTGTGGTCGAAGAAGTTCTGGTTGGCCATGGCGCGGGTGTGTTCCTGGGCGGCACCGGCAAGGGTGGCGTTCCAGGTCAGTGGCCCTGCGGCCGAGAAGGACTGGGAGCCGCACTGGCGAGCCTGGCCCCGAGCGGTGTTGATCTGTTCCAGCAGTTTCTGCCCTTCCACCTGCCAGTCGCCCAGGCCACCAGCCAGCAGCGGCCGCGCCAGCACGATGCGCCAGTCCTGGCCCTCGCGGCTGACGCCGACATCGACGAACTGCGGGTCCAGCACCACCTGGCAGAAGCTTTCCTGCAAGGCCTTCATCGCCGCCTGCGCATCGCGCGGACCGGAAAGGTTGACCGCCTGCACGTTGACCAGCGGATAGGCCGTGCGCGTCAGCGCCTGTTGCAGGTCGCCGATGCTGCCGGCCGGCAGGATCAGACGCGGATCGGGCTTGAGCGGAGGCAGCTCCATCGAGGCCTGGCCGGCGCAGGGCTGCGCCTGGCTGCGATAGGCATTGATGGACTCCACCAACTGCGTCTCTTCACTGGCGACCGCGGTGCTGGCGAGTGCCACTCCCAGCGACAGCGCGGCAAGACGCAGAACGGATGACATGACCTCCATGGAAACCTCCCTCGAACTGACTGCGCCCAATGATGCGCGATTCCGCCCCATCCTGTGCACTCTCCGTGGCAATTGGCGGCGCGCGGGTCGGTTCTTCACCCTACTGCGCCCTGGATAAGGCTTTGTTACCCGGTACGGCGCTCGGGTTCCCCACTCCGGCAGCAACTCGCTGCGGAAACAGCGGGCGAATCCTCCCCCGTGCACAAGGCCGCCCCCATTTGCCTGATCTGGGCCGTAGGGTGCGCTGTGCGCACCGATCTCGGGATCGGCTTCGGCACCACTTCAAACCGTTGGTGCGCACGGCGCACCCTACCGGATCAGCTTCATCCTGCTAGCCCGAGTAATCGAATCGTCACAGACCTGGCCGGCGACCCATGACTACGTCGAGGTGCATTCAATCCAGAAACGGCGACCGCTTTTCAGAAGGGAAACGGGCTCGAACCATCCAGCCCGATCAGCTCGCGTCAATGGCACTCGATTCTATTGCGGCCGCCCCGCTTGGCGCGGTACAGCGCCATGTCGCTACGCGACAACGTGGTTTCGGTGTTCACATCCGTGGCATTGATGGCGGCGATGCCGACGCTGACGGCCAGGGAGATTCGGGCCTCGGCGTGCAGCACGGGTGCCTTGGCGAGTTCGCTCTGGATGCGTCGGGCAAACGTCACGGCCTGGTCAATGCTCGCATCGCTCAGCACCACCGCGAACTCTTCGCCCCCCATCCTCCCCGCTGCGTCGGTCTTGCGCAGCTGCGAGCAGAGAATCGCCGCGAAATGCCGCAGCGCCTGGTCGCCCACGGAATGTCCCCAGCGGTCGTTGATCGCCTTGAAGTGGTCCAGGTCGAACATCAGGATCGTCGCGCAGTGGCCTGCCGTACGCTGCACCCGAGCCAACTCGGCATCGAGCTGCTGCATGAAGTGCCGACGGTTGGACAGCAGGGTCAGGGAGTCCGTGGTGGCGAACACCTGCAGTTCGGCTTCGATCTGCTTGCGCTCGGTCACATCAGTGATGAAGCCGTGCCAGACCACGCTGCCGTCATCCAGCCGCCTGGGGCGTGCATCGCCCTGCCGCCAGGAGTCGCCTTGCCCCGGCAATCGCACCCGGTATTCCAGGTGCCAGGGCGCCAGCGTGCGCGCCGAGTCATCGAAGGACGCGCGGTATCGGCACAGGTCGTCGGGGTGGATGATCTCCAGCAATGCGTCTTCGTTGGCCGCCAGTTGATCCGGGGTCAAGCCGTAGATGTCCCGAACCCCAGCACTGACGTAGGAGAAACAGGATCTGCCATCCGGCAGGCGCCGATACTGGAAGGCCATCCCTGGAATCTCATTGGTCAGGTCGGTCATCAGCGCGGCGGTCTGCTGCACCTGCTCCGACATCAAGCGCATGGCGGTGATGTCAGTGGTCGTTCCGATCATGCGCAATGGCTTGCCCGCCGCATCACGCTCGACCACCTTGCCCCGGCTGCACACCCACTTGTAACTGCCGTCCTTGCAGCGCAGGCGATGCTCAACCTCGTATGACTCGGTTCGTTGCTCGAAGTGGGCCTGGATGGTCGCCTTGACGTATTCCAGGTCCGCCGGATGGACGCGCGTGTAGCTTTCCTCGATGCGGTTGCCCACTTCGTGCTCGGCGTAGCCCAGCAGTGCTTTCCAGCCGTTGGAGTAGTGGATTTCGCCCGTGGCAGCGTTGCGGTCCCAGATTCCGGTGCCGCTTCCGGCGATGGCCAGGGCCATGCGCCTTTCACTCACGCGTAGCGCATCCAGTTCCCGCTCCAGACGAGCGTCCGCCTGCTCCCGCGCCAGCAGGCCGGCGGCAATCCCGGCCAGCTCGCGAAGCACCTGCTGCTGGGTCGGGTCCAGCTCGCGAGGCTGGTCGTGCAGGAGGCATATCGTGCCGAGTATCGCCCCGTCTGGAGCCTGTAGCGAACAAGCCGCGAGAAAGCGCACGTGGGGCAACGCCACCACTAGGTGGTGATCGCGGAAGCGTTCATCGCAATGGGCATCGGGCACCACGAGCACCGTGTCGGTGCGGCGCCAGGCGAGGTCCAGGGGATAGAGCCCGGAGGCGTTGCCCAGAGCCAGGCCATCGCAAGTCAGAACCTGCTGGCTTTCCCCGACGCCTGTCGTCAGCAATGCGGCCATGACCCCGAAATGGCTCCGGGCCAGGCGGGTCAGACCATCGAATCGCTCATCGTTGGCGCTCTCTGACGCCTTGAGAGAGTACAGCGGCTGCATGCGGACTCCGGCCGTGCCAGGACTTCGGACGACACCTGGCGATGATCGTTCATGGGGAATTGCAGTCTATCCATAATGGCAATCCAGCGTCACATCACCATTACAGCGGGCCTTGCGCGGATTCGCCATGCGGCGCCCGGCTCAGCAGTAGTGTTTTACCGCTTCCGCCAGATCCGCCGCTACCCAGGCAGACGGCGCCTGTGCCTCGTCGCCCGCGCGGTACTTGCCCGTGCGCACCAGGCAGGCGGGCAGCCCGGCCTGTTGGGCACCCAGTACATCGGCGATCACATCGTCGCCGATCATCAATGTGGAAGCCGCGCTGGTGCCCAATTCATCCAGCGCACTGGCGAAGAAGGCGGCGGAAGGCTTGCCCAGCACCAGCGCCGACGTTCCCGCCGCGTACTCCAGCGCCCGCACGAAGGGGCCGGCGTCCAGGTGCAGGGCGCCCTGACTGCGGAAGTAGCGGTTGTCACCCATGCAGATCAGCGGCGCACCTTCGACCAGCAACTGGAAGGCGCGATTGAGGTGGGCATAGTCGAAGCGCAGCTCCGCATCGCCAAGAACCACCGCGTTGGGATCGGGCAGGTCCAGCAGGTCGGCGAACTCCTCCTCCAGCCCCGGATGGATCAGGCAATACGGCCTCAGGCCCTGGGCCCGTACATGCCGCAGCACGGCTCGCGGCGCGGTGAAGATCTGCTCGGGGTCCACGGCAAAGCCCATCGCCGTCAATTGCCGATGGAGCGCCGCCCGGCCCTGGCGCGAGGTATTGGTGATCAGGCGCAATGGCACGCCCCGCGCCTGCAGCAGGCGCACCGCTTGCAGCGCGCCCGGCAGGGGCTGGTCGTCCACATGCAAGACGCCGCTGATGTCGAGAAGAACCGCCTGCAGCATGGCCGTGTCGAACCTTCAGGTGGATGGGCCGGAGCCCTCGCGAGCACGGAAGCCGTGCCTGAACAGTCTAGGCAGACCCTCTCGCCCCATCCGCCCCATCCGTCCGCCAGACGCGATTCACTATGCTTTGAGGTAGCAATGGCGGCGGAATGGCCGTTGCCGTTGCGGTCAGCTGCTGAATCCACCTGGCAACCTGGGAGATACGGCCATGACCTTCCGACTTGGCTCCACCGCATTCACCCACAACGAGACGATTCCCGCCCTGCACACCTGCGACGGCCGCGACCTCTCGCCCCCGCTGATCTGGACCGAACCGCCAGCAGGCACCCGCAGCCTGGTGCTGATCGTCGACGACCCGGACGCTCCGGACCCCGACGCACCAAAGATGACCTGGACCCACTGGGTGCTCTACAACCTGCCGCCCACCGCCGGCATCCTGCCTGAAGGCGTGCAGGACAACGCCCTGCCACCGGGCACCCTGCAAGGGTTGAATGACTGGCAACGCACGGGATACGGCGGCCCCTGCCCACCTATCGGCAATCACCGCTACTTCCACAAGCTGTTCGCCCTGGACAAGACGCTGCCCGACATGCGCCGTCCCACCAAGGCGATGCTGATCCACTCGATGGACGGCCACGTCCTCGCCCAGGCGGTACTGATCGGCCGGTATCAGCGGCATCGCTAGGCCTTGTGGGAGCGAATTCATTCGCGATTGAAATCGCTCCCACAGATAAGCGCCCCGCATCCGGCGCGCGCCAACCCGACGAGCCAACTGGCAGCCTCCCCCGCCGCCCCAGTAGAATCGTCGCCCGTCTCCAATCCGAACCTGCGAGAGAGCCGACATGGGCGCCCAGTGGAAAGCCAAACCTAAAGAAGCCGCCGCCAACGCCCGAGGGAAGATCTTCGGCAAGCTGGTGAAAGAGATCATGATCGCCGCACGTAACGGCGCCGATCCGGACATGAACCCCAAGCTGCGCCTCGCCGTGCACCAGGCCAAGAAGGCCTCCATGCCGAAGGACACCCTGGAGCGCGCCATCAAGAAAGGCGCTGGCCTTTCCGGCGAAGTGGTCAACTACGACCGCACCCTCTATGAAGGCTTCGCACCGCACCGCGTGCCGGTGATCGTCGAGTGCCTGACCGACAACGTGAACCGCACCGTTGCCGAAGTGCGCGTGCTGTTCCGCAAGGGCCAGCTCGGCACCTCCGGCTCCGTGTCCTGGGACTTCGACCACCTGGGCATGATCGAGGCCGAGCCGGCCAGCGCCGACGCGGACGTTGAACTGGCCGCCATCGAAGCCGGCGCCCAGGACTTCGAAGCCGCCGAAGACGGCGCCACCCTGTTCTACACCGACCCGACCGACCTGGACGCCGTGTGCAAGGCCCTGCCGGAATTCGGCTTCACCGTGCAGTCGGCCAACCTGGGCTACAAGGCGAAGAACCCGGTCAGCCTGTCCGGCGCCGAGCTGGAGGAAGTGGAAGCCTTCCTCGAAGCCCTGGACAACCACGACGACGTACAGAACGTCTATGTCGGCCTGCAAGTCGACTGATCCCCAGAGCCGCCGGCAGTTCCACCAGGAACATGCCGAGCAGGCCCTGGCCGAAGCGTTGCGCCTGCTGGCGCAGCGCGAGGCCATGGGCCCGCGCTGGCTGGCCTGGGTTGCCACCGAGCTCTACCACCTCAAGCCTTCGGCGTTCGCCAACATGGTGCGCCGCGAACTGGAGCGCCTGAGCACGGCGGATCGCCAGTTCGGCCAGGTTTCGAAAGAACTGCATTGAGCGCAGCGAAGCCCAACGATGCGGGAATCGGACCCATCGTTGGGCCGCGCTTCGCTTGGCGCCAACCTACGATTGGGCCTGTGCCGCCCGGCGCAGGTTGAAGCCCCAGCCCTGCTGCATGCCCAGCGCCGCGACGAGAATGGCAGCCACGCCCACCCACTGCAGCAGTTCGAGGTGTCGGCCGAAGGCGAACCAGTCGACGAAGATCGCCGCGATCGGGTAGATGAACGACAGCGCGCCAGTCATGGCAGTCGGCAGTTTCTGGATCGCGCCATAGAGCAGCACGTACATCACGCCGGTGTGGATCACCCCGAGGGTCAGCAGGATCAACCAGGTGTCGCTGCCCTGGGGCAGGCTCGACAGGTTGGCCATGGGCGCCAGCAACAGCACGCCGGTGGTGACCTGGACCAACGCGATCAGGTGCGGAGGCACCCCGCTCAGCCGCTTGATGATCAGCGCTGCAATCGCATAAAGCAGCGCCGCTCCCAGCGCCAGGGCGATGCCCGCCAGGTAGTCGCCGCCGCTCTCGCCCTGCCCGCCGTGGGCGCTGACAATGGCCAACATCCCCGCGAAGGACACCACCAGCCATGCCAGCTTCTGCGCGGTGATCTTCTCGCCAAGGAACAGCGCCGCCAGACCCACCAGCATGAACGGCTGGACGTTGTAGATCGCCGTGCCGATGGAGATGGACGCACGCGAATAGGAGGCGAACAGCAGTACCCAGTTGCCGACGATGGCCACGCCGCTGAGCACCGCCAGAAGGAAGGTGGTGCGGGTCAGGATGCCGGGGCGCAGGAAGCCCATGAAAGCGCAGATGACCAGCAGGGTCGCTGCGCCAAACAGGCAGCGCCAGAACACCACATCCAGCACCGACTGTCCCGACAGCATCACCAACCAGCCAATGGTGCCGGAAATGAGCATGGCGGCGACCATTTCCAACGAACCGCGATGAATTGATTTGTCCATGATTGGGCTCCTCTGCATGGGGCACAGTATGCCGAGCCACATCGGGGCGACTCCATGCGAAAGCGAAGGCCTTATTAACCATCTACCTTTACTATCAAGGCACTTTCGTCCGTTTACCTAACGAGGCATCCATGACCGACGATATCGACCAGTTGTTGCTTTCCGCACTGATGGAAGACTCTCGCCGCTCCCTCAAGGCGCTGGCGCAGATCAGCGGCCTCTCCTCCCCCAGCGTGGCGGAACGGCTGCGCAAGCTGGAGGAACGCGGCGTGCTCACCGGCTACACGGTGGACGTGGACCCGAAGGCGTTCGGCTACCAGTTCCAGGCCATCGTCCGCATCCGCCCCCTGCCCGGCCAGTTGCAGGTGGTGGAACGCAAGATCCAGGACATTCCGGAGTTCACCGAATGCGACAAGGTGACCGGCGACGACTGCTTCATCGCCCGCCTGTGCGTGCGCTCGATGGAACAGCTCGACACCCTGCTGGACCGCATAAACGTCTACGCCGAAACCAACACCGCCATCGTCAAGAAGACCCCGGTCAAGCGCCGCCTGCCGCCGATGGCGTGACCGTGATTTCCCGGAAGCGCCCCGGTATCAGCCGCACCAATAAGCCGTATCAGCCGGGAGACGTCGCGATGCGCCCGTCGCTGGAGTAAGGTCGCCACATCTCCGTAACAGAAGGCAGGTGGGCGATGGCAGCCCTGGACAACAACCCCACGCCGCAGGACGCGATCAACAGCAAGAACGACGGCTCAGCGCCTATCGCGCGCAAGGCTGGCTCCCGTGGCGATGCCGCGGTGATCGCCACCCTGTTGCCGTACCTGCGGCCGTACGTGGGCCGCATCGCACTGGCCCTGGGCCTGATAGTCGCGGCCAAGCTGGCCAACCTCTACGTACCCATCGCTCTCAAGCAGATCGTCGACCAGCTCAACGTCGAGCCCAGCCTGGTGGTGCTGCCAATAGCGCTGCTGCTGGCCTATGGTGCTTCGCGCATCGGCGTCACCCTGTTCACCGAGTTGCGCCAGGTGGTGTTCGCCCGCGTGATGGCGCGCGCTTCGCGGCAGATCACCCTGAAGGTATTCCAGCACCTGCATGGGCTGAGCCTGAAGTTCCACCTCAGCCGTCGCACCGGCGGTGTAGCGCGGGATGTGGAGCGTGGCGGCAGCGCCATTTCCGATCTGCTGGACTGGACCCTCTACACCATCGTCCCGACCTTGCTGGAGGTGCTGCTGGTGACGGCGGTGCTGGTATGGGCCTATGACTGGGGCTTCGCCTTCATCACCCTCGGCACCCTGGTGGCCTACGGCCTCTGGACCTTCGCCGTCACCGAATGGCGCACCCGCTTCTACCGCGCATCCGTAGAGGCGGACACCCGCGCCAACGAGCGTGCCGTGGATTCGCTGCTCAACTACGAGACGGTGAAGTACTTCAACAACGAGGCCCACGAGTCGGCGCGCTACGACGAGAACCTGCGCTTCCTGGAAAACGCGCGGGTCAAGGCCACCAAGTCCCTGGCACTGCTCAACCTGGGCCAGACCGCCATCGTCGCCATCGGCGTCACCGCGATGATGTGGCGCGCGGCTGCCGGCGTGGTGGCCGGCGAGCTGACCATCGGCGACCTGGTGCTGGTGAACACCTACCTGCTGCAACTCTCCGCGCCGCTGTTCATGCTGGGGATGATGTACCGCGAGGTGAAACAGGCGCTGACCAACATGGAGCGCCTGTTCGGCCTGCTGGACGAACGCCAGGACGTACAGGATGCTCCCGGCGCCATCGCGCTGCAGACCAGCCGCCCACGCGTGCGCTTCGAGAACGTGCACTTCGGCTATGACCCGCGCCGGGAAATCCTCCACGGTGTGGACTTCGAGATTCCCCCGGGCGGCACGGTGGCGGTGGTCGGTCATTCCGGGTCGGGCAAATCCACCCTCGCCCGCCTGCTCTACCGCTTCTACGACATCGACGCCGGGCATATCCGCATCGACGGCAAGGACCTGCGCGAACTGACCCAGGGCTCGGTGCGCAGCGCCATCGGCATCGTTCCCCAGGACACGGTGCTGTTCAACGACACCATCTACTACAACATCAGCTACGGCCGTCCCGGCGCCAGCCGCGAGGACGTGGAAGCCGCCGCCCGCGCCGCCCATATCCACGACTTCATCCTGCGCCTGCCCGATGGCTACGAGACGCAAGTCGGCGAGCGCGGCCTCAAGTTGTCCGGCGGCGAGAAGCAGCGCGTGGCCATTGCCCGCGCCCTGCTGAAGAACCCGGCCATCCTGATCTTCGACGAGGCCACCTCGGCGCTGGACTCCAAGTCGGAGAAGGCTATCCAGACCGCGCTGGACCGCATCCAGGTCGGCCGCACCACCCTGGTCATCGCCCACCGCCTGTCGACCGTGATGGACGCCGACCAGATCCTGGTGATCGACGCCGGCCGCGTGATCGAAAAAGGCACCCACCGCGAATTGCTCGAAGCCGGCGGCACCTATGCGCAGATGTGGATGCTCCAGCAGCAGGAGCCCGAGGTGGCGGGTTCGCCGTAGGGTGTGATGGGTATCGCGGAGCTCAACCCATCCTACGAATCCACCCGCCGCACGCAGAACTCGACCGTAGGCCGCCCTGTGGGAGCGAATTCATTCGCGAATCCCGGCAGGTCTTCGACCTGCATCGCGATTGAAATCGCTCCCACACAAATCCGCCCTGAAAGCCCCTAATCCTCTCCCTCCAGCACATCCCCCGCCCAGCTCAGGGCGGCGACCACGGTTGGGAAGCCGATGGTGCTGGTCAGCGCCAGCAGGGCGTGGTGGATCTGTTCGGGGGTGGCGCCGGCTTCCAGGGCGCGGCGGGTATGGCTGTGGACGGCGCCTTCGGAGTGGACGGCGGCAGCGGCGGCGAGCTGGATCAGCTGCAGGCTGCGCTCGTCCAGGGGGCCGACCTGGCGCACCACGGCGCCGAGGGTTTCCACCGCCTGGAAATACGCCGGGTGCTGTTTCTTCAGGCGCTTGTAGGTATCGAGACCGTGTTTGCGTTCCATGGGACCACCTCGCTGGGACATGCCCTTTCAGCTTAGGAAAGCTTTCGGCCCGGGGACCTGGCCAATCCACGCGGGGCGTCTATACCGAATCCGTGGATATTCGGTGCCAGGCGTCTCCGCCCGGAAACAAACGGGCAATGCCTGGCCGCTTTTTCCCATGCGGAGATTCCCTCGATGGACTTCAGACTCTCGAACAAACTCGCCCTGGTTTCCGGTTCGACCAAGGGCATCGGCTTCGCCATCGCGCAGGGACTGGCGCGGGAGGGCGCGCGGGTGATCGTCAACGGCCGCTCCCAGGTTTCGGTGGACGAGGCCATTGCGCGGCTGCTCGCGGCGCAACCGGGGGCCAAGGTGGAAGGCTTCGCCGGCGACCTGGCCGACCCGGCGCAGATCGACGCCCTGACGGCGCGCTACCCGGCGGTGGACGTGCTGGTGAACAACCTGGGCATCTTCGATCCCAAGCCCTTCGAGGACATCCCGGACGAGGACTGGCTGCGCTTTCTCGACATCAACCTGATGTCCGGTGTGCGCCTGTCCCGCGCCTACCTGCCGAAGATGAAGGCGAAGAACTGGGGCCGGGTGGTGTTCATCAGCAGTGAAAGCGGCGTGCAGATTCCGGTGGAGATGATCCACTACGGCGTCACCAAGATCGCCCAACTCGGCCTGTCACGCGGGCTGGCCGAGAGCTGCGCGGGCACCGGGGTGACGGTCAATTCCGTGCTGCCCGGCCCGACCAGTTCCGAAGGCGTGGAGGAGTTCGTCGAGAAGCTGTCCGGTGGTCAGTCGTTCCAGACGTTCGAGAAGGAGTTCTTCGAAACCGCACGTCCCAGCTCCCTCATCAAGCGCTTCGCCAGGCCCGAGGAGGTCGCCAACCTGGTGGTGTATGTCTGCTCGGAAGCATCCTCCGCCACCAATGGCGCGGCTCTGCGGGTGGATGGTGGCGTGGTCCGTTCGGCGTTCTGAGCCCTTGCTCAGGGCAATCGGGCGATCTTCGCCGGCTGGGCTGCCATGAGCCGCAGCCTGGTCGGCGTCGTCCTGATCGCGCTTGCGCTCTACCTCGGCGTGGGCGCGCTGCTCCTGGTGTTCCAGCGTTCACTGATCTACTTCCCGCAGCCGCGCGCCATTGGCGGCCCGGACCGGCAGCTGATGCTGCCGGTGACGGATGAGCAGATCGTCGTCACCGTGCGTCCGCTGGCCAGTTCCAGGGCGCTGATCTACTTCGGCGGCAATGCCGAGGATGTGTCCCGCAGCCTGCCGGATTTTGCCGAAGCCTTCCCCGACCACGCGCTCTACCTGCTGCACTACCGGGGCTTTGGCGACAGCACCGGCAAGCCCACCGAGGAGGCCATCCAGCACGATGCCCTGGAGCTGTTCGATAAGGTGAATGCCCTGCACGGCGACGTGGCAGTCGTCGGCCGCAGCCTGGGCAGTGGCGTTGCCATCCGCCTGGCCAGCCAGCGTCCGGTGGCGCATCTGGTGCTGGTTACGCCCTATAACAGCGTGCTTGAACTGGCCCAGCGGCAGTTCCCGATCTATCCGGTGCGCTGGATGCTGCAGGACAAGTACGAGTCCTGGCGCTACGCCCCGGCCATCACCGCTCCCACCCTGCTGATCGTCGCCGGGCATGACGAGGTGATCCCTCGCTGGAGCAGCGAAAAGCTCTTCGCCCAATTTCGCTCAGGCGTGGCTCGGCGGGAGGTGATTAGCGATGCGGGGCACAACGACATCGGCGGACAGCCGGAGTACCTGCGGCTGATCCGCGACGCGCTCTAGGCGCGGGCCGAGGACGGGCTGAGCATCTCGATCTCGCGGATCTCGAAATCCCGTTGCAGAAACTCCATGCGCTGCTCATGGAAGCGCCGCATGTGCGGCAGCGCGCTGTGGATAGCCAGATGGGCGCGGCTTTTCCAGACCTCGTAGAAGATGAACAGGCTCGGGTCCCGGGCATCCCGCAGCATGTGGTACTCAATGCAGCCCTCTTCCGCGCGGCTGGGTTCGACATAGGCGCGGAACAGTGCCTCGAACTCGTCCGCCTTCTCGGGTCGGGTATGGGCATGAAGGATGAAGCCGTAGGGCTGGGTCATGGCGATGGCCTTGCAGGTGATAAGCTTTATAAACCCTATCGCAAGGCACACACCTTAATTCATGACTTTTGAGCAAATATCAATTGCGCCTGCGCGGATTTTTCCGCGGGGGCGCGACCGGTAGTCTGCCGCCACATCGATTTACGGAGGCTACTGCCATGAAAAAAGTCCTGTTGCTCAACGGCGGCAAGAAGTTCGCCCACTCCGACGGCCGCTACAACGCCACCCTGCATGAGGCCGCGCTGGCCTTCTTCGACCGCGCCGGTTTCGACGTGAAGGAAACCTTTATCGACGGCGGCTACGACGTGGCCGAAGAAGTACAGAAAATCCTCTGGGCCGACGTGGTGATCTACCAGATGCCGGGCTGGTGGATGGGCGCTCCCTGGACCGTGAAGCGCTACCTGGACGAGGTGTTCACCGCCGGTCACGGCAGCCTCTACGCCAACGACGGCCGTACCCGCTCCGACGCCTCGCAGAAATACGGCAGCGGCGGCCTGATCCAGGGCAAGCAGTACATGCTGTCGCTGACCTGGAACGCGCCGCAGCAGGCGTTCGACGACCCCACCGATTTCTTCGAGGCCAAGGGCGTGGATGCGGTCTACTTCCCCTTCCACAAGGCCAATCAGTTCCTCGGCATGAGCGGCCTGCCCACCTTTCTCTGCGTGGATGTGATGAAGCAGCCGAACATCGCGGCCGATGTTCAGCGCTATGAAGAGCACCTGGCAGAAGTGTTCGGCATCACCGCCTGATCCGCGCCGATGCCCGTAGCCAAGGCGACCGACGCGTTGGGCTTCGCAAGCTCAGCGCCAACCTACGGGGCCGCTGCGCGGCCCTTGCCGAGTAAACATCCACGTTCGTAGAACGTGGACTTGCGGTAGCCCCCTGGAAGGGGGCGAATCCACTACCGAGCACAACGCCGACCTCTTTCGCCCGGTCTGGACCGTAGGGTGCGCTGTGCGCACCGACTTCAGGACCCGCTTCGGCACCAGGCCCAACCGCCGGTGCGCACGGCGCACCCTACCCGATCGCCTTCATCCTGCTAGCCCAAGCAGTCGAATCGTCACAGGCAGAGCCGATGACTCATGACCACGTCCTCAGGACGTGGTTTCCCAAGTTCAAATGAATTCGCCCCTATAGCATCGTCTTGCCGGCGAAGGCGGCCGCTGCGGCCACGGCCAGCAGCAACACGCCGATCAGCACCTTGCTTGGCGATTGCCGTGGCGTTTCAACCGGAGCGGCGTTCTTCTGCGCCGCCCGCAACGGGTTGGCTACTGGCTGACGAGAGGCCGGACGCGGCACGGACGCCTTGGGTAACTGGACGGCAGGCATGAACAGCGTGGCGTCTTCGTCCACGGCCTGGGGAGCCGTCACCTTGGGGCCGATCACCAGCAGGGTGACCGAGCCCATGCGGACCTGGTCGCCGGGCTGGAGCACGGCGGTGTTCACCTTCTGCTGGTTGACGAACACACCGTTGGCCGAAGCCAGGTCCTTGACCTCCAGCACGTCGTCCTTGAGGAAGAACTCGCAGTGCCGACGCGACAGCTCCTGGTCGCTGAAGCACAGCTCGCATTTCACCGATCGGCCAAAACTCATAGAGCCGGTGACGTGAAACTTCTGCCCCTCGTGCTCGCCCTTGATCACCTGCAGGAACCAGCGCGCCGACGCTTCGGTCTTTGGCCGCGCCTTGGCCGGGTCCATCAGCAGGAGTTCGAGGTTGCCGATGCGCACACGGTCGTCGGAACGCAGCTGGAAGCGCGCGCCGACGCGTTCGCCATTGACGAAGGTGCCGCCGGGGCTGCCGCAATCGCTCAGGTAGTACTGGCCGTGGTCCTGGCGGATTTCCGCGTGGAACAGGCTGATCTCCGGTTCCGTCAGGACCAGGCTGTTGCGGCTGTCCTGGCCGATGGTGAAGCGTTCGTCCACTAGCCAGATCGGGGCCTGGCGGTTATCGGCGAAGTGAATCCTGAGCATGTGGGGTCCTTGGAGGCAGGGCACAGGCCAATGATAGCCATGTGCCTGCAACTTTGACCTTGCTGGAGTTGGCAGTTAATTGAAGAGGCGGTTCCAGAATTTCTTGATGGGGTTGCTCTCTTCCTGCTGCCTGGCCTGCTGTTGCGGCCTGGCCTGCCGGGTCGTAGTGGCACGCGTGGCCTTTTTCACCCGCTGCTCGTGGACGGCACGGAGCTCAAGCAGGGTCGGGTTCGTCGGCGCCACCTGCAGGCCAGCGTCGATGTACTCCAGCGCCAGGGCGAACTCGCGACGGCCGTATGCCGCTTCACTGTGCTCGACGAAGCGCTGCGCCACCCTTTCCAGCCCAGCCAGAGCCTGCTCGTTCCCCGGCGCCAGGGTGAGCACCTGCTGGAAATAGAACACCGCGTTGTCCTGGTCCGGCTGCAGCAGGTTGTCCTCGGCCAGGCGCTGTTCGGCCAGCGCGAGGATATTGGCAACGCGCGCGGCAAGCACCCGCTGCAGGCCGTCGCCAGCCTGGGCGTTGTCGTTGTCCAGGCGCAGCACCTCGTGGAAATAGAAGTCGGCATTGTCCGCCGCCGGCTCCACCAGCTTGCCTTCGACCAGGCGCTGCTCGCCCAGCTCCAGCAGGTCGGCGATCTTCATCCGCAACACGACGTAATAGCCACCACCGGCGGAAGCCACCAGCAGCATCAGGCCGGCCAAGCCCCAGAGCAGGCCACGCAAGCGGCTCGGGGCCGCCGTTTTCGCCTTCGACTTCAGCTTCGCCCCGTCCACCAGCGCGACCGGCGCGATGCGGGTGAAGTCGAGATCGAGGTCGCTCAGCTCGGTCAGGCTCTCCAGCAGCACGCGGCAATCGGCGAAGCGCTCGTCCGGCTCCTTGGCCAGCATGCGATCGATCACATGCTGATAATCGGACAGGCCGCGGCGCAGCAGCGGCGGGTCCATCTGCACGTGGTTGAGCACAGTTTCGGCGTAGTTGGCGCCACGGTAGGGGTTCTCGCCGGTCAGCAGCTCCAGCAGGATCACGCCCAGGCTGTAGATGTCGCTGCGCGCATCCAGCGGCTGGCACTGAGCCTGTTCGGGGCTGCTGTACGCCGGGCTGCCGACGGCGACGTTGAACTGGGTCAGTTCGGTGTCCAGTTCCAGGTCCTTGGCGATGCCAAAGTCAGTGAGCACCGCCGTGCCATCGTCGCGGAAGAGGATGTTGGCCGGTTTGATGTCGCGGTGTACCAGCCCCTTGTCGTGCACCACCGCCAGGGCTCCGGCGATCTGCCGGACAATGCGCAGCGCCTCCAGGGGCTCCAGCACCTGCCCTTTGTAGCGGCCGAGGTCGCCACCGGAGAGGAACTCCATGGCGAGATAGGGCCGGCCGTCGGGCAGGCGGTCGATGTCGTGGATGGTGACGATGGACGGATGGCGCAGGGACGCGAGCATTCGCGCTTCCCTGAAGAAGCGGTCGATGAAGGCTTCGTCGTCCAGCCTGTCCAGCACCTTCACCGCCACCTTGCGGTTGAGGGATTCCTGGGTGGCGAGGTAAACCTCGGCCATCCCGCCCTTGCCCAGGCGTCCGTGCACGAGGTAGCCGGGGATATCGAGAAGATTGTCGGTCATGGGTTCAGGGTCTACGGGATTTGAGCAACCGGCTCAGGAACGAATTGGACCTTTGTGCCACCGAAGAGGTTTCCGGCGACACGAGGCCGATGACGATACAGGAGATATTGTCCCGACCGCCGGCATCGCAGGCTTGCTGCAGCAAGCGCGTTACCAGCTCGTCGAGGGTGTCGGCGCCGGCGCACTGGGTCTGGATCTGTCCATCCTCCAGTTCGCCGCTGAGGCCGTCGCTGCAGAGCAACAACAGCTCGCCGGGGGCCAGCCGGCCCTGCATGTGGCCGACATCCAGGGCTTGGTGTTCCTGGCCGAGGCACTGGGTCACCACGTTGCGCTGGGGATGGCGGCGCGCCTGCTTCGGGCTCAATTGGCCGGCATCTATTAGTGCTTGCACCAGGCTGTGGTCGTGGCTCAGGCGGGCGATGTCGCCAGCGCTCACCCGATAGGCGCGGCTATCGCCGGCCCAGGCCAGGTCGAATGCCGCCCCGTCGAACCTCACCGCGACCAGGGTCGTGCCCATGCCGGAACCCGACGCCGCCGCGATCACCGCTTCGTGGGCCGCCTGCACGGCACTGTCGAGGCCCTGCCCGGCCGCCACAGCCTCGCGCAGGGTTGCTACCGCCACCGCGCTGGCCACTTCGCCGCGCAGGTGGCCACCCATACCGTCGGCCACAGCCCAAAGCCCCAGCTCGGGGGCGCAGAGCAGCGCATCTTCGTTGTGTTCACGCACGCAACCGGTAATTGACTGCGCGGCGTATCCCAGGAGCTCGGACATGGGGTTCCTACTTCAGTCCAGCGATGACCTTGCATGATGCGGCGACCACCCGGCGCTGTCACTGCCTGGCGCATGAAGTGTTAAGCAGTCGAGGAATTGCCCGGCCGTGCGACCAGCCGCAGTGGGGCTATGCTGAGTGCATCGGATTCGCAAACCACAGGCTCGTGCAGCCCAGGAGGTGGTAATGGCCATTGAGCGCTTCAAGGCAGGGATGCGCTGACCCATTCACCCTCTCGCGGAGGTCACCGCCATGAGCAAAGGTCTCGATTCAAAACGCGAGGCGAAGAAAAAGCCTCAGAAAACCCTCCAGGAAAAACGCATGGCCAAGCGCAGCAAGAAATCCGGCGCTGGCCTGCTCGGCAGCCATGCACCGAATCCTTGAGACGCCCGGTAACATGAAAACGCCCTCCTAGACGGAGGGCGTTGTCTTTCAGGCCGCGCGATGGCCGCTGGGCACCACGTCATCCAGCGATGCAGCGTTCGGCTTGAGCACCAGCAGATCGCCTTCCAGGCGATCGAGCACGGCTTCGACCGTATTGCCCACCAGCGCACCGACCACTCCCTGACGGGCGACCGTGCCCAGCACAGTCAGTGCCGCCTCGAACTCGTGGGCGACCCGCGGAATCAGGTCCCTGGCCGGCCCTTCGCCGACGTGCAGGCGATGCTCGGGCAGCTCGTATTCCTCCATGAACCAGCGGCATTGCTCCTGGCAATGACGCGCGGCGACCTGGCCAAAGGTCTGCTCCGGGTCGGCCTGGGGCAAACGCGTGGAGGAATAGGCGCTGACCACATGGAGATCGGCTTCAAACAGGTCGCAGAGGAAGTTGGCGTACTCGATCACGCTGCCTTGCAGCGCCACGTGCGCCTCGTCCTGGTGCTCGACGTCCATGCCGGCGAGGATGGTGCCGCCTTCCCAGGTCAGGCTGCTGCGGATCAGGAACAGTGGCGTGGGCACCTGCCGCAGCAGCTGCCAGTCGTCGGGGGTCATCAATAGCTGGCTCAACCGCCCGGACGGACGGTGCTGCTTGATCACCAGGTCGCATTCCTGGGACCGGCAGACCTCCAGGACCTGACTGCTGGCCCGTTCGAAAGCCACCCGCGCCACTTCGCCACGGGCACGCACACCCGCCCGCAGCAAGCCGACCAGGTACTGATCGAGCAGCCCGGAAGAGCCATCGTTCGGGTCACAAAGCAACAGGTAAAGGTTAGCGCCGAGCTTCTGAGCGAGTTGCAGCCCCCGTTCAAGGGCCGGGGAGCCAGGTTCGGCGGGAATGACGACGAGGATCTTCGCGATCGAGCGCATGGCAATCGTCCTCCTTTGCTGAAATGCGATTGCGGGCGGGCCCTTCTTGTTTTAACGCGGCACAGGTCCCCAGCCGTCGGGGGACGCGTGCCTTCGGAAAAATGGGATCAGGCAAGGAGTATGGCCACCAGGCTGGCCTGGGCAAGGCAGGTCATCGCACGGTAAAGCCCGATTGGTGCTAAGCCGCGCTACTGATGGAATAAAGGCGCATGGCACGCCCCGGGCCGCATCCGGGCTTGCCGGCCATCCCTGGCCAGCAGCGTTACAGGAACATCCCGCCCGACGCTTCCACGCGCTGGCCGTTGATCCAGCGACCGGCATCGGAGAGCAACATGGCCACCGCGGCGCCGATGTCTTCCGGCAGGCCGACGCGCCCCAGTGCGGTGTTGCTGGCGATGAAGGCATTGACCTGGGAGTTGTCACGCACCACCCCACCACCGAAATCGGTCTCGATGGCGCCGGGTGCCAGCACGTTCACCGAAATTCCCCGCGCGCCCAGCTCCTTGGCCTGGTAGCGGGTCAGCACTTCGATGCCGCCCTTCATCGCCGCGTAGGCGGCATAGCCCGGCAGGGCGAAGCGGGCCAGGCCTGTGGAAATGTTGAGAATGCGGCCGCCATCGGCGATCAGCGGCAGCAGTTTCTGGGTGAGGAAGAACGGCCCCTTGAGCTGGACGTTCACCAGTTGGTCGAACTGCTCTTCGGTGGTTTCGGCGAAGCTCGCGTGGATGCCGATGCCGGCGTTGTTCACCAGGAAGTCGAAGCTGTCGCGGCCGAACTCGTTCTTGAGCAGGCGCGCCAGGCTGGCGGCAAAGCCGTCGAAGGTGGCGCTCTTGCTCACATCCAGCTGCAGCATGGCGGCGTGACCGCCGAGGTCCATGATCTCGCGGCTGAGGGATTCGGCGTCCTCCAGCTTGCTGTGGTAGGTGCCGATGATGTCGATGCCCTGGGCCGCCAGGTGCTGCGCCATGCTTTTGCCGAGGCCGCGGCTGGCGCCGGTGATGAGTGCGATCTTGCGGGTCATTGCTGTGCTCCTGGATGCAGTGGGTGGGGAGTGGTGAGGAGCTTATTGTCCGGTTCATATGCGATAAATATGCTGATCTCGGAAGCACTGATCGGCTCAATCGAACAATCCGGAGGGAGGCGCCACACGGATGAACAAGCTGGAGCTACTGAAAACCTTCGTACGGGTGAGCGAGCTGTCAAGTTTCACGCAGGCCGCCGACAGCCTCGGCCTGCCCCGCTCCACCGTGTCCGACCAGATACAAGCCCTGGAAGACCTGCTGGGCGCGCGATTGCTGCAACGCACCACGCGACGGGTGCAGGCGACCCAGGACGGCCTGCTGTTCTACGAGCGCAGCCGCGAACTGCTGGCACAGATGGACGAGCTGGAAGGTCTGTTCCGCGAAGACGCTACCGCCTTGGCTGGCCGCATCCGCGTGGACATGCCCACCGTGCTCGCTCGCAAGGTGGTGATGCCACGCCTGGCTGAGTTCACCGGTCGGCATCCGGGTGTGGAAATGGAAGTCAGCAGCACCGACCGTCGGGTGGACCTGGTGCGTGAGGGCTTCGACCTGGTGCTGCGGGTGGGACCGGTGCTGGACACCTCTCTGGTGGCGCGCTCCCTGGGCGGCTTTCCGATGGTCAACGTCGCCAGCCGCGACTACCTCGCGGACCATGGCGTGCCGCGCACGCTGGAGGACCTCAGCCGGCACCGGCTGGTGCACTACGTGCCGGTGCTGGGCAGCCGGCCGGCGGGGTTCGAATACCTGGCCGGCGACAAGGTGCATTTCCTGCCCATGGCCGGCAGCGTGGCGGTGAACAACGCCGAGGCCTACAGCGCTGCCTGCCTCGGCGGGCTCGGGCTGATCCAGGTGCCGCTGCATGGCGTGCGCGAGTACCTGCAGAGTGGCGAATTGGTAGCGCTGCTGCCGAACTTCCAGGCACCGCCGCTGGAAGCCACCTTGCTCTATGCCCACCGACGTCTGCCCCGGCGCGTGCGGGCCTTCATGGATTGGCTGGAACAGGTGGTACGGGAACAGGCCGCGCCCTGGCCTCAGGGCGCGTAGGTGCAGCGGTCGCGCCCATTGTGCTTGGACTCGTAGAGCGCCTGATCGGCCTTGATCAGCGCCTGGTTGATGCTGTCGCCATCGGCCAGCCTGGCAAGCCCGACGCTAATGGTGGCGGGATGCGCAGAGGGTGTATCACGCACCGCGTGCAGCAACCTGTCCATGGATTTCCAGGCTTCTTCCGGCGACAGCTCCCAGAGATAGACACCGAACTCTTCACCGCCCAGGCGGGCGAACTCGAACCCGCCCATCGCATCGCGGATGTTCCCGGCGACGCGCTGCAGCACTTCGTCGCCGATGTCATGGCCGAAGCTGTCGTTGATCCTCTTGAAAAAGTCGATATCCACCATGGCCAGGTAACGACGCTGACCGGGTGCGGACTTCTCCAGGCGCGCAGCGGTGCGGGTCATGAAGGCGCGGCGGTTGGGGATCTGGGTCAACGCATCGATATAGGCCTGCTCCATCAGCAGCTTGGCCATCAGGTAGTTGTGCAGCTTGCCCTGGCGCAGACGCAGATGGGTGTAGACGGTCAGGGTGGAGAAGACGAGCGCATAGAACAGGATCAGCGTGCCCTTGAGCTCCAGCACCGGGACGTCGTGGAAGAAGGGATTGAGCAGCGCCCAACTCAGCACCAGCACGGCGAAGAAACTGAAGTTGCTCTGCGGCAGTACCGAGGCAAGGAAGATGATGCTGGAGGCGGTGAGCGTCAGCCAGAGCGGCTGGAGATCAAGCGGGATGCCGTCGATCACCAGCCGTGCGCCCAGGCAGTAGACCATTACGAAGGCGAGATTAAGCAGATAGAAATGCCCCGCCTTGCGAATAAAGGGCACACAGCAGGTCAAGCCACCGAGCAGCGCCAGGAAGTAGATGGACCTGATGGTGAAGCCCTGCCCTCCCTCGAAGCTCACCACCAGGTCGAAGAGAAACCAGAGCGCGATGCTGAGGCTGAACACCAGCATGCAGAAAGTGCGCAATCGCTCGAAGTCGTATTGCAGGAACTCCACCCTGAGTTCGGCGGTGACGGCCAGACGGGACAGCTGGGATTCGACGGTGCGGAACATGAGGCCCTCCAGTGGCGACTCAAGGAGCCTAGTTCACCCGTTGCAGGGGCGAATTCATTCGCGATTGAAATCGCCCCCACAGATCCAACAGCTGTAGGGTGCGCCGCGTGTTCAGCCGGTGGACATAGGTAACGGGTGTCGGTACCAGCAAATGGTTCCGCGCCCCTTGCGAGCGATGATCCACTGGTCGGACAGTCGTTGCATGGGGCTTGCAATGGCGCTTTGGCGGGGTGAACTGACGGCCGGCGAATAAAAGGTTAGGCATTCCTCGAAAGCACAGGTATTGTGTCGAGCGCTGTGATGCATGTGTCACCGGGAAACGGTCTGTACTTTAGCGGTCCCCTCTTCATCGGTTGCCGACTATCTGCACTCAGTGACAGGCTGGAACGATCCAGCCCAGCAATAATTCAGTTTCTAGGAGACATTCAAATGTCCGAGCGCCAAACCGGTACCGTCAAGTGGTTCAACGATGAAAAGGGCTTCGGCTTCATTACCACCGATAACGGCCCGGATCTGTTCGTTCACTACCGTTCCATCCAAAGCGCCGGCTTCAAGAGCCTGAAGGAAGGCCAGAAGGTCTCCTTCATCGCCGTGCAGGGCCAAAAAGGCATGCAGGCCGACGAAGTGCAAGTGCTGTAAGCACGAGCCGAAAAAGAACCGGCCTTCGGGCCGGTTTTTTTTTCAGTGGTTTTAAATGGCCCCACCCGGCCACTACGTACAGAGAAAGTGAAATGCGCATCAAGACTTCCCACAGCAGCACCCCCAAGCCGCCGGCAGCCACCACCAGCAGCGAAGCCCTGGAAGCTCAGATTGCCGCCTTCCTGAACAAGGGTGGCGAGATCCAGGAGATCGCCAAGGGCGTGAGCGCCCAGGTCGCGCCGAGCCGCCACATCCGCATCGGCAACAAGTAAGACCTTCCTGGCGCCAACGGGCGGTCAGGCACGCGACCTGACGCCCGGCGCCAACGCTCCGTCCTGCCGATGGGCGGATGCCGCTTGCCACAGGGCCCACCACGCTAAACTTCCATTCAGGCCGCCAGCGGCCGGAACTGGGGGTAATGGCCGGAGGGGCCCGGCGCCAGCCAGATGGGAGGTGTCCCATGCAGCGGCACTACTACATCAGCGACAACCTCAAAGACCTGGAAAGGGTCGAAGACGAGCTCGAAGCCCAGGGCATCGATCATGAGCAGATCCACGTGCTCAGCGAACGCGATGCCGACGTCGAGCACTACCAACTCCACGACGTGTCCTCCGTGATGAAGCTCGATATGGTCCATTCCGGCCTGATCGGCGTCGGCATTGGCATCGCCCTGGCGGCGCTGGTGATGCTGGTGGCCTGGTTCAGTGGCTGGACCGGCACGGCCGCCGGCTGGATCCCCTTCATCTTCCTCGCCATCGCCCTGTTCGGCTTCAGCGTCTGGGAAGGCAGCCTGTTCGGAATCCAGACACCCAATGCCGTGGTGAAGCGTTTCCAGCGCACCCTGGAAGAAGGCAAGCATGTGTTCTTCGTCGATGTGAAACCCGCGCAGGAAGCCATTCTCGCCACTGTCGTCAGCCACCACCCGATGCTCAGGACCGCTGGCACCGGACAAGCCACGCCGGACTGGGCAGAAGGCCTGCAACACCGCCTGCATCAGTGGCGCAAGATGATGTGATCCACGCCTGCGGCGGCGGATGCAACGCCTGGCGTCATCCGCCGCTTCAACCCGCTTTCACCGCTCCCTGATCCGACATTGTGCTGGCGCGGGCTTCGGCCAGCAGCCAGTCGATCAGCCTGCGCACTTTCTCTGCCGGGGGCGACCTGCGGCTCCAGGCCAGCCGGTAGGCCCAGGGTGTCGACAGGCGGCAACCCTCGCCGAAAGGCAGCACCAGCCGGCCATTGGCGATGTCGTCAAAAGCCAGGGCCGTGGAACCCAGAGCGAAACCCTGTCCACTCACCGCCCCCTGGATGGCGTGGCCGATCAGGCCGAAGCGCATCCCCCCCTTCACCGGCCCTGGCTCGCCCACAAAGGTGGTGAACCAGTCTTCCCAGCTCGGCAGATGCAAGTTGCCGGTGTTCTTCCAGTGGGTGTGGATAAGCCGGGCGCCGAGCAAGTCCCGCGGTTCGCGCACCGCGCCGTACTGCTCCAGGTAGGCGGGGCTGCATACCGGAAAGAACTCTTCGACGAACAGCAACTCGCTGGCCGGCATGGGCGCGTCGGTGGTGGTGAAGCGAATGGCCAGGGTCGCCTCGCCGCGCTCAAGGTCCACCAACTGCTCGGTGGCTTCCAGGCTGAGGGTGATGTCCGGGTTGCAGGCGGAGAACTGGTTGAGCCGGCGCATCAGCCAGTGGCTGGCGATGGACGGGGCACAGGTGATGTGGATCGGCCCTTCGTCCTGTCCACGCAATTCATCGGCGCCCCGCTCCAGCAGCTCGAAGGCCTGGGCAACGGTGGCGGCCAGGCGGCGTCCGTTGTCGTTCAGGGTGACGGTGTTGCGCGTGCGGTCGAACAGGCTCACGCCCAGTTCAGCTTCCAGCAGGCGGATCTGCCGGCTCACCGCTCCCGGCGTCACCGAAAGCTCCTGGGCGGCTTCAGTGAAATTGCGGCTGCGGGCAGCAACCTCGAAGGTACGCAGGGCGATGAGTGAGGGGAGACGCATGGCGGGTTCGCTTTGAGTTCAAGTCAAAGCATGATGACAAATCATCGTTTGAAAGCAAGCCAGCCGAAGATGATCCTGCAACCCATTGGCGGCGTCTGCCGCGCACCTCTGCCTTGCGAGTCGAACGATGAAACCCTCCCGCCTTCCCCTGGACTGGTTCGCCTGCGGACTGATGTTCGTCCTCTGCATCTGCTGGGGCTTCCAGCAAGTGGCGATCAAGCTGACGCTGGATGACGTGCCCTCCATCCTGCAGCTGGCCATCCGCTCCGGTGGCGCCGCCCTGGTGCTGGGCGCCCTGGTGTTGTGGAAGGAAGGACGCGGCGCCTTCAGCGACGGCACCCTGCTGCCGGGGATCACGGTCGGTACGCTGTTCGCCCTGGAATTCCTGTTCATCGGCGAAGGACTGAATCACACCAGCGCCTCGCACCTGTCGGTATTTCTCTACACCGCCCCCATGTTCGCAGCCCTCGGCCTGCACCTGATGCTGCCCGAGGAGCGCCTCTCGCCCATCCAGTGGCTGGGCGTGCTGGTGGCCTTCGGCGGCATCGCCACGGCCTTCCTCGATCAACCCGCCGGTGCACCCGGCAATGCGTTGCTGGGCGACATCTACGCCCTGTGCGGCGCCCTCGCCTGGGGCGCCACCACCCTGGTGATACGCGGGTCGAAGCTGTCCGAGGCCAACCCGGTGAAGACCCTGTTCTACCAACTGTTCGGCGCCGTCCTGCTGCTCACCGTGGTGGCGTTCAGCACCGGCAAGACCGACATGCAACTGACCCAGAAGGCCGTCATCAGCCTGGCCTTCCAGGTGGTGGTCATCGCCCTGGTGAGCTACCTGGCCTGGTTCTGGCTGCTGCGCCGTTACCTGGCGTCGCGCCTGTCGGTGCTGTCCTTCATGACGCCGCTGTTCGGCGTCACCTTCGGTGTGCTGGTGCTGGGCGAGACCATCGACCCGTCCTTCGCCATCGGCGCAACCCTGGTATTGGGTGGCATCGTGCTGGTCAGCGGTGCCGAGTTGCTGCGCGGCCGCCAGCAACGCAAGGCGCTCGCCCCTTCCGAGGCCTGACCGGGCTCTGCCGGCTTCATGCATCTTCGTGAAAGCGGAGTCAGGGAAGCCTGCCCCGGCCAGTGGTCAGCGCCGACGGATGCGCTCCACCACTATCCGGCCATCCGCGCCCCAACGCCCGCGCACTTCCACGTAGTCCCCGACGCCCGGCGATTTGTCGATGCGGGTGCCAGGGCCTATCGCCAGTGGCACTGAATCCAGCGTCCAGCCTTCCCCCAGCACACCTTGCAACCGTACCCGCGACCCCACGGGGCTGGGCGCCGGCCGGCCTTCGGCATCGCGCGCCCCCTGGTCGATCCAATCGGCGATCAGGCGGACTTCCTCGTCGCTGAGAAAAGGCGGGCCGTCATAGGGCATCTGCGGCTGCGACTGGCCACGTATGCGCCGCACCAGTTCACTGGCGCCGGAGGAGCCCGGCACCACACGCACGCGCTCATGGCGATCGAGAATGGCCCCATAGGAATCCAGCAGCAGACCCTCCGGGGCAGACCCCATCAGGCCGTAGGGGGAATGGCACTTGACGCAGCGACTGGCGAATATCGGCGCCACATGGCTGTAGGTGACCGGCTGGCCAGGGGGCGGGCGTTGCAGCGATGCAGGCGGGACGGTGGCATTAGAGGGACGGCTGCCAGCCTGCAATCCGCCAGCAATCCAACCCTCGAACAAGGCGATTTCGGTATCACTGAGAAAGGGCGGCCCGGTCATCGGCATGCGCGGCTGGCTCTGGCCTTTCAGGCGCCGGATCAACTCGCTGGCGGCGGGATCGCCGGTTTTCACCACCGGCCGGCTGCTGCCCTTGAGCAGTTCATCGAGGCTGGTTAGCCGCAGGCCGAGCGGCGCGGCTTCGCCGGAATGGCACATCACGCAACGGGATTGGAGGATCGGCTGGATGTCGTCGAAGGTCACGTCCTGAGCGAAGGCCGGTGCCGGCGCCAGGAGCAGCAAACAGAGTGTGACCAGCCTCGGCACCTTGCCCATTTCGCCCCCGCTTCAGCGTTGCCCACCCCACCAAGCCTAGTGAAGCAGAGCCGGTGGCGCCGTCGCGCGGAACCCCACTGCGATCCGTCGGTCAGTTTATTCGAGGTTGGCGTGTGCCGGCCCCAAGCCCCGGACTCTATCCAGTCGCCGCTGTAGACCCGGGGCTTTCCCATGCGCGTAAAATTGGAAACGTCCGCATACAGAATCGCCGGACTGGCTTGTTTCCTCTGCGCCTGCCGTAGGCAATGATGGCGCCGCGTGTCGTAACTGGAGAATCACTGCATGAAACCTGTCCCCCGCCTCACCGCCCTGCTGCTCGGCGCCGGCCTGCTGGCCAGCCTCGCCGGCTGCGACCTGGCCGAGGAATCGGCCAACAAGCTGGCGGAGAAAGCCGAGGCGGCCGCCCAGGAGATCGCCCGGGAAGCCATTGGCGAAGCGGTCAACGAATTGAACAAGAAAGTGGACGAAGCCCAGGCTTCAGCCAAGGAATTGCTGGGCGAACCGAAAAAGGACGAAGCCCGCGAGCAGACACCACGCGCGCCGTCGAACAAGAATGAGGGCAAGGAAGAGGACGCCATGCTGCCTCCCTCCGGTATCGAGACCTGATCCCTGGTCATTCCGGCCGCGATGTCCCTGTCGCGGCCTGTCCGCCTCAGGCGCGCAAGTAGCGCGGCAGAGGCTTTCGGTGTAGCACCTTCAGCGAATCCACCGGTGGAACTTCTCCATGCTCCAGCGCCAGGTCGCGCTTGAGCGTGCTGACCAGCCAATCCAGCTGTACCGTCGCCGCCACCACGCGCTGGAAGAATTTCCCATCGCGCTCCAGCGTCAGCACAAAGCCACCATCGGGCCGAGGCTTGGTGCTCAGCTCGTATTCCGGAAAGGCGCTGATCAGCTTGTCAAAATCCAGATCCATGTCTTTCTCTCCCAGAAAAGTGATTGCTCCTGCACCTCGTTTGCAGCGTGCATGCCAGCGCTATGACAACGGAAACGCCAAATAAATCAGTCGTTTGCAAAATTTTTGAACAACTTTTTCCATGCATTGCGCACGATTTCGGGAGTTTGCAGCGTGCAATTTGCAAGACCACTGAAAGGCAAAGCCCCCGGCCTGGGTGTGCGCCGGGCCGGGGGCTTTGTATGCAATGCCGCGCCAGGCGCGGCCTGCAGGGGGATCAGAGCAGTTCGATGCGATCGTCTTCGATGCGGATCAGCCCCTGCTTGTAGAGGCCACCGATGGCCTTCTTGAAATTACCCTTGCTGACGCCGAAACGCTGGCTGATCACTTCAGGTGGGCTCTTGTCGGACAGGTTCAGCATGCCACCTTCGGCACGCAGCGCCGCGATGATCTGCTCGCCCAGACCGCTGACCGCTTCCGCTCCCACGGGCTGCAGGCTCAGGCTGATCTTGCCGTCATCACGGATTTCCTTGATGTAGCCCTTCTCGCGCATGCCACTGCGCACGAACTTGAACATTTCGTTCTTGTGGATCAGGCCCCAGTGCTTGCCGTCGATGATCGCCTTGAAGCCGAGGTCGGTCTTGTCCACCACCAGCAGGTCGACTTCCTGACCCGGCTTGTAGCGCGGCGGGGTCTGGTCCAGGTAGCGGTCCAGCCGGGCGGTAGCGGTGATGCGGCGGGTACGCTTGTCGAGGTAGACGTGCACCACGCAATAGTCGCCGACCTGCAGCGGGCGCTTCTCCTCCGAATGCGGCAGCAGCAGGTCCTTGGGCAGGCCCCAGTCGAGGAACAGGCCGATGCGGTTGATCTCCACGACCTTGAGGCTGGCGAAGCCGCCGACCTGGACCTTGGGCTTGAGCGTGGTGGCCACCGGACGGTCTTCGCTGTCCAGATAAAGGAAGACATTCAGCCAGTCGCCCACTTCGGTGGGCTGGTCCTTGGGCACATAGCGCCTGGGCAGGAGGATTTCGCCATCCGGGCCGCCATCCAGGTACAGACCGAACTCGGTGTGCTTGGCCACCTGAAGTGAATTGAAACGCCCGAAAAGTGCCATCTTCGCTACCTCTGAAATTCGAAGCGGCATTCTACCTGCTGGCCGGCCGGCGAACCACGAGCGCCGGGCATCCGGTGCCGGTATCACGATGGCCGTCAAACGCGCCTTTCATCGCCAGACAAGCCGCACAAGCCCGCGTGAATTTTCATTCTGCAAAACTGTCTACTGGTCGCTAGCACAACGATGTTTCAGAATCATGTCGTCGTACGCGCGACCTACATGTATTCCGGCATCACCCGACGGATTCTCACTGTCCCATCTCAGGAGTTCCTGTGCGCTCATCCAGCCGCTGGCTGTCGCAAACCCTATCGCTGGCAACACTCGGCGTGCTGTTCCTGGTGATTCCCCTCGCCAGCCGCTACTGGCTGGGCTGGTCCAACCCCTTCGGCTACCTCTCCGACCTCGCTTTCGGCAGTTTCCTGATCGTGCTGCTCTACGGCCGCTCGCTGTGGCTGGCTTTGCCGCTGATGCTGCTCTGGAGCACGATGATCCTCGGCAATGCCGAACTGGTGGGCGCCGTCGGCCGCATGCCAGAGCCGAGTGACCTCAAGTACCTGCTCGACCCGCAATTCGTCAGTCATTCCACCCAGGGCGGCGGCATCACCCATCCGTACCTGGGTCTGGCGCTGGGTGCCAGCGTCCTGGCCTGCCTGCTGTGCTGGCGGCGCCGACACGATCCGCTGAACTGGAAATGGTTCGCCACGCCGGCCGCGCTGCTGACCGGGTACGTCACCCTGCAATCGGTGCAGCCCAGCGATGCCGACCAGTGGAAGCAGTTCAACCTGCCCCACAAGCTGATGGCCAGTGCCGCGAGCAGCGGCCAGCTGGCGGTCGAAGACTGGCTCGACGGCGACCAGCCGGAGGTTCCGCCGGACATCGCCGGCCTGGCGCAACTGGACCTCAACGGCACGCCCCTGCTCGCCGGCCCCGGCCGTGCACGCAACGTCCTGGTGATTACCCTGGAAGGCATCCCTGGCGCCTACATCGCCGCCAACCGCGCCGCGATCAACAGCAGTTACCAGGATTCGCTGATGCCCAAGCTCAGCGCCTGGGCCGAGCGCGCCATGACCACGCCGGACTATGTGCTGCACAGCCACCAGACCATCCGCGGCCTGTACGCCATGCTCTGCGGCGACTACAGCAAGCTGGACTCCGGCACGCCCAAGGGACTGGAACTGCTGAACAACCCGGCACGCGCCAAGGCCTGCCTGCCTTCGCAAATGCACCAGCACGGCTTCAGCACCCACTTCCTGCAGGGCGCCGGGCTGCGCTTCATGGCCAAGGACAAGATCATGCCGCAGATGGGCTTCGACAAGACCCAGGGGCGCAACTGGTTCCGCAACAAGGCCTACCTGGAGTTCCCCTGGGGCATGGACGACAAGGCCTTCTTCGAAGGTGCACAGACCTACGTGAAACAACTGCGCCACCAGAAGAAGCCGTGGATGCTCACTCTGCTCACCGTCGGTACCCACCAGCCCTACTCGGCCCCGGTCGACTACCTGATGCGCTACCCGGACTCGAAGAAAGCCGCCATCGCCTACCTGGATGACGCCGTGGACGCCTTCCTCGCCGGCCTGGAAAAACAGGGCGTGCTGAAGGACACCCTGGTGATCGTCACCTCGGACGAATCCCACGGCATCGAGAACGTCCGCCTCGCCTCCGCCTGGGGCTTCAACCTGGTTCTGGCGCCCGAGCAGGCCGCGCTGCCGCCGATCAAGAGTGGTGTATACGGCCATGTCGACCTGACAGCCTCCATCCTCGACTACTTCGGCTACCGCGTGCCGCAGAACCTCTCCGGCCGTTCGCTGTTCCGCGACTATGAAACCGGCCGCGAGATCATGTCCTACACCAACGGCAAGCTGCGCTACCACGATGGCAAGGACACCTTCACTGAATGCGATTTCCGCCAGGTCTGCCGGCGCTACCAGAGCGAGGGATTCATAGCCGACGAAGCCCGCTACCTAGGCAGCTACAGCGGCAAGAAGGCGCGCGTGATCGCCCAGCGCGCATCGCTTCTGGACCAGTCCCTGCAGGGCGGCAGCCTCGGCCAGGAATACCAGTTCGCCACGCGCGATCGCATTCGGCTCAAGGAGAAGGCCCGGGATGACTGGGCGGACAACCTGATCGGTGCCCAGTACATGGAACTGCCGAAGAACAGCCGCACCAGCGTGCAGATGACCATCAAGGTCCTGCGCATGGACAAGAAGGGTGCCCAATTGCGGCTCAAGGCCAAGGAATTCGAGCGTGACGTAGCGCTGCCGATTCCCGAATTGCCGCTGCTCAAGCAGGGCAAGCCGCTGAAGGTCAACTTCGCTTTCGACAACCCCGAAGCGCGCAAGGCGTTCTCTTTCCACCTGCTGGCCGAGGGTCGTGGGGTGATCGAGATCAGCGACTTCCGCGTCACCACCGAACCGCTGCCGCCTGCTGCCGTGGCCGCCGAAGCCAATGCCCAGGTAGCGCAGAAGCGCCCTCTGCACCCCATCACCACGCTCTTCGGCCTGTTGGGCCGGCAGCAGGACGCCCTGGAGAACGAGCTGGAAAATCCGGGCGATGAGCGCGCCGTACTGCCCGAAAGCACCGAGTTGAGGTTGCAGCAGTATCACTAAGCAAAGGGGCGCCGAAATGGCGCCCCTGTTCTACCCACGGTTCCCCACAGGATGAGCAGCGTCCCTCAGGGGAGCGTCGCCCGCGTGGCGTTGCGGCTGTGGGCGCCGAAGTGGCGGATCAGCCGCACCAGCGTCTGGTCCAGCTGAACATCGTCGGGCAACGGCGCAAGCTGGTTGCCCTGGCTGAACCCCATCTGCGTCCGCCCTCCCGCCAGCCAATGGCCGATGCGGGCGTCGAATTCATCGGCGGCATCATAGGACTCCTGGGACACCACGAGGCGCAGCGAGTCGCCGTCGAAGGGCGGATAGTCGGCATCCGTGCGGCTGTCGGCATAGGCCCGCAGGAGCGGGCTGTCGTTACGCCCCTCGCGCAGCAATTTGCGCAACCAGTCGGCCTGGTACTTCTCCACTTCGGTGTGCCGGTTGGCCACCTGCTCGATGGCCGCCAATTTGTCGTTGTCCAGGCCGACAGCGGCCTTCAGCGCGATCCAGATCAGCGCGGGTGTGCCGTGTCCCGGCAGGGCCTTGGCGTGGTAGGGCTGGGTCAGGTCCTGGATGTAATGCAGCCCCCAGCCGAGGAAGCGATAGCCCCAGTAGGGGTGGCCGCTCTCGAAGGCGAAGCGCGCGAGGCCCAGGTACTGGTGGACCCGCACTTCGGGATAGGTACGCGCCAGGTAAGGCGCGGAACGGTAGATGAGCTCGTCCTCGTGGTAGTAACCGATATGGAACTGCGCCTGGGAGGAGTACTCGAAACGTGCATCGCCGAAGGGCTGCGGGCCGAAGTTGTAGCGGGCACCGGCATCGCCCGGATTGTCGCTGAACAGATTGATGTCGTGGCCGTAGTCCGGTTCATCGGCAGCACTGGCAACGATCGCCAGGGCAGGCAGCGTCTCGCCGGGCTGCACCTGGTAGAAGCGCCATTCGCGCCACAGGCTGAGCTTGTGGAACACCAGCACGTCGGAGACATCGAGGGCGGTGTGGCCGCTCCAGTCCATTCCCGGCAGGGCCTGGACGAAGGAGGCCAACTTGATCTCGGGGTTCACCCGCAGCGCCGTCAGGAAGGCCCTGCGGTGGTCACCGCCATGGGTGGGCACCCAGCGCAGCTCATCGGGTCGTTCCGGGTAGCCCGGAAGGTTTTCGCGGAAGAACTCCTCCTGCTCGTCCAGCAACTGCTCCAGAGCCACGCCCTCCTCTTCCAGGAAGGACTCCAGGCTTTCCACCGGAACCGGTTGCGCGTCCCTGATCTGCGGCAGATCCGCCAGCGCCAGTGCGGTACCCAGGGCGTGGTTGGACCAGGCCAGCGCCGCGGATGGCAAGCCGGCAAGGCTCAGGCTGAGGGCGAGTGCCAGGTACTTCATCGATCACTCCATGACGGGGGTTCAGGCAAGGCCCGGCAGGGTAACAGCCACCGCGTGAGGCATCACTGTCCAGCCAGGACAGCCCGACTCACCGATCAAGCCGACAGGAATGACTCTAGTGCATGAAACGAAACGACCGCCCGGAGGCGGTCGTTTTGCGAGGACATGCGGTCACTGAATGTCTTCGGGTACCACCACGATCCAGTTCTTGTCCGCCGTCACCGGGACGCCCTGCTTGGCCTGAGCCTCGGCATTGCGCTTCTGCATGGCGCTGATCTGATCCATGTACTTGGCCTTGCGGTTGATCCACAGATTGATGCCGCCGTTGGCCACATCGGTGCCGTGGAACATCATGTAGCCGTCGCTGATGGGGGTGTCGCCAGCGGCAAGAATTGGCTTCTTCCACTCATCGATGTAGGTGAGGATCGCCGCGTACTTGCCCGACATCCAGGTGGCCGGGGTCCACAGGTAAGGAGTCAGTTCCAGGTCGAGGTTGGCCTTCGGGTCGTACTTGCCATCGGTGATCTGCTTGCGGCTGGTGGTCACGGCACCGGACTTGCGGTCCTTCAGCAGCGTGGTGACGCCGATGACGTTCTCCGGCTTCACGTTGTAGCCGTATTTCGGGTCCGAGGCGACCATCCGCACCAGCTCTTCCAGGGCGGCGGTGATGATGTAGACCTCGATGCCATTCTCGCTGAGCTTGTTCATCAGCTCCTTCTGGCCGGTGAAGATCTTCGGCGGATTGATCTCGATGGTCTTCACTTCGTCCCCTTCGTAATAGGTAGCGGGGACCGGCTTGCCGTAAGCCATCAGCTCGTCGACATAGCCCTTCAGCTCACGCAGCGTGAAACCGGAAAACACCTGGGCGACCCAGGGATAGCAAACCAGGTCGTCCACTTCGCAGAGGCGGTAGTAGTAGCTGTTGAGGCTTTCCTTGTGTCCGTTCACATCCTTGAAGGGGATCAGCTTGAGCGAAGGATCGAGCTTCTCGCGGGTGAGGACGCCCTTCATCTCCAGGAACGGCAGCAAGGATTCTTCCAGGTCGTAGCGATAGCTGGTGTTGTCCATGTCGAATACGGCGAAGTTGCCCTGGTTGGCGTGCTTGGTAATCAGCGCATCCAGTTGCTTCGCGGCCGGCTCCGGCCAGTGCTTGAGCTCAGTCGCGGCCTGGGCGCCAGTGGCCAATCCCAGACACAGTGCAGCGGACATCAACGTCTTGGCGATCTTCATCTTCTTCTTATTCCTTTTGATGGCTTGCGTGAGCATGGCGAAGCTCCGACTCCGGCTTCGCCGCCGAACCTAACAAAGGCTCTGCCCGGGGCCTGCACCAGAACGACCTCCAGCGTTCTCTTAGCGCCAGCCGATCAGCCACGGGAATGGCGGGGGATTCAGTCCCCCTCGGCCGCCTGCGGCTAGACTCAACCTCCCCTCAAGCCGCCAGGAGAAGCGTCATGCTCAAAGCCGAATACCAGACCCGTGGCCCGGTGCCCCAGGACGTGATCGAAGCCGTGGAGTTCGAACTGCCAGCAGTGGCCGCCGGCCAGGCGCTGGTGAAAGTGCTGGCAGCGCCGATCAACCCTTCCGATGTGCTCACCCTGACCGGCGAATACGGCATGCTGCCGCCGCTGCCCGCCATCGGCGGCAATGAAGGCGTGGGTGAAGTGCTGGAAGTAGCCGCCGACGTAACCGGCCTTAAGCCCGGCCAGACCGTGCTGCTGCCAGTGGGTTGCGGCACCTGGCGTACCCACCTGATCGCCGAGGCCAAGCAGCTCATCCCCCTGCCCAGCGCCGATCCGCAGCAACTGGCGATGCTCACCGTCAACCCGCCCACTGCCTATCTGATGCTGCGTGATTTCGTCGACCTGCAGCCGGGCGACTGGGTGATCCAGAACGCCGCCAACTCGGGGGTGGGCAGCTACCTGATCCAACTGGCGAAGATCCGCGGCCTGAAAACCATCAATGTGGTGCGCCGCGACTCGGCGGTGGCGGCCGTGCAGGCCGAAGGCGGTGACGTTGTGCTGGTGGACGGTCCCGACCTGGCCAAGCGCGTACGCGAAGCCACCGGCGGCGCACCGGTGAAGCTGGGCATCGACGCCGTGGGCGGCGCCTCCACCGACCATCTCGCAGCCAGCCTGGCCGAAGGTGGCGTGCTGGTGAACTACGGCCGCATGAGCGGCGAGCCCTGCCAGGTGAATCCGGGTTCCTTCGTGTTCCGCGATGTGACCCTGAAGGGCTTCTGGCTGGCGCGCTGGTTCCGCCAGGCCACGCCGCAACAACAGATGCAATTGTTCGGCGAACTGATCCAGCTGATCGCCAGCGGCAAGCTCAAGGCACGCATCGCCGCCACCTATGACATCAGCCAGATCAAGGAAGCCGTCGCCGCAGCAGCGGGTGGCGAGCGGGATGGAAAGATTGTGCTGGTGCCCTGAGAAGCACCCTCACCCCAGCCCTCTCCCGCAAGCGGGAGAGGGAGCAGTACGTGCCTTACCTGGGCCTCGACGCTTTTCCTGTAGGGGCGAATTCATTCGCCAAGCGGACCGCAGGTCCGCCGTGCTCGCCTCAATGCAACACCCAGTACCCCAGCAAGCCCAGATGCAGGGCCACGATCAGCCAGAACTTCACCTGGTAGGCGACCTTGCGGTTCTTGTGGCGGATGAGTCTCTGGGCCAGCAGGCCACCGGGCCAGCCGCCCAGCAGTTCGTATAAGTGGAGGCGGGACTCAGGAGTGCGTTGCGCCCCGGCCACGGCGAAACGCTTGTCACGCCAATAGGCAACGAAGCAGACCAGGCTCATCACCAGGTAAATGACGAGCAATGCCTGGACTGGCCAGGCAAGGTCGAATGACAAGACTTACTCCGCCGTCGGCTTCTTGCGCTTGAGCGGCGCCAGGCCATCGGTGCTCACCACGCGGGACTCTTCACGCGGCTTGCTCGGCTTGCGCTTGGGCGCGGCGGCCTTGGCCGGGGCCTTCTTGTCGCCTTTCTTGTCGGTCTTTTTCTTCTTGGCGCCAGCGGCCTTGCCGGAAGCCTTGACCTTCTTCGGACCGGTGTAGGTGCCCTTGAGCTCCTTGATGGTCCGGCGTTCGAAGCTCTGCTTCAGGTAGCGCTCGATGCTGGACATCAGGTTCCAGTCGTTATGGCAGATCAGCGAAATCGCCAGGCCTTCGCCACCGGCACGGCCGGTGCGGCCGACACGGTGCACGTACTCGTCGCCAGAGCGCGGCATGTCGAAGTTGATCACCAGGTCCAGGCCTTCGATGTCCAGGCCACGGGCGGCGACATCGGTGGCCACCAGCACCTTCGTACCGCCCTGCTTCACGCGTTCGATGGCCAGCTTGCGGTCCTTCTGGTCCTTGTCGCCGTGGAGCACGAACGCCTTGTAGCCGCCCGCCACCAAGTGCCCGTACAGCCGATCGGCCTGGGCGCGGGTGTTGGTGAAGATGATCGCCTTCTGGTAGGTCTCGTTGGCCAGCAGCCAGCGCGCCAGCTCCTCTTTGTGCTCGGGGTGGTCGGCCGTGATGATCTGCTGGCGGGTGTTTTCGTTGAGCTGATCGACGCTGTTCAGGCGCAGGTGCAGCGGGTCACGCAACACATTGGCGGAAACCTCGCGCAGCGCGGCGCCGCCGGTGGTGGCGGAGAACAGCAGGGTTTGCTGGCGGTTGGCGCAGAGTTCGGTGATGCGCTGCATGTCCTCGGCGAAACCCATGTCGAGCATGCGGTCGGCTTCGTCCAGCACCAGCACTTCCACCTCGCGCAGATCCACGGTGCCAGAGTTCAGGTGCTCGATCAGGCGACCGGGCGTAGCGATCAGCACGTCAGGCAGCTTGCGCAGCATCGCTGCCTGCACCTTGAAGTCTTCCCCACCGGTGACGATGCCGGACTTGATGAAGGTGAACTGGGAAAAGCGCTCCACCTCTTTCAGGGTCTGCTGCGCCAGCTCGCGGGTCGGCAGCAGGATCAGCGAACGGATGCGCTCGCGGGGCTTGGCCTCGCCAATCAGGCGGTTCAGCAGCGGCAGGACGAAGGCGGCGGTCTTGCCGCTACCGGTCTGGGCGGTCACCCGCAGGTCGCGCCCTTCCAGGGCCGGCGGGATGGCCGCCGCCTGCACCGGGGTCGGCTCGACGAATTTGAGTTCGGCAACGGCCTTGAGCAGACGTTCGTGCAGGGCGAATTGGGAAAACACGGGGCTACCTCGGTCAAAAGCGTAAATAGCTGCATAGGTTACCCGGAGTCGGGAGCAAACGCCCGAATTCCGAGTGAGCCAGCGACGGAAAACCCGAGCTGGTATACGCTCTTCGCACCCTTTCCAGGAGCTCCGCCATGCGTCCAGCCCTGATCTACTACGTCGCCGTTAGCCTCGACGGCTACATCGCCCGTCCCGACGGCCGCGTCGACTGGCTGAAGCCCATCGAGGAGTCGGGCGACGATCATGGCTACCAGGCCTTCTACGCCAGCATCGACGGCCTGCTGATGGGGCGGATGACCTACGAGAGCATCCTGGCGTTCGGCGGCGAATGGCCGTATCCCGGCAAACCCTGCCTCGTGCTGACCCGCAACGAACCACTGCAAACCAGCCCGGACGTACAGATCAGCCACGACACACCGGCCCAGGCCCTCGAACAACTGGCCGCTGCCGGCTGCAAGCGCGTGTGGCTGGTCGGGGGTGGTTCGCTGGCCGGGACCTGCTACTCTGCCGGGCTGCTCGATGAACTGGTGGTCAGCCTCATTCCCCACCTCCTGGGCGCCGGTATCCCGATGTTCGCCACCGGCCTCGAACACCGCCTCCAGTTTCGCGAGCAGCGCAGCTTTCCCACCGGAGTGGTGCAGCTGCACTACCAACTCCTGCCCGAAGCCGAGACACCATGACCACCCTGAATATCGCCGCCGCCTGCCTGCTTGACCCGCAAGATCGCCTGCTGCTGGTGCGCAAACGCGGCACCCGCGCGCTGATGCTGCCCGGCGGAAAGCGCGAGGCTGACGAGAGCCCGCTTCAGGCCCTGCAACGCGAACTCTGGGAAGAACTCCAGCTGCGCCTGGAAGCGTCAGCCCTGACGCCGCTGGGCCGCTTCCGCGCGCCGGCCGCCAACGAGGCGGATACCTGGGTGGACGCCGATATCTTCATCGCCCGCCTGCCCCATGCCGTGGAAGCGGCGGCCGAGCTGGAAGAACTGGCCTGGCTGGAGCCCGGTCAGCCCCACCCGGAAAACCTGGCCCCGCTGCTGCGCGACCACGTACTGCACGCCCTGGCGGGTCGCTGAGCGACCCTGTTCAGAAACCCTTGCGGGCCTGCCTGCGCAACAGCATCGCGCTGTCCCCGCCAATCAGCAGCACAGCCAGCCAGATCGGCAGGTAGGTCCAGAGCTGGGCAGGGTTGAAGGGCTCGCCCAGGAATACCACCGCCACCGCGAACAGCAGCACCGGTTCCACGTAGCTGAGAATCCCGAACAACCCCAGGGGCAGCAGCCGGCTGGACGCCATCATGGCCGCGAATGCCAGGGTGCCCAGCAGCCCCAGGCCGGGAATCAGCCACCAGAGTTGCGGCGCCTGGCTGAACGCACCCGGCGGCGAGAAGCTCGCGATCAGCCAGATGGCCAGGGGCGCCAGCACCGCCATTTCCAGGATGAAGCCGGACAACGCATCCAGCTTCATCCAGCGTCGCAGCATGAAGTAAGGCGGATAGCCCAGGGCGGTGACGAGGGTCAGCCAGGAGAAAGCACGGGTCAGCCAGAGCTCGTGCAGCACGCCGGCCAGGGCGCAGAGCACCGCCACCAGCTGCAACGGCCGCAGGCGCTCGGCGTAGAACACCCGTCCCGCCACCACCATCGCCAGGGGCAGCAGGAAGTAGCCGAGGGACACCTCCAGCATCCGCCCCTGCAGGGGAGCCCAGAGGAACAGCCCCCATTGCAGGCCGATCAGCACCGCCGCAATGGGCAGGGAAGCCAGGAGCAATGGCTCGCGCTTCAGTCGACCGAGCACGGCGATGAAGGCGGGCCATTGGCGGGTCAGCATCAACAGCAGGAGCACCGCCGGGATCGACCAGAGCACCCGTTGGGCAAATACCTGCAAGCCATCCAGCGGCGCTAGTTCGCGCACGTAACCGGGCATCAGGGCAAACAGGACGGACGCCGTCAGGGACAGCGAGACACCACGACCGGACAGCTTCATGACCGTCTCTGCACGTGGAAGAGGGAATGGGACGACATCATCAGGGCCTCGCAAAGCAGCCGGCGAACATACGCCTTCCTTGCCGCGAGCGGAAGATTAACAAGGCGGGAATCTGACCATCCGGGCAGGGCCGTCGCCCGCATTGTTGAAAACGGCATGGCTTAGGTCCGAACAACGAACGGCGCCCCCTCACCCCGACCCTCTAGGGAGCTCTCCGTGCCGGCGTTCAGCATGGGCATTTCCCTGTAGGGGCGAATTCATTCACCAAAGAGGACATCGGCCTCACTTTCTCGTCGCCCATAAAAAAGCCCGACCTGAATAAGGCCGGGCAGGGAGGGTGCGCTCAAGGAGCCATGGCGCACCTGGAGGAGCGAGGAGCGGAGCAGCGGATCAGGCGACCTGGGCGAGTTGAGCCTTGGCGGATGCCAGGCCCTTCTCCTGGAATTCGTTGCCCAAGTTCAGGCCTTCGGCATGAATGAAGGTCACGTCATGGATGCCGATGAAGCCCATGGCCTGGCGCAGGTAGGGCTCCTGATGGTCCAGCGGACTGCCGGAGTAGATGCCGCCGCGAGCGGTCAGGACAAAAGCGCGCTTGCCAGTGAGCAGGCCCTTCGGACCGGTTTCGGTGTACTTGAAGGTGACGCCGGCGCGCAGCACGTGGTCCAGCCAGGATTTCAGGGTGCTGGGGATGGCGAAGTTGTACATGGGGGCAGCCATCACCAATACGTCGGCAGCCAGCAGTTCTTCGGTCAGCAGGTTGGAGCGTTGCAGGGCGGCTTTTTCGCTTTCGCTCTGCTGGTCGGCGGGCTTCATCCAGCCACCCAGGAGGTCGGCGTCCAGGTGCGGAACCTGCTCGGTGGCGAGGTCGCGAACGGTGATCTCATCGGCCGGGTGGGCGGCTTGCCACTTGGCGATGAAGTCCTGGGTGAGCTGGCGGGAAACGGAACCTTGCTGGCGGGCGCTGCTTTCGATGACGAGTACGCGGGACATTTGGGCTACCTCCATCGGGGGTTGATTGCGTCGATGGGGCGCAGATTATTTCGTCACGAATCGATAAAAAAGCGTAAATATCCGCCGAAAAATATCAAGAAAGTTGATTTGTATAAGAAGGGGCACTAGGCTGGTTGCTGTGCCCGAATCCTGGCTCTGACTACTTGGGGTTGCACGTCAGCTTGATCCGCAGCTTGATCACTGCACGGGTGAAATTGGCCGTCACGTAGGCGCTCTTGCCACTTTCGATCACGGCCTTGCGCACCTTGGGGGTTTCAGGTCCGTTGACGAACACTGCCTTGCACTCCGCTGCGGTTCCACCAACGTTCTGGATATTGATGGCGGCCATGTTGTTTGCAATATCGGTGGTGTCGTAGACGATCTCGGCGCCGTTGTACTGCTTCTCCACCTCAATGGGGTATGCGAAGGCCAGGGTCGGCAGCAGGGCGAAAAGGGCACAGCAGAGTTTCTTCATGGGCGATCTCCAGTGCAGAGAGCGCCAGCTTAACAGAGCGCCACAGGCGGAATCAGCGCCATGGGCACACACGATCTGCCGGCATGAGCAGCTAGAGGAGCAGCACCGCATGAAAGCCCCGCGCGTAACCCTGGACCAGTGGCGGACCCTGCAGGCCGTGGTGGATCACGGCGGCTTCGCCCAGGCGGCGGAAGCGACCCATCGTTCGCAATCCTCGGTCAGCTATACGGTCGCGCGCATGCAGGAGCAGTTGGGTGTTCCCCTGCTGCGCATCGAAGGACGCAAGGCGGTGCTGACCGAAGCCGGTGAAGTGCTGCTGCGCCGCTCGCGCCAACTGGTCAAGCAGGCCAGCCAGCTCGAAGAGCTGGCCCACCACATGGAACAGGGCTGGGAAGCCGAGGTACGCCTGGTGGTGGACGCGGCCTACCCCAATGCCCGCCTGGTACGCGCCCTCTCCGCCTTCATGCCGCAAAGCCGCGGATGCCGCGTGCGCCTGCGCGAGGAAGTGCTCTCCGGCGTCGAGGAAGTGTTGCTGGAAGGCTCCGCAGACCTCGCCATCACCGGCCTGGACATCCAGGGCTACCTGGGTGCCGGGCTCTGCTCGGTGGAGTTCGTCGCCGTTGCCCACCCCGATCATCCCCTGCATCGCCTGCAGCGCCAGATCAACTTCCAGGACCTGGAAAGCCAGTTGCAGGTGGTGATCCGCGATACCGGCCGAACCCAGCCACGCAATGTCGGCTGGCTAGGCGCGGAGCAACGCTGGACGGTGGGCAGCCTGTCCACCGCCGCCAACTTCGTCAGCAGCGGTCTCGGCTTTGCCTGGCTGCCGCGTCACTTGATCGAGCGGGAACTCAAGGATGGCCAGCTCAAGCCGCTGCCACTGGAACAGGGCGGCAGCCGCCATCCCTCCTTCTATCTGTATGCCAACAAGGACAAGGCCCTGGGTCCGGCGTCACAGATCCTGGTCGAACTGATCAAAACCTTCGACTCGGCGCCGCTGGATGCGCCATTCGCCGCACCGCTCCCCAGCGCCTGACAGGAGGCCGCTCGTGTCCTATTTCGAGAATGATGGTTGCCAGCTGCACTACGAGGACTACGGCCGCGGCATGCCGGTGCTGCTGGTGCACGGCCTGGGCTCCAGCACCCGCGACTGGGAGTACCAGATCCCCGCCCTCGCCGCCCATTACCGCGTCATCGTCATCGATGTGCGTGGCCACGGCCGCTCCGACAAACCCCAGGAGCGCTACAGCATCGCCGCATTCGCCGAAGACGTGGCGGCGCTGATCGAGCACCTGGGGTTGGTCGATGTGCATCTGGTGGGTATCAGCATGGGCGGCATGATCGGCTTCCAGCTTGGCGTCGATCGCCCGGAGTTGCTACGCAGTCTGACCATCGTCAACAGCGGTCCCGAGGTGAAGCCCCGTTCACCGAAGGACTACCTGGAAATCGCCAAGCGCTGGACTCTTTCGCGCCTGCTCAGCCTCGACAGCATCGCCAAGGCCCTTGGCCGCCTGCTGTTCCCGCTGCCCGAACAGGGCGACCTGCGCAGCAAGATCGAGGAGCGCTGGCCGCAGAACGACAAGCGCGCCTACCTCTCCTCACTGGACGCCATCATTGGCTGGGGCGTACGCGATCACCTGCAGCGTATCCAGAGCCCGACCCTGGTGATCACCGCCGACCGCGACTACACACCGGTCTCCGAGAAAGAGGCCTACGTGAAGGAGCTACCGAACGCGCGGCTGGTGGTCATCGAGAATTCCCGTCACGCCACACCGCTGGATCAACCCGAACGATTCAACGCCACCCTGCTTGACTTCCTGGCCGAAGTGGAGCGCAACAAGGACCCAAAACCATGCTGAAGAAACTCGTCCTGGGCGCCTGCGCCCTGCTCTTCTCCGTCAACCTCCTGGCCGCCGACAAGCCCCATGTGCTGCTGACCACCAGCGCCGGGGAAATTGAGGTGGAACTGGAAGCCGACAAGGCGCCGGCCAGTGTGAAGAACTTCCTCGATTACGTGGACGCCGGCTTCTACAACGGCACCGTGTTCCATCGCGTGATTCCCGGATTCATGATCCAGGGCGGTGGGTTCGACACCGATATGAGCCAGAAGGAAACCCGCGACCCGATCAAGAACGAAGCGGACAATGGCCTGCGCAACCTGCGTGGCACCCTGGCCATGGCGCGCACCCAGGCGGTGAACTCGGCTACCAGCCAGTTCTTCATCAACCACAACGACAACGCTTTCCTCGACCACGGCAGCCGGGACTTCGGCTACGCGGTGTTCGGCAAGGTCGTGCGTGGCATGGATGTGGTCGACCAGATCGCCAACGTCCCCACCGGCAATCGCGGGATGTACCAGAATGTTCCGTTGCAGCCGGTGGTGATCCTCTCCGCCAAGCGGCTCTGATTTATTCAGCCCGGGCAGGACGCCCGGGCCGACCGCTTCACTTTCGGATGGACTCGTTATGTTGTTCAAACGCTTCGAGCGCCTGATCGACGTCTTTCGTCAGGCGCCTGATGAAATGCCCCCGCGCAGTGTGGTGCGCTTCTACGTCTACTACCTGCGCCAGGTGTGGCCGGTGTTCAGCGCCCTGCTGCTGGTGGGGCTGATCGTCGCGCTGATCGAAGTGGCGCTGTTCAGCTTCCTCGGCCGCATCGTCGACCTGGCGCAAGCCACCCCCAGCGGCGAAGTGTTCCAGCGACACGGTACCGAACTGCTGTGGATGGCAATCGTGGCGCTGATCCTGCGGCCACTGTTCAACAGCCTGCACGACCTGCTGGTCCACCAGACCATCAACCCCAGTCTCACCAACCTGATCCGCTGGCAGAACCACCGCTACGTGCTCAAGCAGAGCCTGGGTTTCTTCCAGAACGACTTCGCCGGGCGCATCGCCCAGCGCATCATGCAGACCGGCAACTCGCTGCGCGATTCCGCAGTGCAGGCTGTGGACGCCCTCTGGCATGTGCTGATCTACGCCGTCAGCTCCCTGGTGCTGTTCGCCGAAGCGGACTGGCGCCTGATGCTGCCGCTGGCGCTCTGGATCGCCGGTTACCTCTTCGCAATCATGTACTTCGTCCCCAAGGTGAAGCAGCGTTCGGTGGAATCTTCCGATGCCCGCTCGAAGCTGATGGGGCGCATCGTCGACGGCTACACCAACATCACCACGCTCAAACTCTTCGCGCACACCCGCCAGGAAGAGGACTACGCCCGCGAAGCCATCAACGAGCAGACCCACAAGACCCGGATGACCGCGCGGGTGATCACCGCCATGGACGCCACCATCACCACCATGGGCGGCCTGCTGATCGTTACCACCTGCGGCCTGGCGCTCTGGTTGTGGAACCAGGGCCTGATCAGCGTCGGCGCCATTGCGCTGGCCACCGGCCTGGTGATCCGCATCATCAACATGTCCGGCTGGATCATGTGGGTGGTCACCGGCATCTTCGACAACATCGGCCAGGTCCAGGACGGCATGCAGACCATTTCGGTACCGCGCCAGGTCGTCGACAACCCGGACGCCCAGCCCTTGAAGGTGAACCAGGGCGAGGTGCGTTTCGAGCGCGTCAGCTTCCACTACGGCAAAGGCAGCGGCGTGATCGAAGGCCTCGACCTTGTGGTGCGCCCCGGCGAGAAGATCGGCCTGGTGGGGCCGTCCGGTGCCGGCAAGTCGACCCTGGTCAACCTGCTGTTGCGGCTCTACGACCTGGAGGGCGGACGCATCCTGATCGATGGCCAGGACATTGCCCGAGTAACCCAGGAAAGCCTGCGCGCCCGGATCGGCATGGTCACCCAGGACACCTCGCTGCTGCACCGATCCATCCGCGACAACCTGCTCTACGGCCGCCCCGGTGCCAGCGACGCGGAACTGCTGGAGGCGGTACGCAAGGCCCGTGCAAGCGAGTTCGTCCCCCTGCTTTCCGATGCCAGCGGGCGGCGCGGTTTCGACGCCCATGTCGGCGAACGCGGGGTGAAGCTCTCCGGCGGCCAGCGCCAGCGCATCGCCATCGCCCGCGTCCTGCTCAAGGACGCCCCCATTCTGATCCTGGATGAAGCGACGTCCGCGCTGGACTCGGAAGTAGAAGCGGCGATCCAGGAAAGCCTGGAAACCCTCATGCGTGGCAAGACGGTAATCGCCATCGCTCACCGCCTCTCCACTATCGCCCGCATGGATCGCCTGGTGGTACTCGACAAGGGCCGGATCGTGGAGAGCGGCACCCACGGGGAACTGCTGGAATACGGCGGCCTCTACGCGCGCCTCTGGCAGCACCAGACAGGTGGTTTCGTCGGTGTGGATTGATCCCGGGCCGCGTCCCTGCATCGACGCGGCTGATCTCCATTACAAGGCGCATTGATTTCAACCCGGCGCGCCCGGCTGGTCATATGGAGCCCGTATCCGGTTTCACCTGAAACCATCAACGGACCCAGAGAGGATCAGCCCATGAAAATCGCATCCGCCGTCAGCGCCGTGCTCGCCAGCCTCGCCCCCAGCGTGTTCGCCCACGAATACCAGCGGGATATCGGGGCCGGCATCCCGGCAGTCGATTACCACTACGGCATGGAACTGGACGTTCAGCGTGTCCTGTATCGCACCGACGCCAGCCAGCGCGCGGGCGTGGTTCCCGTCACCATGGTCTACGAGGACAGCCAGGGCGAACTGCACAAGGTCCGCTTCCTGGAATGGGGCAGCCATACCAGCAACAGCTGAGCTGTGCGGTACCTGACAGACGGTAGGGCGCACCATGCGCCCCCGACTTCGTGCCCTGGAATGAGCGGTGCACCTTACCCAGGTGAAATCACCAGATAAACGGTTTGGTCGGGGTGGAATTAACGCCCAGAAAGGCCAGTAGATAAAAAAATTCACCACCTGCGACAAACGGTCGCAACACCTCAAGCTCGGGCGATTGCAGCTGGTTAAAAAACACCCAAACCGAGGCTCGCCGAGGAGGGCGGTTGAACTAAAAATGCTCAGCGGGTCAGATGGAGTCCCTTGTAAGCGAAACCCAACAGAGGAATACAAGCCTTATGAAAATGGCCTCGGTTGTAAGCGCCCTGCTCTCTAGCCTCGCGCCCAGCGTATTCGCCCAGGATGGCATTCAGAACCAGAACCACGGTGCCGCCCTGCAGCCCGTGGACTATCACTACGGAATGGAAGTCGACATCCAGAAGGTGCTGCACCGCACCGACACCTCCCAGAAGACAGGCGTAGTGCCGGTCACCCTCGTCTACGAAGACAGCGAGGGCGAAGTGCACAAGCTCCGCTTCCTCGAATGGGGTGGCACTACCGCTGACGGCACCCTCGTCAGCCAGGTCGACGTATCCCCCGACAGCGGGACTGACATCTCCGCTGACCCCGCTCAGATCGGCTGATCAATCCCGCCGGTAGGGCAGCAGGCCACGCGCTTCTTCTGCGTAGGCCAGCACCCCACCCCGCTCCTGCACCAGGAAGTCGTCCACCGCAGCCCGCAAGCCGGGATGGGACAGCCAGTGCCAGGAGCGGGTGATCACCGGCTCAAATCCCCGTATCAACTTGTGCTCGCCCTGGGCCCCGGCATCGAAACGCTGGAGTCCCGCTGCGATGGCCTGGTCGATACCCTGGTAGAAACAGGTTTCGAAATGCAGCCTGTCGAACTCCGCCAGACACCCCCAGTAACGCCCGTAAAGGGTGTCACCGCCCTGTAGCGAAAACGCCATGGCCACCGGCCGGCCGTGCTGCAACGCCAGTACCACGCGAATCGCCTCCGGCATCCGCTCGGCCAGCAGGCTGAAGAAGCTGCGCGTGAGGTAAGGCGCCTGTCCGCGCACACGATAGGTGTTGGCGTAGCACGAATAGACAAAATCCCAGTCCGCCTCATCCAGTTCCTGGCCACTGCGCCACTGGAACTCGATCCCCTGCCCCGCCACCTGCTCGCGCTCCTTGCGGATCTGCTTGCGCTTGCGCGAACTCAAGGCGTCGAGGAAGTCCTGGAAATCCCGATAACCGTGATTGCGCCAGTGGAACTGGCAGCCGAGGCGCTCCAGCCAGCCGTCGCGGTGACGCAAATGGTGGTCGGCGAAGGCATCGGTGAAATTGATATGCAGCCCGGACAGGTCGTCGGCAGCCGCGTCGGCCACCGCCGCATCGAGCAGCTCGCTTGCCGCAGCATCATCCACCGCCAGCAACCGCGCTCCGCCCACCGGAGTGAAAGGCACTGCCGCCAGCAGTTTGGGGTAGTAAGGAATGCCTGCACGTTGGCAAGCATCGGCCCACGCCCAATCGAACACGTACTCGCCGTAGGAATGACTTTTCAGATAGGCCGGCATGGCGGCCTTGAGCTCGCCATTCGCCCCTCGGAGCAGGTGATGGGCCGGATGCCAGCCACTGCGGCCACCCACGCTACCGCTTTCCTCCAGGGTGGATAGAAAGGCATGACGCAGGAACGGTTGGTCGTCCGGCAGCAGGGCGTCCCAGTGCTGCGGGTCGAGATCGTCTAGGCGGGAAAGGGTCTGGATTGGCATTGCGCCAGTCTGGCGCGGGCCGGGAAGGAAGAAAAGCGGGAACAAAAAAATGGGCGACCGAAGTCGCCCGAGGTGCCTTGCGTGCCTGTAAACCCAGAGTGACTCAACGCGAATTGCGTTTGTGGGAGTCTTTCCAGATGAAGTAACCAACACCGGCGAAGAAAGCGACCATGAGACCGACGGTGCCTATACCGGCGAGAACGACTGTATCGATGAACATGATCTGCCTCCTGCGTTGTGGCGTTGTTGCTTCGATGGGTTCAAGTTACCCGCACGGCAGGAAGGGAAAATTGACGTGGATCAATAGGCTACGAGCCCCCGCAAACAGCCTTGCCGGAGACTGATCCAAGTCAATTTTCGAGGGGATCGAAGTCGCGGAATGGAGGGCTTGTGGGAGCGAAGCCGAGTTCTTTAGCTCGGTCTAGATCGTAGGGTGCGCTATGCGCACCGGCATGAGCATCAGCTTCGGCGCCACGTCTAACCGCCGGTGCGCGCGGCGCACCCTACCGGAGCGGTATCAGGGCGACTCGAAAGAAGCTCAGCGCTTCTTCGGCTTCTTGCCTTTCTTGCCCTTGGACAAGGGCATGGCTTGCTCGAAGGCCTTGCGCATGTCGTTCAGGCGCTTCTCGTGGACGTCATGGATGCGCTTGTCGCGCTCGGCGCCGAAGTCGATCAGGTTGTCGTCATTGCTCATCAGCGGATCCAGCGGAATGTGAGGTTGAGCCGGGGGGCGCAAGGGGTACGGGTCTTCGCCACCTGGTGCTGCCAATGATGCTGCGTCGGCCCGCTCATGACCAGTAGCGCGCCATGTCCCAGTTCCAGAGAGTGCTCGATGCGGCTGCCGCCCTTGCGCCGCAGGTCGAAACGACGGGTGCCACCCAGATTCAGCGAGGCCACCAGGGGATTGCGCCCCAGCTCGGGCTCGTCGTCGCTGTGCCAGCCCATGGAATCCTGGCCGTCGCGGTAGTAGTTGAGCAACACGCCATTGAGAGGTTGGCCTGTCGCATCCACCAGCCGCGCGCGGATTTCCGCCAGCAACGGCGTCCAGGGCAAGGGCTGGTGGGTCAGGCCGGAATAACGGTAGCTGGCCTCGGGATCGCCGTACCAGGCCACCAGACGCGGCACCGGGTAATAGCGGCCGTGCAAATAGACCTCGGGTTGTTCCCAGGGCGTTTCGGCCACCAGCCTCGCGAACCAGTCGCTAGCCTCATCCCTCGACAGGAAGTGCGGCTCGTAGCGCAATTCGGCGTCGGGCAGCTGGAAGGGGATATCGTCGAACAGGTCCACCGGTATCGGCTTCAGGAAAGAAGATGGCTCATTCTGCGCGCGTCAGACTTCCACATCCACCCACAGGCCCTGTCGCGGCAGCTCCTCCAGCACCGACTGGTCTTCTTCGGCCACCTCGCCCGTCGCCAGCTCCTGCGGGGTATAGCCACGTCGTTGGCGGCGGCGCTGCTCTTCGCGCAACAGTTCCTCAGCTTCCTGGGGATGGCGCTTGTCCAGGCCCACGGCACTCTCCTGCGCGCTCTCCTGCATCGGTGTTACCGGTGGAATGTCGGGGCGCGGCTTGACCACGTCCTGTTGGGCCGTGACCGGGACCAGGCTCTGCGGAATGGGTGGCAGCATGGTGACGCCCTCCTTTGGTCAGTCTGTCGGCCGCCTTCGCCGCTTCTTTACCAGCGCTCGCTACACTTTTGCGGACATACGGCCCGTATCCGGCGTCGCCCTGCGCCCGCTGTTCCGTTAACATACGCGGCTTTTTTCATCTCAGGGAGACAGGCATGGCGCAGCAGTATCAACCGGGGCAACGCTGGATCAGTGACAGCGAAGCGGAGCTGGGGCTCGGGACCATCCTGACGTCGGATGGCCGCCTGCTCACCGTGCTCTACCCGGCCACTGGCGACACCCGCCAGTACGCGCTGCGCAATGCTCCCCTGACCCGCGTGCGCTTCGCCCCCGGCGACGAGATCACCCACTTCGACGGCTGGAAACTCAACGTCCAGGAAGTCGAGGATGTCGACGGCCTGCTCATCTATCACGGCATCACCGCCCAGAACGAGCGCCGCATCCTCCCGGAAACCCAGCTGAACAACTTCATCCAGTTCCGTCTGGCCAACGACCGCCTGTTCGCCGGCCAGATCGACCCGCACAAGTGGTTCGCCCTGCGCTACCACACCCTGGAGCACCGCTCGCGCCTGCTGCAGTCGTCCCTCTGGGGTCTCTCCGGCGCCCGCGCGCAGCCCATCGCCCACCAGCTGCACATCGCCCGTGAAGTGGCCGACCGCGTTGCGCCGCGCGTTCTGCTGGCCGACGAAGTGGGCCTGGGCAAGACCATCGAGGCCGGCCTGGTCATCCATCGCCAGCTCATTTCCGGTCGCGCCAACCGCGTGCTGATCCTGGTCCCGGAAAACCTACAGCACCAGTGGCTGGTCGAAATGCGCCGCCGCTTCAACCTGCAGGTTGCCCTGTACGATGCCGAGCGCTTCGCCGAAAGCGATGCCAGCAACCCCTTCGAGGACACTCAGCTGGCCCTGGTTTCCCTGGAATGGCTGAAGAGCAGCGAGCGCGCCCAGGATGCTGCCTTCGCCGCCGGCTGGGACCTGCTGGTGGTCGACGAAGCCCACCACCTGGTCTGGCACCCGGAACAGGCCAGCCCCGAATACCGCCTGGTGGAGCAACTGGCCGAAGTCATCCCCGGCGTGCTGCTGCTCACCGCGACCCCGGAGCAGTTGGGCCTGGAAAGCCACTTCGCGCGCCTGCGCCTGCTGGACCCGAACCGCTTCCACGACCTGGACGCCTTCCGCGCCGAAAGCGCCAACTACCGCCCCGTGGCCGAGGCCGTCCAGGAACTGCTGGACCAGGGCCGCCTGAGCGCAAAGGCCGAAGCCACCATCAAGGGCTTCCTCGGCGATGAGGGCGAAAGCCTGCTCAAGGCCCTTGCCGAGGGCGATGAAGAAGCCTCGCCGCGCCTGGTACGCGAGCTGCTGGACCGCCACGGCACCGGCCGCGTGCTGTTCCGCAACACCCGTGCCGCCGTGCAGGGTTTCCCTGAGCGCCAGTTGCACCCCTACGCGCTGCCCAACCCGGTGGAATACATGGAGCTGCCGATCGGCGAGCATCCTGACCTCTACCCGGAGGTCAGCTTCCAGGCGCAACAAGACAGCGGCGACGAATCCGAACGCTGGTGGCGCTTCGACCCGCGCGTCGAGTGGCTGATCGACACCCTGAAGATGCTGAAGAAGTTCAAGGTTCTGGTGATCTGCGCCCACGCGGAAACCGCCCTGGACCTGGAAGACGCCCTGCGCGTGCGCTCCGGCATTCCCGCCACCGTGTTCCACGAAGGCATGAGCATCCTCGAGCGCGACCGCGCCGCCGCCTACTTCGCCGACGAGGAATTCGGCGCCCAGGTGCTGATCTGTTCGGAAATCGGCTCCGAAGGCCGCAACTTCCAGTTCGCCCACCACCTGGTGCTGTTCGACCTGCCGGCCCACCCGGACCTGCTGGAACAGCGCATCGGCCGCCTCGACCGTATCGGCCAGAAGCACACCATCCAGCTGCACGTGCCTTACCTGGAAACCAGTCCGCAGGAGCGCCTGTTCCAGTGGTACAACCAGGCGTTGAACGCCTTCCTCGCCACCTGCCCCACCGGCAGCGCGATCCAGCACAAGTTCGGCCCGCGCCTGCTGCCCATGCTCGAAGGTGGCGACGACAAGGACTGGGACGCCCTGGTGGATGAGGCCGAAGCCGAGCGCAAGCGCCTGGAAGGCGAAATGCACAACGGCCGTGACCGCCTGCTGGAACTCAACTCCGGCGGCGCCGGCGAGGGCGAGCGCCTGGTGGAGGACATCCTCGAGATCGACGACCAGTTCGCCCTGCCTATCTATATGGAATCCCTGTTCGAAGCCTTCGGCATCGACAGCGAAGACCACTCCGAGAACGCCCTGGTACTCAAGCCCGGCGAGAAGATGCTCGACGCCGGCTTCCCCCTGGGCGACGACGAAGGCGTGACCGTCACATACGACCGCAACCAGGCACTATCCCGCGAGGACATGCAGTTCCTCACCTGGGAGCACCCCATGGTGCAGGGCGGCATGGACCTGGTGCTCTCCGGCTCCATGGGCAACACCTCCGTGGCGCTGATCAAGAACAAGGCACTCAAGCCCGGCACCGTGCTGCTGGAACTGATCTATGTCAGCGAAGCGGTTGCTCCCCGCGCCCTGCAGCTCAGCCGCTTCCTGCCGCCCAAGGCCCTGCGCTGCCTGCTGGACGCCAACGGCAACGACCTGGCGGCGAAGGTGGCCTTCGACACCCTCAATGACCAGCTGGAAAGCGTGCCGCGCGGCAGCGCCAACAAGTTCGTCCAGGCCCAGCGCGATGTGCTCGCGGTGCAGATCAACGCTGGCGAAGCCAAGATCGCCCCGCGCCATGCCGAACGTGTGGCCGAAGCCCAGCGCCGCCTGAAGGCCGAGCTGGACGAAGAGCTGGCCCGCCTCACTGCCCTCCAAGCGGTGAACCCAACCGTGCGCGACAGCGAGCTGGAAGCCGTTCGTCATCAGCGTGACGAAGGTCTGCAACTGCTGGACAAGGCGGCCCTGCGTCTGGAGTCGATCCGGGTGCTGGTGGCGGGCTGATCAGCCATCAGCCGCCCCTCCAAAAAAGAAGGCCCGCAGCGATGCGGGCCTTCTTGCTTTCCGGGCCGTTATCAGGCCGCGGCAGCCACCATTCCCTGGCGCATGTTCGCCGCATCGCGCACGAAGCAACGAGCGGCCTGGAACAACGCCAGCATGGTCAGGGTGAGCGCCGCCGGCACCAGGTACATGGCATTGTGCAGGCCCACGGCCTTGAAGGTTTCGTTCATTTCGCTGGCACCAGCCGCCAGCATCGCCACTTGGGAATAGTGGTCCGACAGCAAGCCCACCACGACCGGGCCGAGGCCGCCGCCAAGCAGGTAAAGGCCGGCGAAGTACAGCGCCATGGCGGTGGCCCGCAGGCGCGGCTCCACCACGTCCTGAATGGCGGTGTAGACGCAGGTGTAGAAGTTGTAGGCAAACAGCCAGCCCAGGCTGAACACGCCGACGAACAGGCCGATCTCGATACGTCCCGCCATCAGCGCGTAACCGGTGCAAACGGCCGCAACCGCCATGCTGAAGGCGGCGAACAACAGGCGGCCACGCTCGGACTTCTGGTGCACCTTGTCCGCCACCCAGCCACCCAGGGTCAGCCCCACGAGACCGGTCAGGCCGGTGATGATCCCGGTTGAGATGGCCGCCTGCTCCAGGGGCATCAGGAAGTAGCGCTGCAGCATCGGCACCATGAAGGAGTTGGTGGCGTAGGTGGCGAAGTTGTAGGTCAGGCCGGCCACGGTCAGCCACCAGAAGGTGCGGATAGCCAGCACCCGGCGCAGCGGCTTATCCACCGGAACTGCGCTGGAAACCTTCACCACCTCGGCGGCACCGCGAGCCGGTTCCTTGATGAAGAACATGAAGATGGCCAGGATCAGGCCCGGCACAGCGGCGATGAAGAACGGAGCGCGCCAGCTGTCGAAGGCCTTGACCATGGCGCCGATGGTGAAGAAGGCCAGTACCAGCCCCAGCGGCAGGCCGAGCATGAAGATGCCCATGGCGCGGGCGCGCTTGTGGGCGGGGAAGAGATCACCGATCAGCGAGTTGGCCGCTGGTGCGTAGCTGGCCTCGCCAATGCCCACGCCCATGCGCACCAGGAGAAAGCTCCAGAAGTTCCAGGCCAGGCCATTCACCGCCGTCAGCCCGCTCCAGACCGCCAGGCCCCAACCCATGATTTTCCTGCGCGCGCCGGTATCGGCCATACGTCCCAGCGGCACGCCGGCAACGGCATAGACCAGGGTAAAGGCGGTGCCGATCAGGCCAAGCTGGAAGTCGGAGAGGCTCCACTCGTGACGAACCGGCTCGATGATGATGGCCGGAATGGTCCGATCGAAGAAGTTGAACAGGTTCGCCAGGAAAAGCAGGAAGAGCACGCGCCAGGCATTGGCCGCTTGAGGAGATTGCTGCATGTGTCGGTCTCGTTGTTGTTGTCAGGCGCCCGGGTAACCGCAAGCCGGGGTCGATGCAGCAATCTAGAGCCTCCTGCTGACAGCTGTCTGCGAAAATTCGTGTGATTTATGTAACCCGATGCTGCGGTAATGGGAGCCCTCCCCTGCCAGCTATCCAACGTCGGCGACCGTTCAGCGCCAAGGTACCTTAGTACCAAAAAAGACCCCCTACGCTGACTAAACTGACAGCACTGTGCCATCAGACCTCTTTCCGTGAACTCGAACCGCCTGCATGGGAAATTATCTATGGATTGGCTGGGCCTGCGTTTCGGTACCGAACTCCCTGCGGACGGCCAGATTCTGCTGGCTTGCACCCATAACAGCTGGCTGGTGCTGCTGGCCTTCCTGGTGGCTTCGGGAGCTGGCTACTGCGCCTTCGACATGGCCGAACGGGTGGCCCATGCGCAACAGTCGGAAACCCGGCGATGGTGGAGCTGGCTCGGCGCCTGTTGCCTGGGTGGCGGAATCTGGGCGATGCACTTCATCGCCATGCTGGCTTTCGAGGCGCCAGTCAGCATCGATTACGACATCCCCACGACCGCCCTTTCCCTGATGATCGTGGTCGCCGCCTCGCTGGTGGGTATGTACACCCTCGGGCGGGCCAAGCTGGAGCCCCGACACTATGTCATCGCGGCCCTCGCCGTGGGCTTGGGCATCACCCTGATGCACTACTGCGGCATGGCCGCCATCCGCTCGGCGGCTACCCAGTACTACCACCCCGGCATGGTCGCGGTCTCGGTGGGCGTTGCCATCGCCGCCAGCCTGGCCGCCATGCTCCTTTCCACCTTTTTCCGCGACCACGACGAAGGCCACCAGCTGTTGAAGATTCCCGCCAGCCTGGCCATGGGCGCTGCCATCTGCGCCATGCATTTCACCGGGATGCTGGCCCTGCAACTGGTGGTGCCGGTCGGCACCGAACTGCAACTGGACCACGCCGACAATGCCGTACAACTCGGCTCAAGCCTGGCGGTGATTGCCGGCATGGTGCTGTTGTCCGCCCTGGGTGTGGCCTGGGCCGACAAGAAATTGCAACGCAAGGAGCGCGACCTGCAGCACGTCAGCAATCTGTTGCGGGAGCTGGAACAGGTGAAGGTGAAGCTGCAGAACGTCGCCCATTACGACGCACTGACCAACCTGCCCAATCGCCGCGCCTTCAATGAGTTCTTTGCGGAAAAGCTGCTCGTCCACGCCCAGCTCAAGCAGTCGCTGGCGGTGATGTTCCTGGACGTGGACCACTTCAAACGCATTAACGACAACCTGGGCCACGACGCCGGTGACGAACTGCTCAAGGTAGTAGCCGACCGGGTACAAAGTGTCCTGCGCCGCGACGACGTGATTGCGCGCCTGGGAGGTGACGAGTTCTGCGTGCTCGCCAGCCTGGGCAACCTGACCGAAGCCAAGGCCCTGTCCCAGCGCATCATGCAGCGCATGAAGGAGCCCATCACCCTGGCCGGGCGCAATGTCACCATGACCACCAGCATCGGCATCAGCCTCTACCCCGACGATGGCGAAACCTGCGAGGAGCTGCTCAAACACGCCGACCTCGCGCTCTACCAGGCCAAGAGCAGCGGACGCAATAACCTGCATTTCTTCAGCCGCCACCTGAAGAACAAGGCCACCTTTGAACTGCAACTGGAAGAAGAGCTGCGCCTGGCGCTGGCCGAGGACGAGGGGCTGTTCCTCAACTACCAGCCCATCCTCGACCTGCACAGCGGCCAGGTGACCAAACTGGAAGCCCTGGTGCGCTGGCAGCACCCGCAGCTGGGGCTGCTGTCGCCGGATCGTTTCATCGGCGTTGCCGAGGCCAACGGCTTCATCGCCGACCTGGATGGCTGGGTGCTGCGCCAGGCCTGCCGCGACCTGTCCAGCCTCGCAGCGCAGGGTTTCCAAGACCTGCGCGTGGCGGTGAACTGCTCGGCGCTGAACCTCAGCCGTGACGACCTGGTGGACGAAGTGCAACATGCCCTGACGGAAAACAGCATCCGCCCACAACGACTGGAACTGGAAGTCACCGAAAACGCCCTGATGAGTAATGTCAGCCAGGCCCTGCACCTGCTGGAGGGCATCCGCGGCCTGGGCGTCAGCATCTCTATCGACGACTTCGGTACCGGCTATTCCTCCCTCGCCTACCTCAAGCGCCTGCCACTGGACACCCTGAAAATCGACCGGTCATTCGTCATGGACATTCCCGGTAGCCATGCCGACATGGAGATCGTCCAGGCCATCATCGGCATGGCTCACACCCTGCACCTGCAGGTGGTGGCCGAAGGCGTGGAGACCCGTGAGCAACTGGACTTCCTGCGCAGCCACGGCTGCGACTACATCCAGGGTTACCTGCTCAGCCGTCCCCAGCCGCTGGTGGTCATCGAGGATTTCCTGCGCCACTCCCACGGGCTGGGCAGCAGCAACGTAAGGCCGCTGAGGCCGATTGACTCGAACCCTGCCTAGCGTCCCGGCCCCGCTCGGCCAGCCCGCTCAGGCGCGCGCCAGCTCACGCTGACGCAGGTATTCCAGCACCGCCGCCTGTTCCCCGGCGAACTCGATGCGCGAGGCCTTACTCTCGCGCTGGAAGGCGTACATGGGGTCGTAGTACTCCCGCAGCAGCCCTTCGATCCAGGCACGATGCAAGTCCACCTTGCCGGTGGCCTCCTGCTCGGCCAGGGCCTGGTCCATCAGGGCCGACATGCGCTGATGACGCTCGCCGCCCAGGCGCTTGACGATATTGGCCAGGCTCTGGCGCAAACGCGCGGCGAAACGGGCAAAGCCGTGCTCGGCACCGTGGGTGTCGATGAACTCGGCACACAGGTCCACCACGTAGTCGCGCAGGATGCGTTCGACGCGGTCTTCAAAACTGTCGTCGAGCCACACCAGCGGGTAGTCCTGCATGCCCTGGTAAAGCTCCAGCGGCACGGAACAGCTGCCGACGATGCGCCCCTCGTCTTCCAACACGAACTGCTCATGGCCGGCAGCACGCTTCTTCAGGATGTCGATGGCGAGGCTGTTCTCGAAGTCGATCTGCGCCGGCTGCGGCGTGGCGCGCTTGCCGAAGCTGGAACCGCGATGGTTGGCATGGCCTTCCAGGTCGAGGCTGTTGGCCAGCTGGGTGATCACGTCGGTCTTGCCGGTGCCGGTCAGGCCGCCGACCAGCACGAATTCGCACTGTTCCACCGCTTGCTGGGTAGTTTCCAGGAGGAAGGTCCGCATCGCCTTGTAGCCGCCCTTCACGCGCGGATACTCGATGCCGGCTTCGGTCTTCAGCCATTGCTGGACCAGCTGCGAACGCAGGCCGCCACGGAAGCAGTAGAGATACCCCTGGGGATTGGCACGGGCGAAGGCAGCCCAGGCCTCGATGCGCTCAGCCTTGATGGCGCCGCTGACCAACTGGTGGCCCAGGGCGATGGCGGCGTCCTGGCCCTGCTGCTTGTAGCAGGTACCCACTTTCTGCCGCTCGATGTCGCTCATCAGCGGCAGGTTGACCGTGTGCGGGAAGGCGCCCTTGATGAATTCAACGGGAGCGCGGGCATCCATCATCGGTACGTCATTGAGGAAGATTTCGCGGTAATTCGAGGTATCGGGACGCATCAGAACACCTCTACCGCGAGACTCTGTCGCTCGTGCAGCTGGCCGATCGGCGCCAGTTGCAGGCCAAGCTCCTCGGCCACGGCGAGGAACTCCGCCTCCCCTTCCGGCGTCACCGCCACCAGCAGCCCACCGCTGGTCTGCGGGTCGCAGAGCAACAGCTTCTGCACCTCGGCCAGCGGCGCCAGGCGATGGCCGTAGCTGTCGAAATTACGCAGGGTGCCGCCGGGCACGCAGCCCTGTTCCAGGTAGTACTCGACACCGGGCAGGCTGGGCACCTTGGCGTAATCGATGCGGGCGGTCAGGCCGCTGCCGTCAGCCATTTCCACCAGGTGGCCGAGCAGGCCGAAGCCGGTGACGTCAGTCATGGCCGTGACCCCCGCCAGCTTGCCGAAACGGCTGCCGGGCTTGTTCAGGGTGCACATCCAGTCGCGGGCCAGACCCACGTCGGCCTCGCGCAGCTTGCCCTTCTTCTCCGCGGTGGTGAGGATGCCGATCCCCAGCGGTTTGGTCAGGTACAACTTGCAGCCGGCGGTGGCGGTGTCGTTGCGCTTCATGTTGCGCTTGTCCACCACGCCGGTGACGGCCAAGCCGAAGATCGGTTCCGGCGCGTCGATGGAGTGTCCGCCGGCCAGCGGAATGCCCGCCTCATCGCATACCGAGCGGCCGCCCCGAATCACTTCGCGGGCCACCTCCGGCGGCAGCAGGTTCACCGGCCAGCCGAGAATGGCGATGGCCATCAGCGGGTCGCCGCCCATGGCGTAGATATCGCTGATGGCATTGGTGGCGGCGATGCGGCCGAAATCATAGGGATCGTCGACGATCGGCATGAAGAAGTCGGTGGTGGACACCACGCCGCGCTCATCGTCCAGCGCATAGACCGCCGCATCATCCTTGGAGGCGTTGCCCACCCAGAGCTTCGGATCGAGGTTCTGGGCGCCGCTACCGGCAAGGATCACTTCCAGCACCTTGGGGGAAATCTTGCAGCCGCAGCCAGCGCCATGGCTGTACTGGGTCAGGCGGATGGGGTCGGTCATCGTCGTCTCTACAAAATGCATTTGGGTTTCCTGTAGGGGCGAATTCATTCGCCAAGCAGGCCAACGGCCTGCCCTGCAATGCATTGGGGCAGCTAGGCTGCCCTTGGCGAATGAATTCGCCCCTACAAACGTCGTATTCGTTGGGTCAGGCCAGCCTGGCCTTCCACTCCGGCAACCAGCCGAGGGTCTCGGCGGTCACGCCGGTGGGCTTGTATTCGGCGCCCAGCCAGCCGGGGTAATCGTCTTCCTGCAGGGCACGCATGGCCGGGTCGAAGTCGGTATTGCCGGTGCCCGGTTCGCCACGGCCGGGGCAGTCGGCGAACTGCACATGGCCAATGCGGCCGGCCAGCAGACGGATGCCCGCCGCCGCGTCCACGCCCTGGCGGGCCATATGATAGAGGTCGTACTGCGCGTGCAGGTTCGGGTGATCGACATCACGCAGCAGCACGTCCAGTTGCTCCGGGGTGTTGATCAGGAAGCCCGGCATGTCCAGCGGGTTGATCGCCTCGCAGACCACGCCGATGTGCAGCACGGCGAAGGCTTCGGCGGTCTTGCGCAGGTTGGCGGCGAGACAGGCCAGCGCCCGATCGCGGCTGACACCCTCGGCCTGACGCCCGGCCAGTACGTTGACGAAGCGCGGCCGGGTCATGGCGGCGTAGGCAAGCGCCTGCTCCAGGGCGTCGTCGAACTGTTCCTGGCGCTCCGGCACCGCGGCCAGCCCCGGGCCGCCTTCCATCAGGTCGCCGGCCGGCAGGTTGAACAGGATCAGCGGCAGGCCGGCGGCCTCCAGCACTTCCTTCATGCGGATCGCCGGCAACTCATAGGGAAACTGCACCTCGACGCCATCGAAGCCGGAGACGCGGGCAGCAATGACGCGCTCGATCAGCGGGCGGTCGGTGAACAACAGGGACAGGTTGGCGGCGATCTTCATCAGAGATCCTCCCGGTACATTTCCACCAGAGTAGCCGGATCACGTTCCAGATTGCCCTGACTGCCGTGCAGGCGCATCAACTGCGCAGCCAGGCCGCTGAGCGGTGTTGCCGAGTCGTGTTCACGGGACAGGCGGACGGCGGTATCCAGGTCCTTCAACAGAGTGCGCACGTGCCATTTGATGGGTTCGAAGCGGCTCTCGGCCATTTGCGGCCCGAGGATCTGCAGGGGCTTGGAGTCGGCGAAGCCGCCCGCCAGAGCCGGAGCGATCAGGCTGGCATCCACACCGGCCTTTTCCGCCAGGGCCACCACTTCGGCAATCACCAGCGCGTTGCAGGCCACGATCATCTGGTTGCACACCTTGGTCACCTGGCCGGCCCCAACCCCGCCCATGCGGGTCAGGCGCTGGCCCAGGTGGGCGAGGATCGGCCGTACCCGCTCCACGTCCTCTGCATGGCCGCCGGCCATGATCGCCAGCGTGCCGGCCTCGGCGCCGGGAGTGCCGCCGGATACCGGGGCATCCATCCAGCGCATGCCGGTACGGGCCTCCAGCTCGGCCGCCATTTCACGGGTGGCCGCCGGTTCCAGGCTGGAGAAGTCCACCAGCAACTGGCCCGGTTTCGCGCCTTCGACTATCCCGCCCTCACCGAACACCACCTTGCGCACCACACGGGTATCGGCCAGGCAGAGCATGACGATATCCGCCTCGGCACAGAGTTCGGCCGGAGTCTTCACGCGATGGGCACCCTGCTCCAGCAGCGGCGCGCATTTCTCCGGGGAACGGTTCCAAACGGTCAGCGGAAAACCTGCAGCCAGCAGGCGGCGGGTCATCGGCAGGCCCATCAGGCCGATGCCGGCGAAAGCAATGGAAGGCAGGGAATCGGTCATGCCGAGACTCCAGACAGTTGGCGAAACGCACATCTTAAACGTGTGGGCCGCAACATGAAGCTACCAAGCGCCTTGCCGCTCACTATAATCCGCCTGCCTTTTCCGCTATTGAACCGGAGAATCCCATGTTCAAACGCTCTCTCGCCCTTGTGGCAGGCATTGCCCTGTCCATATCCGCTGTTGTTTCCCAGGCCGCCGACGTCCTCAAGGTTTCGGCCATCCCCGATGAAGCCCCCACCGAACTGCTGCGCAAGTTCAAGCCGCTCGGTGCCTACCTCGAGCAGCAACTGGGCATGAAGGTGGAGTTCGTTCCCGTGGCCGATTACGCCGCCGTGGTCGAATCCCTGGCGGCCGACCGCCTGGACATGGCCTGGCTCGGCGGCTTCACCTTCGTCCAGACCCGCCTGAAGACCGGCAACGCCATTCCGCTGGTGCAGCGTGAGCAGGACGAGAAGTTCACCAGCAAATTCATCAGCGCCGACCCGGCGGTGAAGTCCCTGCAGGACCTCAAGGGCAAGACCTTCGCCTTCGGTTCGGTGTCCTCCACCTCCGGCAGCCTGATGCCGCGTTACTTCATGCAGAAGGACGGCATCGTGCCCGAGCAGTTCTTCTCCCGCGTCGCCTACTCCGGCGCCCACGACGCCACCGTGGCCTGGGTCCAGGCCGGCAAGGTGGACGGCGGCGTGCTGAACGCCAGCGTCTGGCAGAAGCTGGTGGACGCCGGCAAGGTCGACACCGGCAAGGTGAAAGTCTTCGCCACCACCCCGACCTACTACGACTACAACTGGACCGTGCGTGGCACCCTCGACCCGGCCCTGGCCGAGAAGATCAAGCAGGCCTTCCTCGCCCTCGACCCGGCCAACCCGGAGCACAAGGCGATCCTCGATCTGCAGGCCGCCAGCCGCTTCATTCCGACCAAGCCCGAGAACTACCAGGGCATCGAGGAAGCCGCACGCTCGGCCGGCCTCTTGAAGTGAGCCTGTCGCTGCATGGCGTGGACCTGGTCCACGCCAACGGCCAGCCGGCGCTCAGGGGCATCGACCTGAACGTCGGCAACGGCGAACGGGTCGCCATCATCGGTCCGTCCGGTGCCGGCAAGACCAGCTTGCTGCGCCTGCTGGCAACCAGCCTGAAGCCCTCAGCCGGGCAGCTCCAGCTGCTCGGCGCAGCGCCCTGGTCGCTCTCCGCGCGGGAACGCAAGCGACTGCGCGCACGCATCGGCCTGGTCCACCAGGCCCCGCCGCTTCCACCACGCCAGCGGGTAGTCACTGCCGTGCTGGCCGGCAAGCTCGGCCAATGGTCCTTGGCCAAGGGACTGCTCAGCCTTCTGCATCCACTGGACGGAGCCGGTGCCCAGGCTGCGCTGGCCCGGCTCGATCTGGCCGAAAAACTCTTCGAGCGCTGCGACCAACTCTCCGGCGGCCAATTGCAGCGGGTGGGCATCGCCCGCGTGCTCTACCAGACGCCGGAACTGATCCTCGCTGACGAGCCGGTTTCCGCCATGGACCCAGTCCTGGCCGACCACACCCTCGGCGTCCTCTGCGCCGATGCCAGCCGTCGTGGCGTCACCCTGCTCGCCAGCTTGCACGCAGTGGAGCTTGCCCTGGCGCACTTCCCGCGCATCGTCGGCGTACGGGATGGACGCATCGCCTTTGACCGTCACCGCGAGGCCGTGACTCAGGCCGATCTGGATAGTCTCTACGCCAACGAGCAATTGCGCGGCGACCTACCGTCTTCCCCGCCCGTGGCGCCGCCCGTACTGCATATTCCGCGATGCTGAAGTCTTCCCCTCGCGACCCTGCGGCACTGCCCCGGCTGCTGCTCACCCTGCTGGCCCTGGCGCTGCTATGGCCCGGCCTGAAGCTGAGCGAGCTGAACCCGGCCGTCCTGCTGGATGAAGGCAACGCCCGCACCATGGGGCAGTTCCTCTCCGCCTTCTGGCCTCCCGAGCACGGCGAGGAATTCCTTCTGCTATTGGGCCGCGCCACCCTGGAAACCCTGGCCATCGCCACCGCCGGCATGAGCCTGGCATTGCTGATCGCCCTGCCCGCTTCCCTCTGGGCCAGTCGTGCGCTGTCGCTGTCCGCCCTGCACCGCGGTGGTCGCCCGGCCTGGTGGGCGCAGGCCCTGCGCTGGCCGGTGCGCGGGCTGCTGATTTTCCTGCGCAGCGTGCCGGAGATCGTCTGGGCGCTGCTGTTCGTCCGCGCCGTGGGCCTGGGTCCGACAGCCGGGGTGCTGGCCATCGCCATCACCTACAGCGGCATGCTCGGCAAGGTCTATGCGGAAATCTTCGAATCCGTCGACCCGCGCCCCACCCGAGCCCTGCTCGCCGCCGGTAGCCCGCGCCTGTCCGCCTTCGCCTACGGCGTGCTGCCCATTGCTGCGGCGGAGATGATTTCCTACACCGTATACCGATGGGAGTGCGCGGTGCGCGCCTCGGTGGTGATGGGCTTCGTCGGCGCCGGCGGCCTGGGCCAGCAGATGGACCTGTCCATGCGCATGTTCGCCGGTGGCGAAGTGGCCAGCATGCTGCTGACCTTCCTCGCCCTGGTATTGCTGGCCGACCAGCTCAGTCGCTTCCTGCGCGGGAGGTTCGCGTGAAGCCAGGCAATATCCTGGTGCTTCTCAGCCTGCTGGCGGCAGTGATCGCCTCCTTTATAGGGCTGGGTATCGATCTCGGCGCGCTCGTCAGTGGCGATGCCCTGCAACAGATGGGCAGCTACGCGGCACGCTTCCTCAAGCCCGACCTGTCTGCCCCGCATCTTGCAGCCATCGGCAGGGGCGCCCTGGAAACCCTCGCCATGTCGGCACTGGGCACCCTGCTGGCGGCCCTGCTGGGAATGGCGTTCGCCATACCCGCCGCTGGCCGCTTCGGCGGGGCTGCCCAGGGTGGCGCGAGGCTGGTGCTCAACGCCCTGCGTGCCGTGCCGGAGCTGGTCTGGGCGGCGTTGATGGTGCTGGCCGCGGGCCTCGGCCCGAACGCCGGCACCCTGGCCTTGGCCCTGCATACCGCTGGCGTGCTGGGCCGGCTGTTCGCCGAAGCCCTGGAAAACACTCCGGCGGAACCGGCCGAAGCCATCCGCCTGAACGGTGGCGGGCGCATCACGGCCTTCTGCTACGGCACCCTGCCGGCGGTCTGGCCGCAACTGGTGGCCTACATGCTCTATCGCTGGGAGAACAACATCCGCATGGCCAGCGTGCTGGGCTTCGTTGGCGCCGGAGGTCTCGGACAGATGCTCTACATGAGCCTGTCCCTGTTCCAGGAAGCCCAGGCCTCCAGCGTGATCCTCGCCATGCTGGTGCTCGTGTTGGGCGTGGATGCCTTGAGCGGCTGGATGCGCCAGCGCTGGGTCAGCGCGTAGGCGGGCAAGACTGTGGGGGCGATTTCAATCGCTTAGCGGTCCGAAGGGCTGCCCTTCGAAATCCACAGGGGCAGCGTTGCCGCCCTTTGCGAGTGAACAACCACGTTCGTAGAACGTGGACTTGCGGTAGCCCCCTGGAAGGGGGCGAATCCACTACCGAGCACAACGCCGACCTCTTTCGCCCGGTCTGGACCGTAGGGTGCGCTGTGCGCACCGACTTCAGGACCCGCTTCGGCACCAGGCCAAACCGCCGGTGCGCACGGCGCACCCTACCCGATCGC
>NZ_SSOH01000092.1:136486-159565 GCF_029873155.1 Pseudomonas sp. BN515 | reverse complement strand
AGCCCAAGCAGTCGAATCGTCACAGGCAGAGCCGATGACTCATGACCACGTCCTCAGGACGTGGTTTCCCAAGTTCAAATGAATTCGCCCCCACAGGAGGATGCGCGCCCCGCTACACCCCAATCGCCGCCAGCACTTCCTCGGTCGTCAGGATGGCGTGCGCGTAAGTCGGCCCATTCAGCTCATGGGCCGCGTGCATCGCTTCCGGGGAAAACGCTGCGGTGGCGTCCCGCACCAGCGTCACGTGGTAACCCAACTCCGCCGCGAAGCGCCCGGTGGATTCGATGCAGGTATTGGCCAGCATGCCGACGAGGATTACCTGCTGCACGCCGTGCTGCTTGAGCTGGTAATCGAGGTCGGTATTGGCGAAGCCACTGCCGCCCCAGTGTTCGTGCACCAGCACGTCGCCTGCCTGGGGCTGGAAGTCCGGGTGCCATTCACCGCCCCAGGTTCCGGCGGCGAACACCTGGGCGCGGGCGGCGCCGATCTGGTAGGGGCTGGGGTGTTTCCAGGTCTTGAGGTCGTCGGGGCGGGCGCGATGGTGGGGCACGTAGAACAGCTGGATACCCGCCTTGCGTACCGCCGCCACGACCTTGCGCAGGTTGTCCAGCGTGCCCACGGCGTCAGCCACCGGCCTCGCGCGAGCGTGGAGCTTGCCGCCCTCGCTGAGGAAGTCGTTATACGGGTCCACCAGCAGCAGGCCGGTGCTTTCACGGGGATAGGTCATGACGCGGCCCTTCAGTGCAGTCGATAACCTGTGCCAGTGTAGAGCGCCCTGGCCGAATCGCCCTGCGACCAGGACATGCTGCAGCCGGTCATTGATTGAAGCGGAAGTCAGTCGTCGCGCTGGATGTGCAGCAATGAACCTTCATAGGCTTCGCCATTGCTCATCACGCGATTCATGCAGGTGATCTGCGAGGTGTATTCGAGTTCAGCCATTTCCCTGCAGAACTTCGAGCGGTTCGGCCGCAGGTTTTCCGCCAGGAAGTCGGGAATCAGCGTGTGGTAGTCACTGGCCGTTACGTCCCCGCCCCACCGGTGCACAACAAGACTGGCCAGGGCCAGCTTCCGGGGGATATTCCGGGATTCTCCGCCTCGAGTTCCGGATCGTGATACTGCTGATGGTCGAACAACGAGCGGATATGAAAGTTCATATCCCCTACTGATAAATCCTGAAATCTGCCTTGATAGCCCGGCATGCAGAACTCTTCAATGCAGTGAGTGACGCCGTCAGAAGCGCAAAACCAAATAATTTGTTTGCAACTACCAATGATTCACCGAGGCGATGAATGACAGGAGAATGACCACCAGCGATATGTGCTGGCGATACTGTCTGGAGTTTTCAGGAGATATAAATAGAAAAGCCCCGCGTTTGCGGGGCTCTTCGAACGGAAAAGTATCAGACTACCTGAACTTTGTCCGCTTGCAGGCCTTTCTGGCCACGTACGACTTCGAAAGTCACTTGCTGGCCTTCGCTGAGGCTCTTGAAGCCGGTGCTTTCGATCGAACGGTAGTGAACGAACAGATCAGCGCCTTCTGCCGGGGTGATGAAGCCGAAGCCTTTTTCATCGTTGAACCACTTGACGGTGCCGGATTGACGATTGGACATTTCATATCTCCAGAATAAAAATAAATAACCCTGATAATTAATCAGGAATTACTGAAGTGCTAAAGCTGTAACGAATCGAGGAGATGAAATAACTTCAATCAGAACATCGAGCCAAGTATCGCAGAGACAATTGCAGCGCAGTGGGCGGGACTATACGCGGTTCAGCCAGGAAGTACAGGTTTATTTTCCGCTGAATAATTCGGGCGGCTGAATACGCTTGGCATTCATACGCTTAGGCGGGAAACCCAGAAACGCCCGCAGGCGGGACTCCACGCATCGCCGGTTTCCCGCCCTCGCCCAGCCATCACACCGACCGCATCAGTTCCAGGATCTGCGCGTGCAGGCGCGGGTCGCCACAGGCGATGACATCACCACCGTTCTGCGCATCGCCGCCGTCCCAGCGGGTCACCACCCCACCGGCACCCTGGATGATCGGCATCAGCGCCTGGATGTCGTAGGGCTTGAGGCCCGGGTCGAGGACGATATCCACCAGCCCTAGAGCGAGCATGCAGTAGGCGTAGCAATCGCCGCTGTAGCGCACCAGGCGCACGTCGCTCGACAGCTTGCTGAACACATCGCTGTAGGGCGGCTGCTGGAAATGCTCCGGGCTGGTGACCATCAGGGTCGCGTCGGCCAGGTTGCGGCAGGCACGGGTCTGGATCGGCCGGCCGTTGAGCGAGGCCGTGCTGCCGTCGCCGATGAAGCGCTCGCGGGTGAAGGGCTGGTCCATCACGCCCAGCGCCGGGCGGGTGCCGTCGTTGAGTGCGATCAGGGTGCCCCAGAGCGGGATGCCGCTGATGAAGGAGCGGGTGCCGTCCACCGGGTCCAACACCCAGGTCCAGGGCTCTTCACCCGCGATGTTTTCCTCTTCTTCGCCCAGCACACCGTGGCCGGGGAAGCGCTGGGCGATCAGGTCACGCATGGCGCGCTCGGCGCCCTTGTCGGCGAGGGTCACGGGGTCGAAGCGCTCGGCCTCCTTGTTCTCCACCTCCAGGGGCAGGCGGAAATAGGTCAGGGTGACCTTGGCCGCTGCATCCGCCAGTTCTTCGGCGAATTCCAGGTAATCGGGAGGAAGGGTCTGGTCGTTCATGGGCACTCCGGTTCGGACGTATCAGCAGAATTTCAGCTGGGAATAGTAGAGCGAATTGCCGTCCGTATCGATGTACCTGTTGCACAGAGGGTCCACGTTCCGCAGGCCGAGGCCGGCCTGTGGAACGCGGCGATGTCCTCACCGGGCCTGCTGCGCCAGGTATTCGTCGGTGGACACCACCTTGGCGTAGGCGAAGGCCAGCGCGGCCATGAACGCCCCGTGGACCTGCTCGGCGGGGATGGTCTTGCCCTGGAACTCCAGGTCACGCGTGGCACAGGCATCGTGGATCACGGTGACTTCGTAGCCGAAGTCGGCCGCCGCACGGGTGACGCCGTCGACGCACATGTGGCTCATGCTGCCGACCACGGTCAGCTTGTCCACGTCGCTGCCATCGAGGATGTCCTTCAGATTGGTTTCCCGGAAGGAGTTGACGAAGTGCTTCAGGACCACCGGCTCGCCGTTGGCGTTGAGCACCTTGGGATGAATCTCCGCCCCCTCGGAGCCAGGCCGGAAGAACGGCGCCTCCGGGCTGGTGAACTCGTGGCGGATATGCACCACCAGGTCGCCTGCCTCACGGGCTGCGGCGATGATCCGGGCGGCGTTGTCGGCAGCGGCGTCGGCACCGCTCAGGGTCCACAGACCACCGGGGAAATAGTCCTTCTGGATGTCGACTACGATGACGGCTTGCTTGCTCATGATTTTCACCTCAGGTTGTGGGAGTGGAGACGTGGGGCCTAAGGTGCTCCTCCCGACGCCGGATGGGGATCGGCGCAACCGACAAATTCGCAGGAAAAACTGACAATGAAAACGATGCTGGAGATCGGCCTCCTGCTCTATCCCGGCGCCCAGCTGGCAGCCGCCCACGGCCTCTCCGATCTGTTCGCGGTCGCCAATCGCCTGGCCGCCGAGCATGCCGATGCCGACCTGCCCGCCCTGCGGGTGCGGCACTGGAGCGCCGACGCGGCTGGCGAAATCCGTTGCACCTGGGACAGCCACCCGGATACCGAAAGCCGGCCTTCAGTGGTGATTGCTTTGCCCTGCATCGGCGCCCTGCCCCCGGCCGAAACCCTGCAACCCTTCGTCGACTGGCTCAGCCTTCGGCACGCGGCCGGCGTCACCCTCTGTTCGGTGTGCGCTGGCGCCTTCGTGCTGGCCCAGACCGGGCTGCTTGCCGGGCGTCCGCTGACCACTCACTGGAGCCTGGCCAAGGACCTCGGCGAGCGCTACCCGGAGGTGAAGGTGGATGCCGACAAACTGGTGGTGGACGACGGCGACATCATCACCGCCGGGGGCGTGATGGCCTGGACCGACCTGGGGCTGACCCTGGTGGACCGCCTGCTGGGGCCGACCATCGCCGCGAATACCGCCAGCTTCCTCGCCCTCGACCTGACCCGGCACTCGCAGCAGTACTTCCGCCGCTTCACCCCGCGCCTCACCCACGGCGACGAGGCGGTGCTCAAGGTTCAGCGCTGGCTACAACGCCAGGACGCGCGCCAGGTCAGCCTCCCCGCCATGGCCGCCGAAGCCGGTCTGGGCGAACGCACCTTCCTGCGCCGCTTCCAGCAGGCCACCGGCCTGCGTCCCACCGAGTACTGCCAGCAACTGCGCGCGGCCAAAGCCCGCGAGCTGCTGGAGCTGACCAACCGCTCGGTGGACCAGATCGCCTGGGAAGTCGGCTACCAGGACCCGGCAGCCTTCCGGAAGGTGTTCAACAAGATGGTCGGGCTATCGCCCACGGATTATCGGCGGCGGTTCGGGCGTAGGAGCCTGGGGGAAGCCTGATTGAATAGCGCTGGGTGCCCATCGGCGGTTGAACGCCTTGCGGCGCCTATCCCCCAGGACCTTCGCAGATGGCTCCTACAGTTGGTGCGCGCAGTGACCCTACGGTCAGCCACAGACCAGGATCGCGCGGGAGCCCGGTAGGGTGCGCCGTGCGCACCGGCGGTTGATCGTCGCGTGCTGCCGATCCCGCATGACCTTCGCATGCGGCTTGCTCCTTCTTTGTGGGAGCGAATTCATTCGCGATTGAAATCGCTCCCACAGGTGGTGCGCGCAGCGCACCCTAACGTCAGCCGGCTGCCGGGCTCACTCCTCGATCCCCCCCTCCCCATCCCGCACCTCCACATCCCGATACACCCCCAGCTCCGGGTCGAAGCTGCGGATAAGTACCTGCGGCTTCTCGGTGCTGACGCGCGGCAGTTGGGCATCGCGGAACTGGTGGTACTCGGGCACCACCACGAAGGGCTGCGGTGGCAGGTCGGCGAAGGGCCGAGGTGGCGGCGGGACATAGGGTTGTAGGGGACTGCCGGGATAAATACACCCGCTCCGCACCCGCCACGCTGCCAGCGGTCCAATGCCTTGTCGTCGCCGATCGAAGGGGTGATCCGCCATGTCACGCTCCCGCACGCTGCTCCTCGCGCTCGTCGGCACCCTCGTCTACCTGAGCCTCGCCGTCCTCGGCTGGGGCGGGTTCATGGCCTTCTTCAGCCAGCCGCCGCTGGTGGCACTGACCCTGGTGCTGTTCATCCTCACGGGAATGGCCCCTTTCACTCGCGGCAACCTCAGCAGCGGCGTGCGCGAGGACCGGCGCAATCGCTGGGTGCTGCCGGTATTCGGCATCATCGCCCTGCTCAGCGCCTTCCTCCCCGCCTACACCGACCGCCTGGACGTCTGGACCTTCGGCGGCGACGGCATGCGCTGGCTGGGTGTGTTCCTGTTCGCCGTGGGCGGTGCACTGCGGATGTGGCCAGTGTTCGTGCTGGGCAATCGCTTCAGCGGCCTGGTGGCCATCCAGCCCGGCCACCGGTTGGTGACCGATGGCATCTACGGCATGATCCGCCATCCCAGCTACCTGGGCCTGTTGATCGCTTCTGTCGGCTGGGCCCTGGCTTTCCGCTCCGGCGTCGGCCTGGTCCTGGTGACACTGACATTGCCGCAGCTGCTGGCGCGTATCCAGGCTGAAGAAGCACTGCTGCGCACGGAGTTCGGCGAGGAGTACGAGGCTTATTGCGCGCGCACGTCGCGGTTGATTCCCGGCCTCTACTGAGGCGCTCAGTCCACGCAGGATTTGATGCAGTTGCGCCCAGCGCCCTTGGCTTCATACAGGCCCTGGTCGGCGCGCTTGACCACGCTTTCACCATTCCTGTCGTTCGGCCGCGCCTGGGCCGTGCCAATGCTGAGGGTGATGCGATTGACCACAGGCGCCGGAGTCCCCTCCACCGTGGCGCGGATCTTCTCGGCCACATGCAAGGCATCCGGCTGCTCTGTGGCGGGCAGCAGGACCAGGAACTCCTCCCCGCCCACTCGGTAGAGATAGTCCGTGGCGCGAATGCTGGCGCGGATAAGCAGCGCGGTGAACTGCAGGGCCTGGTCACCGATGTCATGGCCGTGGGTGTCGTTGATCCGCTTGAAATAGTCGATGTCCAGCAGCAGCACCGAATAGGGTACGCCGGTGCGCTGCAGGCGCAGGAATTCCTCCTCCAGCCGTTCGTTGGCAGCCAGCCGGTTGAGCACGCCGGTCAGGGCATCCCGGCGTGCCTGTTGCTCCAGCTGGGCGTTGGCTTCGGCCAACTGGCGGGTACGCTCGGCCACCTTTTCTTCCAACTGCTCGTTGGCCTGCAGCAGTTCGGCCTTGCGCGCGAGCAGCGTCGCGGCCATACCGGAAATGGACTGGCAGAGCACCTCCATTTCATGGGTGCTGGCATGGATGTCGAGCTGCGCGCTCTCGTCGCCCCTCTGGATGCGCCGGGCCAGTGTCGCCAGTTGCTCAATGGGCCGGCTGGTTCGCCTGGCGCTGAGCCAGGCGAGGGTCAGCAGGATCAGGGTGGCGCTGGCACCGAAGAACAGCAGCACGCGCTGCAGTTGGTCGACATCCTCGCGTACCACGGCGATGGGCTGGCGCACCAGCACGCTCCACTTCAACGGCTTTTGGGGGAACACGTCGGGCACCTCGTGCAGCGCCGCCAGGTACTGGCCATCCTGCCCCCAGCTTCTACTGCCCAGGCTCTTGAGGAATGCCGCATCCAGCAGTTGGCCCGAACGCTCCGGGTAGATGATTTCCTGGCGCGAATTGAGAATGAACAGCTCCACCGCCTTGTGATCCTGGCGAATCGCATCGAGCCGGCCGATGATCGCGTCCGCCCAACGCCAGTAGGCATGGGAAGCCACCACGCCGAGCTGCTCACCGTCGGCATCGAACACCGGGGCGGCGAAGTCGATGAAGCGCAGCGGGCCGGCGCCCGGTTCGGTGGGCAGCAGCTTGGCCAGCAGCACGGCCTCGTGCAGGTCGCCGATGAAGGAACCCTGCCTGCCCTGCTGATACCAGGGGCGCTGGGAAACATCCTGGCCCACCAGCAAATCGCCGCTGGCGGCTCTCACCGTGCCCTGCATGTTGGCAAAACCGATCCAGGAGTAATGGGCGTAGGAGTCCTTCAGGCGGTTGAGCATGGCCGTCAGCTTCCGGATGTCCACCCCGCCGCCCTCTTCCAGATAGATCGGCGTTTTCGCCAACAGGTCGATCTCGCGTTGGCGCTCCCGCAGGTTCTCCGAAAGCACCGTGGAGACGGAGGTGGCCAGGCCGCGCATGGCATTACCGCGATCGTTCAGCAGTTGCCCGGCATAGAAATGGTCAATGTAGAAATACAGCGGCAGCCCGACCACCAGGCTGATGCTGCCAATCAGAAGGGCGAGACGATTCCTGAAAGTTCCGGGCAAGAGGGACATCTGGAGGCTTCCATGCAGGGACTGACCAACGGTGCCCGCGGAACATAGCACGCCTCGCCCGTAGGTTCCGGCATCTCTGCCGCTCCGCGTTACTCGCTAGCCATGCCCGCTAGAAAGCCTCTGGCCCCGTTCAGACCCGCCGGCGCTCCGCGCTGATTTCCGGCAGATCGGTGCGACGCAGGTAGACCAGCAAGGGGTCGCACAGGTTGAGGCGGTCGTTGATGTTCTGTTCCAGGAGAATCTGCAGGCATTCGCGGCTCAGGGTCATCACCTGGTCGGTCTTCGCCGTCCAGACGAACTCGCAGGCCGGCGTGATGCTGTCATCGGGGACGTCCATGCCGAAGGAGTCTTCGCTGAAGCGCACGATGTACTTGCCCAGCTTGCGGTTGAAGCCGACGAATCCCTTGAGGGCGTCGGCGGCGTTGCAGATGTCGGTGGAGGTGATGCTCATGCTGTACTTCCCTGGTCGGATCGAGGCGGGTTGTGCACGCATGGAAGGCAGGGATGCTCCCACTCTGGTCGGTGGGTAGGCCGGCATTCTGCCAGCCCAGGCGCTCATCGGCGTTGGGCGTGTTGTCGCACCCTGGGGCTGCGATGACAGCCCCAGGGCGAAGACATCAGTGCGCCGGCTGGACGATGGCGTTGCCGGGTAGCGCCGGCAGCCGTGCCAGGTGCAAGGCCACGGCCACTGCGATCACCAGCAGACCGCCGATGAACAGGCCGACTCCCTGCCAGCCGTAGTGGTGCCAGAACAGGCCACCGAGGGTACCGGCCAGGCTGGAGCCGACGTAGTAGCTGAACAGATAGAGGGACGATGCCTGGCCCTTGGCCCGTTGAGCGCGACGGCCGATCCAGCTGCTGGCCACCGAGTGGGCGCCGAAGAAGCCGAAGGTGAAGATCGCCATGCCGGCCAGGATCACCCCCAGCGGGCTGAACAGGGTCAGCACCAGGCCGCCGAGCATCAGCAGGATGGCTGCCCAGAGCACTTTGCGCCGACCCACCTTGTCCGCCAGGGAGCCCACCCAGGCTGAGCTGTAGATACCGGACAGGTAGACCACCGAGAGCACGCCCACCAGGGCCTGGCTCATCTGGTAGGGCGAGGCCAGCAGGCGGTAGCCGATATAGTTGAACAGGGTGACGAAGGCGCCCATCAGCAGGAAGCCGGTGAGGAACAACCAGGGCAGGCCGGCATCGCGGAAGTGCAGGCGATAGCCTTCCACCAACGTGGACGGCCGGAGCGGCTGCGGGCGGAAGTGTTTCGACTCGGGCAACACGCGCCAGAACACCAGGCCGGCCACCAGCGCCAGGCCGCCGAGCGCCGCCAGGGCGGCATGCCAGGAAACGAAGTCCACCAGCACACCGCTGATCAGGCGTCCGCTCATGCCACCGATGGCGTTACCGCCGATGTAGAGCCCCATGGAAAGGCCGAGGTGGTGCGGATGGATTTCCTCGCTGAGGTACGTCATGGCCACGGCGGCCAGCCCGCTCAGGGCCAGCCCCACCAGGGCGCGCATCACCAGCACGCCTTCCCAGGTCGGCATGGCGGCGCTGGCCAGGGTGAACAGGGCAGCGGCGATCAATGACACCACCATCACCGGCTTGCGGCCGATGGCGTCGGACAGCGGGCCGGTCACCAGCAGGCCGAGGGCGAGCATGGCGGTGGAAACGGAGAGCGCCAGGCTGCTCTGGGCGGCGGAGATGGAGAAGTCCCGGGACAGGACCGGCATCATCGGCTGGATGCAGTACAGCAGGGCAAAGGTGGCGAAACCGCCGGAGAACAGCGCCAGGGAGGTGCGCATGAACTGCGGCGTTCCCTTCCTGATATAGGTGGGGAGTTCAGGATCGTTGGCGGCGGCGTCCGGCAGCTCGGTGGCTGGGGCACGGGCCGCCTCGCTAAACGCGGGATCGTCTTCGGTCTTGAGTACTGCCTGGGATTTGCTCACGGGGCACCTTCGGGCATTTGCGGCGAGCAGGCACAACGAGGCCGTGCCGCCTGGATCAGGGGCTGGAATATTCGTTGTTGGGGTTATGGGCCGAAGGATATCGAGCGTTTTATATTATCTCCAATATATTATTCGACACATTTGATATGTTCTGGATATCAATAGGCATCCCATGGAACTGAGGCACCTGCGCTACTTCATCGCCGTGGCCGAGGAGCTGCATTTCGGCCGCGCCGCGGAGCAACTGGGCATTTCCCAACCCCCGCTGAGTCAGCAGATCCAGGCGCTGGAGGAGGAAATCGGTGCGCGCCTGCTGGAACGCACCAACCGCCGGGTCGAGCTGACCGAAGCCGGTCGCCGTTTCCTCGACGAGGCCCGCCAGGTGCTGGTCCAGGTGGAAAAGGCCGTGGAGATCGCGCGCCGCGCCCACCGTGGCGAACTGGGCGAGTTGAAGGTGGGTTTCACTTCATCCGCCCCCTTCACCTCCACCATTCCCCGCAGCATCCGCGCCTTTCGCCAGGCTTACCCGGACGTGCACCTGGAGCTCACCGAGGGCAGCAGCGCGGAAACGGTCAGGGCACTGCAGGAGGAGAACATGCAGGTGGGAGTGATCCGCCCCCTCAACCTGCCGGACAACCTCCTGGCAGTGGAACTGTTCCGCGAGCCCCTGGTGGCCATCCTGCGCGCCGACCATCCGTTGGCCGCCGGCAGCGAAGACGGCATTCACTTCAGCGCCCTGGCCGACGAACCCTTCGTATTCTTCCCGCGCACCTTCGGTACCGGCCTCTACGACCAGATGCTCGCCCTCGCCCGCGACGCCGGCTTCACGCCACGGGTTTCCCAGGAAGCCAGCGAAGCCATGACCATCATCGGCCTGGTGTCCGCCGGGCTGGGCGTATCGGTGCTGCCCGCCTCCTTTCGCCGCACCCGCGTCGATGGCGTGGTCTATCGCACCTTGCTCGACCCGGGCGCTACCACCGCCGTCTGGCTGGTGCGCCGACGGGACGAACGCTCGCCCCTGGCGCTGTCGTTCATCGACCTGGTGACCCGCGAGGCCGCAGCCATTCGCGAGCGCCGATAGGCATCCTTGTGGGGGCGATTTCAATCGCGACAAGGGTTGGCACCGAGCAGGCCTGACGTTGCCCTCACCCCCGCCCTCTCCCGCAAGCGGGAGAGGGGGCTGTCCGTGCCCCTCGTGCTGTTCCTGTAGGGGCGATTTCAATCGCCAGGCAGGGTGCAGCCCTGCCCAGTGGGAGCGAATGCATCGTGCGCACCCCGGAGAAGCTGGCGGGCCTCAGGCTGCCCAACCGACCGATTTCTGCCCGCGTAGACGAAACAGCCCGACACATCTCGGCGTCGCAACAGGGCGCCATTCGACGTTTTCTTCACATTCCCTCTGGCAATGTCCGACGCTTTCGGCGGACCAACTGGAACCACTGTGCCATCAGGTGATCTACTTACCCCCGGCATCGTTCAGCTCCAGATGCCGCCCCGCCCTGAGTAGACCATTGGATGCTTGATCGCATGACCGCACAGGAACCCGTCGCCACCCGGCAGTCCTCGTTCAACCTGGACACCCCCACCGTCAAGAGCCACCTGGCTTTCACCCTGCTCAGCGCAGGTGCGCTACTGGTGATGTACAGCCTGCTGCGAGTGGCGCTGCTGGTGTACAACAGCGACCAGATTGGCGACAGCCCGGCGTCGGTGTTCGTCGAGTCCTTCTACAACGGCCTGCGCTTCGACCTGCGCGTGGTGGTATTCGCCCTGGTTCCGCTGCTGCTGTCGCTGCTCAGCGTCCGCGCCATGGCCGCCCGTGGCCTGCACCGGCTCTGGCTGACCCTCTTCGCCAGCCTCACCCTGTTCCTCGGCATCAGCGAACTGGACTTCTATCGCGAGTTCCACCAGCGCCTGAACAGCCTGGTCTTCCAGTACCTGCAGGAAGACCTGGGCACCGTCGCCAGCATGATCTGGAACGGCTTCCCGGTGGGTCGCTACCTGATCGCCTGGGCCCTGGCCACCGCCCTGCTCTACCTGATGTTCCGTGGCCTGGACCTGGTCAGCCGTCCGCGCACCGGCGCCAGCACCAAGCCCATCGCCCGCAAAACCGCGCCCTGGTTCAGCCGCGTGGCGATTTTCATGGTGTGCCTGGTGGTGGCCGTGGTTGCCGTTCGTGGCCATCTGCGCCAGGGCCCGCCGCTGCGCTGGGGTGACGCCTATACCACTGACTCCATGTTCGCCAACCAGTTGGGCCTGAACGGCACTCTGACCCTGGTGGACGCGGCCAAGAGCAGCTTCTCCTCCCACCGCGACAACGCCTGGAAGGCCACCCTGCCTGAAGACGAAGCCGTGGCGACCGTGCGCGAGATGCTACTCACCCCCAACGACAAGCTGGTGGATGCCGACACGGCCGCCATCCGTCGCGATTTCACCCCGCCGGCCGAAGGCACCCTGCCGATCCGCAACGTGGTGGTGATTCTGATGGAGAGCTTCGCGGGGCGTTACGTCGGCGCCCTGGGCAGCCAGGAAGGCATCACGCCGTACTTCGACAAATTGGCCAAGGAGGGACTGCTGTTCGACCGTTTCTTCTCCAACGGCACCCATACCCACCAGGGAATGTTCGCCACCATGGCCTGCTTCCCCAACCTGCCAAGCTTCGAGTACCTGATGCGCACCCCCGAGGGCTCGCACCAGTTCTCCGGGCTGCCGCAACTGCTCAGCGCCCGCGACTACAACGACCTGTACGTCTACAACGGCAACTTCCAGTGGGATAACCAGTCCGGCTTCTTCAGCAACCAGGGCATGACCCGTTTCATCGGCCGCGAAGACTTCGTCAACCCGGTGTTCATGGACAAGACCTGGGGCGTGTCCGACCAGGACATGTTCGACCGGGGCGCCGCCGAACTGGCGAAGATGCCCACCGACAAGCCGTTCTACGCGCTGCTGCAGACCCTCTCCAACCACACGCCCTATGCCTTGCCCGCCCAGTTGCCGGTGGAGAAGGTGACCGGCCATGGTGCCCATGACGAGCACCTGACCGCCATGCGCTACGCCGACTGGGCCCTCGGCCAGTTCTTCGAGAAGGCGCGCAAGGAGCCCTACTTCAAGAACACGCTGTTCGTCGTAGTGGGCGACCACGGCTTCGGCAGCGACAAGCAGCTCACCGAAATGGACCTGTTCCGCTTCAACGTACCGCTGCTGCTGATCGGCCCCGGCGTGCAAGGGAAATTCGGCAGCATCAACCACAATGTCGCCACTCAGATCGACATCGTGCCCACCATCATGGGCCGCCTGGGCGGCGAAGTACGCCACCAGTGCTGGGGACGTGACCTGCTCAACCTGCCGGCCAATGATCCGGGCATCGGTGTGATCAAGCCGTCCGGCGGCGAACAGACCGTGGCCATCGTCAGCGCCGACCGCATTCTGATCCAGCCCAAGGACTTCCCGGCGCGCCTCTACCAGTACCAGCTGGGCGCCGATGCCAAGGCCGAACGCGTCCCCGGCGACAGCGACCCGCGCCTGCAGAAGTACCTGGAAGCCTTCCTGCAGACCGCCACCGGCAGCCTGTTGAACAACACGGCCGGCGTGAAGGACGCGAAACAGAACCAGTGATGACCCAGGCCCCGCTCGATGCGGGGCCTTTTTATTTCGGGGTCCTGTTTCACGCATCTGTTGTAGGGGCGAATTCATTCGCCAAGCAGACCGCAGGTCTGCCCTAGGTCTCATCGGGGGCTGCGTTGCAGCCCTTGGCGAATAAATTCGCCCCTACAGGCTTTGCTCGCTCCGCTCTCCGCTTGACAGCCCCGCCCCCAGCCCGCAAATTACGCAAAGTGTAAATTGATTACGAAAACAATAATGCCGGCATCCGGACCTCACACCGGAACGCCTGCCGCCGAGCGATTGCCATGGACCTCTATACCTATTACCGCTCCACCTCTTCCTACCGGGTGCGCATCGCCCTGGCGCTGAAGGGCCTGGAAGCCCGGCATATCCCGGTGAACCTGATCCAGGACGGCGGCCAGCAGCACAAGCCCGAATACAAGGCACTCAATCCGCAGGGCCGTGTGCCCAGCCTGCGCACGGACGACGGTCAGGTCCTGACCCAATCCCCCGCCATCATCGAATACCTCGAAGAGCGCTACCCGCAACCCGCCCTCCTGCCCCAGGGTCTGGAAGCCCGTGCCCAACAGCGCGCGGTGGCGGCCATCATCGGCTGCGATATCCATCCGCTGCACAACGTCGCGGTGCTCAACCGCCTGCGCGGCCTGAAGGTGGAGGAAGCCGAGGTGATGAACTGGATTCGTCACTGGATCGCAGAAGGCTTCAATGCGGTCGAAGCCCTTATAGGAGACGAAGGTTTCTGCTTCGGCGAACCGGGTCTGGCTGACGTCTATCTGCTACCGCAGGTCTATGCCGCCCGCCGTTTCGAACTGGACCTGTCACACTATCCAAAGATCGCCCGGGTCGAACGCCTTGCCCTTGTGCATCCGGCCTTCATCCAGGCGCACCCTGACCAGCAAGCCGACAAGCCGGCCTGAGGCAACGTCCATGCAAAGCCTCGGATTCAAAGTCACCATCGGCGACTACCTCGCCCGCAGCGTACGCGGCATTTCCTGCGCGCCACCGGCAGCCACCTCGCATTGACCCATACTTCCAATCAAATGCTTGAGGTGCCAAAAAATGGCTGACATGTTCGAAAACCCCATGGGCCTGCAGGGCTTTGAATTCATCGAATTCGCATCCCCCACCCCGAATACCCTGGAACCCATCTTCGCCATCATGGGCTTCACCAAGGTCGCGACTCACCGTTCCAAGGACGTGCACCTGTACCGCCAGGGCGAGATCAACCTGATCCTCAACAACGAGCCCAAGAGCCAGGCCGCCTACTTCGCCGCCGAGCACGGCCCGTCCGTCTGCGGCATGGCCTTCCGTGTGAAGAATGCCCACCAGGCCTACGCCCGCGCCCTGGAGCTGGGTGCCCAGCCCATCGAGATCCCCACCGGTCCGATGGAACTGCGCCTGCCGGCGATCAAGGGCATCGGCGGCGCGCCGCTGTACCTGATCGACCGTTTCGGTGAAGGCTCCTCGATCTACGACATCGACTTCGAGTTCATCGAAGGCGTCGACCGTCACCCGAAAGGTGCCGGCCTGAAGTTCATCGACCACCTGACCCACAACGTGTACCGCGGCCGCATGGCCTACTGGGCGGACTTCTACGAGAAGCTGTTCAACTTCCGCGAGATCCGCTACTTCGACATCAAGGGCGAGTACACCGGCCTGACCTCCAAGGCCATGACCGCGCCGGACGGCATGATCCGCATCCCGCTGAACGAAGAGTCCTCCAAGGGCGCAGGCCAGATCGAAGAGTTCCTGATGCAGTTCAACGGCGAAGGCATCCAGCACGTGGCCTTCTTCACCGACGACCTGGTCAAGACCTGGGACGAACTGAAAGCCCTCGGCATGCGCTTCATGACCGCGCCGCCGGCCACCTATTACGAGATGCTCCAGGGCCGCCTGCCGAACCACGGCGAGCCGGAAGCCGAGCTGCAATCGCGCGGCATCCTGCTGGACGGCACCACCGAAGGCGGCAGCAAGCGTCTGCTGCTGCAGATCTTCTCGGAAACCCTGATGGGACCGGTGTTCTTCGAGTTCATCCAGCGCAAGGGTGACGACGGCTTCGGCGAGGGCAACTTCAAGGCCCTGTTCGAATCCATCGAGCGCGACCAGATCCGTCGCGGTGTGCTGAGCACCGAATAAGGCGCTATCCGCTACGAAAAACCCGGCTTCTGCCGGGTTTTTCTTTTTCTGCTGAGAGTCTGAACGACGTCGGGCAGGGGGCGCTTCGCGCACCGAAACTACCCCGCAAAACAGCCGGTGCGCACGGCGCCCCTTACAGAAGCGCACATTCCGAGACTTCGGACACCTGACTATGCTTGTTCCATGGGGGGTTGGAGGCGCGCCACATGCAACTCGTCAGCGTCAGCATCGACAAGCCGGAGTCGATCAACTTCATCTTCGGCCAGACCCACTTCATCAAATCCGTCGAAGACATCCACGAAACCCTGGTGGGCGCCGTACCCGGCATCCGCTTCGGGCTGGCCTTCTGCGAAGCCTCGGGCAACTGTCTGGTGCGTTGCTCCGGCACCGACGACGCCATGCTCGAACTGGCCAGCAGGAATGCCCTGGCCATCGGCGCCGGGCACAGCTTCATCATCTTCCTCGGCGAAGGCTTCTACCCGGTCAACGTGCTCAACAGCCTGAAGCTGGTGCCGGAGGTCTGCCGCATCTACTGCGCCACCGCCAATCCGACCCAAGTGATCCTGGCCGAAACCGACCAGGGACGCGGCGTGCTCGGTGTCGTGGACGGCTTCTCGCCCCGTGGCGTGGAAGGCGAAGCAGACATCGCCTGGCGCAAGGGCCTGCTACGGCAGATCGGCTACAAGCTCTGAGCCCATGCGGCGATCGGCAAGGGCGCGATGCCCATCTGCCATGCCGGCAGCCAGCAAAATGCGCGCAAAAAAAAAGCTGCCATCGCCGGCAGCTTCAGTTTGCACCCTGGCACTTCCTGTGCCCTTTCTGTTCCTGCAAGCAGGATGCCCTGTGCCGATGACATCCCTGTGTCAGCGGGATGAAGGCTTGTCGACAGGCGCGCAAGGCGTCTTCAGGGTCCCTTAAGACTTCACGCGGATACTGCCTCTCATTAAGCCAAGCGCCCGGAGGGCATCGATGAACAGCGTCGAGTGGAACGCCCTGTTCCCATTCCGTTTCGGTCACAAGTCGCAGCAACACTACCTGTCCCTGCTATTGGCCGGTGACACAGGGCGTGGCCAGGTCGAGGACTTCGTCCATCGCCGTTTTCTTAGCGCCCACGGTGCCGATATCCACCAGTACATGCCCGAGCTGCTGAGCATGCGCAATTTCCACGGGGCCCTCAGCGCCGTGGCCGGCATCCGCCTCGCCGAGCAGGAGACGCTGTTTCTCGAGCAGTACCTGGAAGCACCGGTCGAATCCCGGATCGCCAGCCTGACCGGCCTCCCGGTGGAGCGCCGGCAGGTGGTGGAAGTGGGCAACCTGGCGTCGATAAGCGCCGGCAATGCGCGCCTGATCATCGTCGCGGTCACCTGGCTGCTCCACCAGCGTGGCCTGGAGTGGGTGGTGTTCACCGGCGCTCCCGGCCTGATCAACAGTTTCCACCGCCTCGGCCTGGAACCCCTGCATCTCGGCGAGGCCAACCCCAGCCGCCTGGGCCACGACCAGGAGCAATGGGGTTCCTACTACGAGCAGAAGCCCCAGGTGTTCACCGGCAACATCCACTTCGGCTACGAGCAGTTGCAACGCAACGGTGTCATCGCGCGGCTGGGTTTTCCTGAAGTGGACGAGGCGGCCCACCATGCAGCCTGAGGCCTTTCGCGAAATCCTGCGCAAGCACGCCAGCCACCTGCCACAACCCCTGGCCCTGCGCGGCGACACCCGACGCTACACCTATGCCCAGTTGCTGGTCGAGGTGGAACGGCGGGAAGGCCTGCTCCGCGCCGAACCCGAAGGCGTACTCGCCCTCGGCCTGGACAATGGCCCGGAGGCGCTTATCTGGGACCTGGCAGCGCTGTTCAGCGGGCGCCCCTGTCTGATCCTGCCGCCCTTCTTCAGCCCCGCGCAGCGCGCCCACTGCCTGGAGCAATGCCAGGTCGGCCTGGCGGTGCTGGACGCCGGCTTCGCCAACGAGCTGGAAGGCGCCGGCTTCCAGTCGGACGGCACCTTCTGGCGCAAACCCGGACAGGGCCAGGCAGCCCTGCCCGCCGGCACCCTCAAGATCACCTACACCTCGGGCACCACCGGCCAGCCCAAGGGTGTCTGCCTGGGTGCCGACGCCTTGCTGCGGGTCGCCCATGAGCTGGAAGTCGCCAGCCGCCCCTGTGCACCGGCCCACTACCTGGCGGTGCTGCCGATGGCGGTGCTGCTGGAGAACCTCGGCACCTATGCGGCGTTGTTGGCCGGCGCCTGCGTCACCCTGCTGCCGCAGCGGCAGATGGGCATCCAGGGCGCCAGCGGCGTGGACTGGCCGAAGCTGCTGGCCACCGTCGTCCTCAGCAGCGCCCAGAGCCTGATCCTGGTGCCGCAGCTGTTGCTGGGCCTGGTCACCGCCATTGAGCAGGGCCACCTGGGCGCCGCGCAATTCCGCTTCGTCGCGGTGGGCGGGGCAAGGGTCTCGCCGGACCTGCTGGCTCGCGCCGCGCGGGTCGGGCTGCCGGTGTTCGAAGGCTATGGCCTTTCCGAATGCGCGTCGGTCGTCTGCCTGAATCGCCCCGGCGCCGTGCGGCCGGCCAGCGTCGGCCAGCCCCTGCCCCATGTCCAGGTGCGCCTGGCGGACGACGGCGAAGTACAGGTCAGTGGTTCCACCCTGCTCGGCTACCTGGGCGAAGCGCCCTTCGCCGGTGGCTGGTGGCCCACGGGTGACCTGGGCGAGTTCGACGCCGACGGCTACCTCCACCTCAAGGGCCGCAAGAAGCACCAATTCATCACCAGCTTCGGCCGCAACGTGAACCCGGACTGGGTGGAGGCCGAACTGACCCAGCGCGGCGTGATCGCCCAGGCCTTCGTCCACGGCGAGGGCCTGCCCGGCAACCTTGCCCTGCTCTGGCCGCTGGACCCGAACTGCGATGCACAGACCCTTTCCGATGCCGTGGCCTGCGCCAATGCCGCGCTGCCCGACTATGCGCGGATCAGGGCCTGGCATCGCCTGGAAACACCCTTGAACGCCGCCGACGGGCTGCTCACCAGCAATGGTCGCCTGCGCCGCGAGGCCATCCTCGCGCGCTACCGCGACACCCTGCTCGAACTTCAGAACGAGGCAAGACCATGAGTTTCTTCGACCAACTGCAAGCCGCCACTGCCCGCGAACGCGAGGCGCTGTTCAGCGTCCCGGTGATACGCGAGGCGCTGGCCGGCCAGGTCAGCCTGGAGGGCTACCGTGCCTTCCTCGGCCAGGCTTACCACCACGTACGCCACACCGTGCCGCTGATGATGGCCTGTGGCGCGCGTCTGCCTTCGCGGCTGGAATGGCTGCGCGGCGCGGTGTGCGAATACATCGAGGAAGAATACGGTCACGAACGCTGGATCCTGAACGACATCGCGGCCTGCGGCGGCGACCCTGAAGCCGTCAGCAGCAGCCGTCCCTCGCTACCCATCGAACTGATGGTGGCCTTCCTCTACGACCAGATCGCCCGCAGCAATCCGGTGGGCCTGTTCGGCATGGTCAACGTGCTGGAAGGCACCAGCATCGCCCTGGCCACCCACGCCGCCGGCAGCATCCGCGAGAGCCTCGGCCTGCCAGCCGACGCCTTCAGCTACCTGTCCTCCCACGGCGAGCTGGACCAGGACCACATGGCCACCTACCGCGGGCTGATGGACCGTCTGGACGACGAAGGCGACCAGCAGGCGGTGATCCATGCCGCCAAGGTGGTCTACCAGCTCTACGCCGACATGTTCCGCGGCCTGCCCCGCGCCAGCGAGGTGTCCCATGCGTCTCGCTGATTGCCGCGTACTGCTCACCGGCGCCAGCGGCGGCATCGGCCTGGCCCTCGCCGAACAGCTCTGCGCGCGCGGTGCCCAGGTGATGGCGGTGAGCCGGCAGCCGGAAGCCCTGGCGCCCCTGCGTGCACGCTATCGAGAGCAACTGGCCTGGACCGGCGCGGACCTGCGTCAGGCCCAGGGACGCCAGCGGGTGCTGGAAGTCGCGCGTGGCATGGGTGGCATCGATGTCCTGGTGAATGCCGCCGGGGTCAACTGCTTCGCCATGCTGGAGCAGGTGGACGACAACCAGATCGAGGACATGCTCGCCCTCAACGTCACCGCCACCGTGCAACTGACCCGCGCCCTGCTGCCGCTGCTGCGCCAGCAAAACCACGCCCTGGTGGTCAACGTCGGTTCCATCTACGGCTCCATCGGCTATCCCGGCTACGCTGTCTATTGCGCCAGCAAGTTCGCCCTGCGCGGCTTCTCCGAGGCCCTGCGCCGGGAGCTGGCGGACACCCCGGTGAACGTCCTCTACGTCGCCCCGCGCGCCACCCGCACCGGCATGAACAGCCAGGCTGCCATGGCGCTGAACGCCGAACTCAAGGTCGGCGTGGACGAGCCGGATCAGGTGGCCCGGGCGGTGATCGCGGCCATCGAGAAGGACCTCAGCGAGCTTTACCTGGGTTGGCCGGAGAAATTCTTCGTCCGCCTCAACGGCATGCTGCCCGGCGTGGTGGATCGGGCGCTGTCCAAGCAACTGCCGATCATCCGCCGCTTCAGCGGTGCCCACCACGGCAAGGACCATCCATGATGAACAAGCTCATCGGCACCCTCGGCCTGTTCCTGATCCTCAGCATCCCCGCCTGGGCCCTGGACGACACCGGCAATTCGCGCCTGGCAGCGATCCAGCAGCGCTGGGCGGAAATCCAGTACCAGGTGATGGAGCAGCAGCGCGCCGCCGAGTTCGAGAAGCTCGCCGCCCAGAGCGGCGCGTTCACCCGCAGCGCCCCGAATTCCGCCGAAGCCTGGATCTGGCACGGCATCGTCACCAGCAGTTGGGCCGGCGCCGAAGGCGGCCTGGGCGCCCTGGGCAAGGTCAAGGACGCCCGCGACGCCCTGGAGCGCGCCATCCAGCTCGACCCGAACGCCTTGCAGGGCTCGGCCTACACCAGCCTCGGCGCGCTGTACGACCGGGTGCCCGGCTGGCCGGTCAGCTTCGGCGACGAAGACAAGGCCGACCAGTTGCTGCGCAAGGCCCTGGAGATCAATCCGGCGGGTATCGACAGCCTGTATTTCTGGGGCGACCACCTCTACCGCCAGGGCCACCCACAGCAGGCACGCGAAGCCTTGCTCAAGGCCAAGACCGCCGCCCCGCGACCCGGTCGCGAGCTGGCCGACCAGGGCCGCCGGCGGGAAATCGATGCTTTACTGCAGGAAATCGGCAACCCCTGAAGGACGCCCATGCGACTGCTTCTCGTCGAAGACGACAACGCCCTTGGGGCCGGCGTACGCGCCGGCCTGCGCCAGGAAGGCTACACAATCGACTGGCTGACCGACGGCGCCAGCGCCCTGCACGCCCTGCAGACCGAAGAATTCGACCTGGCGATCCTTGACCTCGGCTTGCCGCGCCTGGACGGCCTGCAGGTCTTGCAGCAACTGCGCACCGGCGGCTCCACCCTGCCAGTGCTGGTGCTCACCGCCCGCGACGCAACCGAGGACCGAATCCTCGGCCTGGACGCGGGTGCGGACGACTACCTGGTCAAACCCTTCGACCTCAATGAGCTCAAGGCCCGCCTGCGCGCCCTGCTGCGCCGCAGCGCCGGCCGGCCGCAGGTGCTGATCGAACACAACGGCGTGGTGCTCGACCCCACCAGCCAGCAGGTCAGCTACCAGGGCAGCCCGGTCGCCCTGACGCCCAAGGAGTACCAGCTGCTCCACGAATTGCTCTCGCAACCGGGCAAGGTCATCACCCGCGAGCGCCTGGTGCAGACCCTCTACGGCTGGGACGAGGAAGCCGAAAGCAACACCCTGGAAGTGCATATCCACCACCTGCGCAAAAAGCTCTCCAGCGACCTCATCCGCACCGTGCGCGGCATCGGCTACCTCGTGGACGGCCGTCCATGACGTCATTGCGCCGCCGCACCCTGTGGCTGGTGATGGTTTTGTTGCTCCTCGGCACCCTGCTCATCGCCTACTTCAACTACCGCGACAGCAGCCACGAGATCGAAGAGATCTATGATGCCCATCTGGCGCAGAACGCGCGCCTGCTGATGGGCGTGATGCGCATGCCCCTGGCCAAACCCGAACAGGACGAGTTGTACCGCGCCTTCAACAACGCCCTGAGCAGCGCCGTCCCGCGCAAGGTCGGCCACCCTTACGAGAGCAAGATGGCCTTCCACGTCTGGAGCAAGGACGGCCGAAGCCTGGTGCAATCGCCCAGCGCCCCGCCCTTCGACCACGCGCCGGTGAAGACCGGCTTCCACAACATCGAACTGGCCGGCCACCACTGGCGCGGCTTCGTCCTGCCGGACACGGAACAGGGCCTGCTGATCTGGGTGGGTGAACGCGACGACGTGCGCCAGGACCTGGTGCAGCGCATCGTCCGCCATACCCTGGGGCCCAACATGGTGGGCATTCTCGTCCTCGCGGCGCTGGTCTGGCTGGCCATCGGTTGGGGCCTGCTGCCGCTGCAGAACATGGCGCGGGTGATCCGCAGCCGCCACGCCGAATCCCTCGCTCCGCTGCAGATCGTGCCGCTGCCCAGGGAACTGGAACCCATGCAGGCGTCGATCAACCGCCTGTTGGCACAGATCGAGCTGATGCTCCAGCGCGAACGGCGCTTCATCGGCGACGCCGCCCACGAGATGCGCACCCCGTTGGCGGTGCTGCGCCTGCACGCGCAGAACGCGCTCGAAGCCACCAGCGACGAGCAGCGCGCCGAAGCCCTGCGCTTTCTGACAGTGGGCGTCGACCGCCTGACGCGGGTGGTCAACCAGTTACTCACCATGGCGCGGGTGGAGCCTGAACTGGCGCGGCAGAAATGGCAGCGCCTGGATCTGGGACACCTGGTCCGCGAGCACCTGGCCGAGCTGACGCCCCTGTTGCTGGACAAGGGCCTGGAACTGGCCCTGGAAGTGACCGACGACGACTTCCACACCACCAGCGACGCTGCCGCCATCGGCATCGCCCTGCAGAACCTGGTGACCAACGCCACCAACTTCTCCCCGCCCGGCGGCGAAGTGAAGGTCAGCCTGCTGCCAGACGGCCGGGACTTCTTCCTGCTGCGCGTGGAAGACCAGGGCCCCGGCATCGAAGAAACCCGGCTGGAACGCCTGTTCGAGCGTTTCTACAGCCAGGACAACCCCCAGGGCGCCGGCCTTGGCCTGGCCATCGTGCAGATGATCGCCACCCGCCTGGGCGGCAGCATCACCCTGTACAACCGTGAAGGCGGCGGAACCTGCGCCGACCTCAAGCTGCCCCGGCTGGCGCCCGTATAACGCCGGACCGGGCCTACCGCTCCGCGGAATCGCAGCAGCTGCGCGCAAAATCGGCTGTACTGAAACACCACACCCTCTTCGCCAAGGGAGGCAACGCCATGCGCACTCCTCGTCTTCCTGTTCTCCTGGCTGCGATGCTCCTGCTGGTTTCGGCAGGCGCATCCTGGGCCACCGAGCAGGCCCAACAGCGCCGCGCCGCGCGGGAAGTCCGCCAGGAAACCCGCCAGGATGCACGCCAGATCAAACAGGACTGCCGCGCCGCCGACATGCAGTACAACGCCGAATGCCGCCAGGACAAGCGGCAGACCAAGCAGCAGGGGCGCGAAAGAGCGCGGGATATCAAGTACTGAGCGGCACTCCTCAACCCTCGGGGCGGATCTGACCCTGTAGGGGCGATTTCAATCGCCAAGCAGACCGAAGGTGTGCCCTGGGGAGTCCGTTGGGGCAACTGCGTTGCCCTTGGCGAATGAATTCGCCCCTACAAGGAAATGGGCTCGCCGGATGGTTCGAGCCAGCCCATATCCCCCTCCTCCGAACGCGGCCCGCCCCTGTAGGGGCGATTTCAATCGCCAGGCAGACCGAAGGTCTGCCCTCGGGAGTTCGTCGGGGCAACTACGTTGCCCTTGGCGAATGAATTCGCCCCTACAAGGAAATGGGCTCGCCAGATGGTTCGAGCCAGCCCATATCCCCTCCTCCGAACGCGGCCCG
>NZ_SSOH01000092.1:0-136436 GCF_029873155.1 Pseudomonas sp. BN515 | reverse complement strand
CTCCTCCGAACGCGGCCCGACCCTGTAGGGGCGATTTCAATCGCCAGGCAGGCCGAAGGTATGCCCTCGGGAGTTCGTCGGGGCAACTGCGTTGCCCTTGGCGAATGAATTCGCCCCTACAAGGAAATGGGCTCGCCGGATGGTTCGAGCCAGCCCATATCCCCTCCTCCGAACGCGGCCCGCCCCTGTAGGGGCGATTTCAATCGCCAAGCAGGCCGAAGGACTGCCCATCGGAGTTTGTCTCAGGCAATAACCCGCTCACGCAATCGCGCCAGCATCCCCAGCAGGCTGCCGACACGCTGGTTCTCACTGGCTTCCTTCGGGGCATCCGCCGCACGCGGAACCATTTCCAGCGGCTGCGCACGCCAGAGGAAGGCTTGCTCGGCGGCGGCCTTCAGGCCCTTCTCGAACAGGCCGCGGCGGATCGGTTTGGGCAGGTAGCGGAAGATCTGCGCTTCGTTGATCAGCTTGAGCAGCGCCTGGGTGTCGCGGAACGGCGTCACCACCAGGCTGAGCAGACGCGGGTGGGCCTGGGCCAGGGATTTCAGCAGCGGCGCCATATCCTCGCCGCCCAGCTTGAGGTCGCTGACCAGCAGGTCCACCGGCTCCAGGTTCAGGGTCACCAGCGCCTCGCTCAAACTGTGGGCGCGCAGCAGGCGGTGGCCGCCGGACTGGCAGAAGGCCTGGACGCAGTGAAGGGTTTCCGGGTCGTCATCCAGCAGCAGGAGGTTCAGCGGCGCCGCCAGATTGCTGGTGGCGGTGGTGACCGGCGCGGCGGCCTGGCGCAGGGCGATCTCCGCCGCCTGGCGCAGGGTGAAGGCCATTTCCTGCGGGTCCCAGGGTTTGGTCAGGTAGCGGAAGATACCGCCGTTGTTCAGCGCTTCCACCGCGGCATCCAGGTCGGAGTAGCCGGTGAGCAGGATGCGCAGGCATTCCGGCGCGATCTCCCGCGAACGTGCCAACAGCTCGGCACCACTCATGCCCGGCATGCGCTGGTCGCTGACGATGATCTGCACCGACTCTTCCTTGAGCCGTTCCAGCGCGCGCAGCGGGTCGCTCTCGGTGATCACCTCGTACTGGCGGCGGAACTGCAGCGCCAGGCTGCGCAGGATGCGCTCCTCGTCATCGACGAAGAGAATGCGGACGGGAGACGACATGGACTCAGGCACTCCGTTTCAGTTCGACCGCCGGATTGCGCGGCAGGCTGATGAGAAAGCGCGTTCCGCGCCCCGGCTCCGAGGCCACGCGGATGCTGCCGCCATGGTCACGGATGATCTTGTAGCTGATGGACAACCCCAGCCCGGTCCCCTCGCCCACCGGCTTGGTGGTGAAGAAGGGATCGAAGATGCGTCGCATGACGTCCGGTGGCATCCCGCGACCGCTGTCCTGCACTGAAATGAACACGCCGGCCTCGTCGGCCCAGCTGCGTACCTGGATGCGCCCCGGTTCGTCCATGGCCTGGGCGGCATTGGTGAAGAGGTTGAGCAAGACCTGGTTGATCTGCGACGGGGCGCAGGTGACGCGGGGCAGCTCGCCCAGCATCTGGAACACCTCGGCCTTGTCCTTGATGTTGTTGCGGGCGATCAGCAAGGCGCTGCGGATGCACTCGTTGAGGTCCACTTCCTCGCTCATGGCGCGGTCGAGGCGGGCGAAATCCTTGAGGCCGGAAACCAGTTCGGCGATCTGGCCAATACCGTACAGGGTGTCGCCGAACAGCTGGCGAAGGTCGCCGGCCAAAAGCTCAGGGGCGGCCTCCTCGCGGCTGGCGGCGGCGCGTTCCAGGGCATCGGCCAGGCGGTTCTCGTCGCAGGCCGGGTCTTCCAGGCAGGCGGCCAGCGCGGCCTGGCTCTCGGCCAGGGCGAACAGTGGCGTGGTCAGCTCTTCCATCAGCTGCACGTTGTTCTTCACGTAGCCCAGCGGGGTGTTCAGCTCGTGGGCGACGCCAGCCACCATCTGGCCTAGGGACGCCATCTTCTCCGATTGCACCAGCTGGGTCTGGGATTCCTTCAGGTCCACCAGCGCCTGGCGCAGCACCCGGTTGCGCTGGGCAATGCGCATTTCCATGGCCTTCAGCAGGTCGAGCACCGTGCCGAGTCCCAAGTAGCGTCCCTGCTCGTTCACCAGGATGAAATCTTCGGTAATCGGGTACTGCAATTGCCCGGTGACTTGCTTGGCCGCCAGCTCCAGGCCACTGGCCAGGGCGACGGTGAGCGGTGCAGGGTTCATCACGTCGGACGCCGGGCGGCGGCCCCAGAGGTCGCGGCCGAAACGCTGCATGAAGATGTCCTGCAACGTGTAGCGGCTGACCAGTCCCAGCGGCATCCCCTGCCCGTCCACCACCGGCAGGGACAGGAAGGCCTTGTGTTCACGGGTCAGCAGACGATCGGCCACATCACTGATGCTCATGTCCGGGGTCAAGGGTTCCACGGTCTTGAGCAGGCGAGCCAGACTGCTTTCGGCTGCCATGATCGATACTCCGGGCGGCTGATGAGTGCCGGGCATTCAAGCAGCGTCAGGTTGCCATCATGTGACAGATGTCTCACGAGAGAGACAGATGAAAACATGGCGCGGTTGCTCGGAAGCGACAACACTGAATCTCAATACCCTCAGGAGCTAATCGATATGCCCGGAAAAGCCGCCGCCCCGAGTCCCCGCACGGGGTTGCTGCTCCGCCTGCTGCGCTGGCTGTCGTGGTTGCTGATCATCGTCGCGCTGGCAGGAGTGGCGGTCTACCTGGCCTTCGGCCCCGCGCACCTGATCGACCGGTTGACGCCCCCACCGCCGGCGTTCCCCGAAGAGGTGATAGAGGAGCCGGCCGCTGCGACGAATCCGATCGCCGTGCCGGCATCCCCCCCGGCCATGCAGCAGGCACCGGCCGACTCGCAGGAGCTGGCCAAACTGATGCTGGAGAGCATCGAGGACATCTGGGGCGAATTCCTCGCCCGCGCCGACTACTCCTACAAAAGACCCAAGGTGGTGATCTTCCGCGACCGGCTGGAGTCGCCCTGCCAGCTCAAGGGCACTTTCAGCGGACCGCTGTACTGCTCCAGCACGTCACAGCTCTATCTCGACATGGCCTACCTGGACGACCTGCAGAAGAACGCTCCGCAGGTGGGCGATCTCGCACGAAGCTATGTGGTAGCCCACGCCGCCGCGCACCACATACAGAAGCTGGTGGGCGTGGTGGGGTGGTTCAGGGATCTCAATACCGAACTGGGCCCGGAGCAGGGCCACGAAGCGCTGCGGAAAACCCAGGAACTGGTGGCGGACTGCCTGGTGGGCAGCTGGATCAGCTATGCGCGGCACAAGTATGCCTGGCTGGACCCGGACCAGTTGGACGCGGCGCTCAAGGCCGTGCACGAACGCGACGCCGCGCGTGCCGGCGCGGGCCTGCCGCCCTTGGCCGATCCGCTGGACCTGCCCGATCCGGCGGCACGCCTGCGCTGGCTGAACGTCGGCATCGACCACGGCGACCCGAGGGAATGCGGCCAGTTGTTCACAATCCAGGAGTAGAACGGGTAGGCGGCGATCAGATTACTCCGGCTGCCGCCCCCCCATCCGCAGGCTGATGGCCTCGGCCGCCCGGTGCAAGCGCTCGGCGGCAGAGCCTTCGGTGGCGGCGCTGAACACACTGGCCGCCCCCACCACCGTGATCACCCCGGCGAGCTTGCTGCCCGTGGCGAACAGCGGTGCCGACAGCGCATTCACCCCCGGCATCAGCAAGCCATGCACCGGGTGCAGCCCGGTGGCGCGGATCTGCGCCATCTGCTCCTTCAGCTCGGCAGCGGCGGGTGCCCCTGGCTGGGCCATTTCCTCGTCGCGCAGGAAGGCGGTTTCACCCTCGGGCAGGTAGGTGTTGAACACCAGCCCCGTGGACGAACCCAGCAACGGCAATACCGAGCCCACCTGGGTCACCAGGGTCACTGCACGCAGGGCCTGTTCGACGTGAACCACTGTCGGCCCCTTGTTGCCCCAAACAGCAAGGAAGCAGGTTTCGTTCAGCGAGTCGCGCAGCTCCGCCAGGTGCGGCATGGACACCTTCACCACGTCCAGCCGCCCAATGGCGGCCAATCCGACCAGCAGCGCCTCGCGGCCGAGACCATAGTGATTGGTGGTGGCGTCCTGCTCGGCGAAGCCGCTGGCGATCAGCGCCTGCAGATAGCGATGCACCTTGCTCGCCGGCATGCCGACGTGCTCGGCCAACTTCGACAGCGAGGTGGCCGGCGCCAGTTCCGCCAACCCCTTGAGGATGTCAGTGCCCACTTCGGCGGCCTGCACCTTCTGCCGTCGCGGTGCACCCGCGCTGTCGTTCTCGCTCGTCATGTCATGGCCTTGGTCGGTGTGGAGGCCGCTGTTATAGCTTGACCCCTTTTCCCTTTCAAATTACGTTATGCGTAATCAAATTACAAAAACAGCGAGGTCACCATGGTCTCCCCTGCTCCGCTCACCTACCAGTCCGGTTTCAACAACGAGTTCAGCAGCGAGGCGCTGCCCGGCGCCCTGCCCGTCGGCCAGAACTCCCCGCAGAAAGTGCCCTACGGCCTGTACGCCGAGCTGCTTTCCGGAACCGCCTTCACCGTGCCGCGTAGCGAGGCCCGGCGTACCTGGATGTACCGCATCAAGCCTTCGGCCAACCACCCGCAGTACCAGCGTCTGGAGCGCCAGATCGCCGGCAACCGCCTGGGTCCGGTGACGCCCAATCGCCTGCGCTGGAATCCGCAGGACATTCCCACCGAACGCACTGACTTCATCGATGGCCTGCTGACCATCGCCGCCACCAGCGATGCCGAACAGGCCTCGGGCGTCAGCGTGCACCTGTTCCGCGCCAACACCTCGATGCAGCGGGTGTTCTTCAATTCCGATGGCGAGCTGCTGATCGTTCCCGAGCAGGGTCGCCTGCGCATCGCGACCGAGCTGGGCCTGCTGGATGTGGAACCCCTGGAAATCGCGGTGATCCCGCGCGGCATGAAATTCCGCGTCGAGCTGCTGGATGCCACCGCCCGTGGCTATATCTGCGAGAACCACGGCGCCGCCCTGCGCCTGCCGGACCTCGGCCCCATCGGCAGCAACGGCCTGGCCAATCCGCGCGACTTCCTCGCCCCGGTGGCCCATTACGAAGAACTCGATGGCAAGGTCGAGCTGGTGCAGAAGTTCCTCGGCGAACTCTGGGCTGCGACCCTCGACCACTCGCCGCTGGACGTGGTCGCCTGGCACGGCAACAACGTGCCCTACAAGTACGACCTGCGCCGCTTCAACACCATCGGCACGGTGAGCTACGACCACCCGGACCCGTCGATCTTCACCGTGCTCACCTCGCCCGGCGAAACCGTTGGGCAGGCCAACGTCGACTTCGTGATCTTCCCGCCGCGCTGGATGGTGGCCGAGAGCACCTTCCGTCCGCCGTGGTTCCACCGCAACCTGATGAACGAATTCATGGGCCTGATCCAGGGCGCTTACGACGCCAAGGCAGAAGGCTTCGCCCCGGGCGGCGCCTCGCTGCACAATTGCATGAGCGCCCACGGCCCGGACAACGCCACCACCACCGCCGCCATCGCCGCCGATCTGAAACCCCACAAGATCGACAACACCATGGCCTTCATGTTCGAGACCAGCCGCGTGCTGCGCCCCAGCCAATACGCGCTGGAATGCCCGCAGCTGCAGAGCGACTACGATGCATGCTGGGCCGGCATGGCCAAGACCTTCGACAAGGGCAGGATCTGACATGACCCAGACAGACAATCGCCGTAGCTGGATCGCCTCCGCCAACGGCCACCCGGATTTCCCCCTGCAGAATCTGCCGCTGGGCGTCTTCAGCCCGGCCGGCGCCTCGCCGCGCGGTGGCGTAGCCATCGGCGACGCGATCTTCGACCTCAAGGTCGCCGCCGATGCAGGCCTGTTCAGCGGCGAAGCGGCCGAAGCGGCGCAGTCCGCCTGCGGCGATAGCCTGAACGCCTTCTTCGCCCTCGGTGCCTCTGCCCGCCGCGCCCTGCGCGCGCAGCTGCAGGACCTGCTGGCCGAAGGCAGCAGCGCCCAGGAGCGCCTGGAAGCCATGGGCCAGGCCCTGCTGCCGGCCGCGGCCACCTGCCAGCTCCACCTGCCGGCGAAAGTGGGTGACTACACCGACTTCTATGTGGGCATCCACCACGCCAACAACGTCGGCCGCCTGTTCCGCCCGGACAACCCACTGCTGCCCAACTACAAGTACGTGCCCATCGGCTACCACGGCCGCGCGTCCACCGTCTGCGTGTCCGGCACCCCGGTGCGCCGCCCGCTGGGCCAGACCATGCCGCCGGGCAACGAAGTGCCGAACTTCGGCCCGAGCAAGCGCCTGGACTACGAACTGGAACTGGGTATCTGGATCGGCCAGGGCAACGAGATGGGCGAGTCCATCGCCATCAGCGATGCCCAGCAACACATCGCCGGCTACTGCCTGCTCAACGACTGGTCCGCCCGCGACGTGCAGGCCTGGGAATACCAGCCCCTCGGCCCGTTCCTGGCGAAGAACTTCGGCACCACGGTTTCCCCCTGGGTGGTTACGGCTGAAGCCCTGGAACCCTTCCGCGCCGCCCAGCCGGCCCGTCCGGAAGGCGACCCGCAGCCCCTGCCCTACCTGCTGGACGAAGCCGACCAGGCCAAAGGCGCCTTCGACATCGAGCTGGAAGTGCTGGTCCTCACCCCCGCCATGCGCGAGCAGGGCCTGGCGCCCCATCGCCTGGCGCTGAGCAACACCCTGAACATGTACTGGACCGTGGCGCAGATGGTTGCCCACCACAGCGTCGGCGGTTGCAAGCTGCAGGCCGGCGACCTGTTCGGCTCCGGGACCCTCTCCGGCCCGGAACCGCAGGCCTTCGGCAGCCTGCTGGAGAGCACCTTCGGCGGTAAGCAGCCGATCACCCTGCCCGGCGGCGAGCAGCGCACCTTCCTGGAAGACGGCGACGAAGTGATCCTGCGCGCCCGTTGCCGGCGGGACGGCTATCCGAGCATCGGCTTCGGCGAATGCCGAGGCGTGTTGCTGGCGGCACGCTGAATGAAAAAGGGGCAACCAACTGGTTGCCCCTTTCTTTTCCAGTGATGGCTCTAGCGATGGCTCTTGCCGTCGTTCTTGCTCGACGAGGCCTCGGCCTGGGAACGTCCATGGGCGTTGTGATCGCCTGGGGTCGTCTCAGACACGGCACGGGCATTGGCCAGACCGCGGCTGTCCTTGTCGCGGGCGACGGCGGAAGTCGCCACGCCATGGCCGTTGTCATCATTGCGCAGGCTGCCGTAGCGGTTGCCCTTGTCTTCGCCATTGCGGGTGGCCTTGCCGGTATGATCGGCGCTCTTGCCGTAGCCATGGCCCTTGCCGTCGTGAGTGCCGGCATGGCCACCACCCATACCACCGCCGAAGCCACCACCATGGCCGCCGCCATGGCCACCACCGTTGCCGCCACCATTTCCTCCGCCGTTTCCGCCCCCGTTACCTCGGGCGTAGGCGGAGTCGACCAGGGATGCACCGCCGGGCAGGACGGTACCCGCCGCAAGGACCATCGCACAGGTGGCTGCGGCCAACAGGGTTTTTTTATTGATCAATTTGGAGCCTCCACAGGCTTTATTTCTCGGTATGCAGTGAGACTCCTTGCCCCCTAAGCTGGTTCGCCACCGGAAGACGAGCGGCAGGTTCGGTCGACGTCTGGCTTGAAAAGCATGAACGCTGTCACAAAACCGCACACTTCAAGCCAGAGAAATTTCTGCAATAGTTGCAGCACTCGCCCCTGCTTTCGCAGTCCATCAGCAAAGGGAAAAGCCCCATGGAGGCCAAGGACATGACTACAACCCGCACCCTGATCGCCGCACTCACCAGTATTGCGCTCGTCGCCGGCTCACCCGCCCTGCTGGCGGACCCCGGCAAAGGCAAGGGGCATGACAAGGGCCAATCCAGCGCTCAAGGCAACAACTGGTCCGGCAGCCCGCAGGTGGATATCGGCGGCATCCGCGTCATCCTCGACGACAATCGCGACTATTGGGGTCCGGCCCAGGCCCTGCCGCCGGGTATCCAGAAGAACCTGGCACGCGGCAAGCCGCTGCCGCCGGGGATCGCCAAGAAGCTCGACGGCCGCCTGGTCAACCGCCTGCCCCACTACGAAGGTTACGACTGGGTCCGGGCCGGCACCGACCTGATCCTGGTCGCCGTGGCCACCGGAATCATCTACGAAGTGCTGCAGGACGTGATGGATTGAAGGTCTTCCCCCTTCTCCGCTGGGGTCTCTCGTAGGGTGGGCTTCAGCCCACCATCCCGGCTGAAGCCCACCCTACTACTCGTTGTTTGTGTGGGAGCGAATTCATTCGCGAAGGGCCGCATAGCGGCCCGTAGGTTGGTCCGAGCGGAGCGCCCAACGAAGCAATGTTGGGTTTCGCTTCGCTCTACACCAACCTACGAACGTGCATCGGGCTTCCGGATGTGCGTGGCCTACGCCCGCTTGTTCAATAACCGCGCCAGACGATCCCCGCCGAACTGGATCAGGGTCACCAGCACCACCAGCAGGATGATCACCGTCAGCATGATCTGGGTGTCGAAGCGCTGGTAACCGTAGCGGTAGGCCAGATCGCCCAGCCCGCCCGCGCCGATGGCGCCGGCCATGGCGGATGAGTTGATCATGGTCACCAGGGTGATGGTGAAGCCGCCGACGATGCCCGGCCGAGCTTCCGGCAGCAGCACGTTCCAGATGATGTGACGCCGCTGACAACCCATGGCCTGAGCCGCCTCCACCAGGCCGAAATCCACCTCGCGCAGGCTGACCTCGGCAATGCGCGCGAAGAACGGCGTGGCGGCGATGGTCAGCGGCACCACCGCCGCCCATACCCCGTAGCTGGTGCCGACAATCAGGCGAGTGAAGGGAATCAGCGCCACCATCAGGATCAGGAACGGGATCGAACGCAGCACGTTCACCACGCTACCCAGCGTGCGGTTCAACGTGCGGGCTTCGAAGATGCCGCCGGGGCCGGTGGTAACCAGCACCAGGGCCAGGGGAATCCCCACCAGGAATACGATCAGTGACGACGCGCCGATCATCAGCAAGGTGTCGAGGATGCCCTGCAGCAGCCGGTCAAGCATGGGCGACATAGCCGAGCACCTCCGCCTTGTCCGCCAGGGGCCGCGCCCGTTCCAGCAGGTCCAGCCCGCCCTGTCCCGCCAGCGTCGCGCTGAGCAGCAGATGGCCCTGGGCGCGCCCCTGGATTCGGTCGATGCCGCCATGCACCAGGCTCACCCGCGTGCCGAGCGCCTGGGCGATGGCCAGCAGGTCCGGCTCACGGCCACTGGCGCCGGTGTAATGCAGATCCAGCAGCAGTTCATTGGCACCTTCCGCCGGCTGACTGACCAACCGCGCCAGCAGGTCGTCCGGCAGGTCGTGGCGCAGGGTACCCAGCAGGGTCCGGGTGACCTCGTGCTGCGGATCGCCGAACACACGCCAGACTTCGCCGTGCTCCACCACCTGGCCACGCTCCAGCACCACCACGCGGTCGCAGATTTCGCGGATAACCGCCATCTCGTGGGTGATCAGCACGATGGTCAGCCCAAGGCGCTTGTTGATATCGCGTAGCAGGGAAAGGATGGCCTGGGTGCTTTCCGGGTCCAGTGCCGAGGTGGCTTCGTCGCAGAGCAGGATTTCCGGCTGATGCACCAGCGCACGGGCAATGCCGACGCGCTGCTTCTGCCCGCCCGAGAGCTGCGCCGGGTAGGCATCGCGCTTGTCCGCCAACCCCACCAATTGCAGCAGCTCGCTGACCTTGCGTTCGATATCGGCCTTGGGCACGCCGGCCACGTTCAACGGCAGCGCGACGTTCTGCCAGACAGTCTTGGCCGACATCAGGTTGAAGTGCTGGAAGATCATGCCAACGCGGCGGCGCAGCAGCACAAGCTGCTTCTCGTCGAACTGGCCGATGTCTTCCTGGTCGATCACCACCTGGCCGCTGGTGGGTTTTTCCAGGCGGTTGAGGGTGCGGATCAGCGACGACTTGCCCGCGCCGCTGCGGCCGATGATGCCGAACACTTCACCCCGACGGATTTCCAGGTCGATGCCATGCAGCGCCTGCACCGGCCCCTTGCTGCCCTGATAGGCCTTGCCCAGCCCCTGCAGGCGGATATGCGGCAGGTCCAGGCTGATGTTGCGATTGAAACTGACCATATGGGGCCTCTCGTAATTCCGTTGAATCCTGTAGGTCCGGTGCTGTGGGAGCGAATTCATTCGCGATTTAGGTTCCAGGGAGCGCTATGCGCTCCTTTCGCGAATGAATTCGCTCCCACAAAAAAGCGGGCTCCTCCTGCTTATTCCCAGCCCGGCTGATAAAGCTTGCCGTGCGCCTTATCCAGCGCAGCGCGCACCTGCGGCGAGTGCTGGTAGATATCCACGAACTCGCCCAGACGGCCGTCGTCCTGGTAATCGGCGCGGGTGACGAACTGGATGATGTATTCCTTGTTCTCGATGCCATCGAACAGCAGGGCGCTGTTGGCATCGATGGTGCCGGCCAGGCGAATGTAGTGCGGGTAGCCCTGGGCCAGGTCGACGTCATCCAGAGCACGCACCAGTTGCACGGCCTCCAGTTCGATGATGTCGATCTTCTTCGGGTTCTCGACGATGTCGTCCAGGGTCGCCTTGTAGCCGACGCCATCCTTGAGCTTCAGCAGCCCGGCCTTCTGCAGCAGTTGCAGGCCGCGACCGCCATTGATGGGGTCATTGGCGATGGCCACCTTGGCGCCTTCCGGCAGCTCGGCGATGGCCTTGTACTTCTTCGAGTACAGACCGACGTTGTTGATCACGCCGGGCGCGAAGGGCTTGAGGGCAAAGCCGCCTTCCTTCTTGGCGTTTTCCAGGAACGGCGTGTGCTGGAAGTAGTTCACGTCGATGTCGCCGGCGGCCAGGGTGATGTTCGGCGAGTTCCAGTCGGTGAATTCCACCAGTTCCACTTTCAGGCCTTTCTTCGCGGCCTCTTCCACCGCCACTTCCAGCGGCGGGGCGAAGGCGGCGGTGGTGCCGACCTTGAGGACCTTGGAATCGGCCGCGTGGGTGATGCCGGAGGCCAGGAGCAGGCCGAGGGTGAGGGTTTTGAGGAGGTGTTTGGGCATGTCTTTAGTCCTTGTCCTGAAATGGAGAATCACTTTGTAGGGGCGAATTCATTCGCCAAGGAGCGCGCAGCGCTCCCTGGTTTTCTGAGGGGCAGACCTTCGGCCTGCTTGGCGAATGAATTCGCCCCTACAGGAGAAATTTGCCCCGAGGAGAAACGGGCGCCCTTGTGGTCGGCCGGCAGACGGTCGCCCGTGCCAAACAACTTCCGCCGCAAGGTGCCTTCGGCATACGCCGTCTTGTACGCACCACGTGCCTGAAGCTCCGGCACCACCAGGTCGATGAAGTCGGCGTAGCTTTCCGGGGTGACGATGCGGGTGAGGTTGAAGCCGTCCAGACCGGTCTCGTCGATCCAGCTCAGCAGCTCGTCGGCCACCTGGGTGGGTGAACCCACCAGCAGGATGTAGCGCCCGCCCAGGGCGTGCTGTTCCAGCAATTGACGACGGGTCAGGCTGTTGTCCTTGAGCTTGCTGGCGGCCGATTCGATGGCATTGGTCTTCACATACGGAATCGGCTCATCCAGGCCGAAACGGGAGAAGTCGATGCCCGTGGAGCTGGCGAAGTGCGCCACGCCCGCCTCGGCGCTGGCGTGGGCCAGGTACTCGGCGTGCTTGGCGCGCGCTTCGGCCTCAGTGGGCGCGACGATCACGCTGATGCCCATGAACACCTTCACCGCGTGCGGATCGCGGCCGGCGGCCTGGGCCGCTGCGCGCACCTTGTCCACCTGGGCGCGGGTGGCGGCCTTGTTGTTGCCGCTGATGAACACGCATTCGGCATGCTCGCCGGCGAAACGCAGTCCGCGCGCCGAGGAACCGGCCTGGAACAGCACCGGCGTGCGTTGCGGCGAGGGTTCGCAGAGGTGGTAGCCCTCGACGTTGAAGAACTCACCCTGGTGGCGAACCTTGTGCACCTTGTCCGCCTGGGCGTAGATGCGTCGCTGCCGGTCATTGACCACGGCGCCCTCCTCCCAACTGACCTGCCAGAGCTTGTAGAGCACCTCCAGGTACTCGTCGGCCTGGTCGTAGCGGCGGTCGTGCTCCACCTGCTGCGTCAGCCCCATGGCACGGGCGGCGCTCTCCAGGTAGCCGGTGACGATGTTCCAGCCCACCCGGCCATCAGTCAGGTGATCCAGCGTCGACATGCGTCGGGCGAACAGGTACGGCGCGTCGTAGCTCAGGTTGGCGGTCAGGCCGAAGCCCAGGTGGCGGGTCACACCCGCCATGGCCGAGACCAGCAACAGCGGGTCGTTGACCGGAAGCTGGATGCTTTCCTTCAAGGTCAGGTCGACGTTGCCCTGGTAGACGTCGTAGACGCCGACTATGTCCGCCAGGAACAGGCCGTCGAACAACCCGCGCTCCAGCAACTGCGCCAGCTCGGTCCAGTAGGACAGCTTGCGGTAGTCGGCCGAACGGTCGCGCGGGTGGGTCCAGAGTCCGTGGTTGATGTGCCCCACGCAGTTCATGTTGAAGGCGTTGAGGAGGATCTGCTTGCGCGCCATCAGATCGTCCCCCGGCGCGGTGGCAGTTTGTCGTTGAGGTAGAAGTTGCCCACGGCGTGGTACTTCCAGCGCACAGGGTCGTGCAGCGTGTGCACGCGGGCGTTGCGCCAGTGACGGTCGAGGTTGTGTTCGGCCAGGCTGGCGCGGGTGCCGGACAGCTCGAACAGCTTGCTGCCGGCGGCCAGCGATACCTCGGTGGTCAGGGCACGGGCCTCGGCCACACCGATGGACGCAGCGGCCACGCTGTCAGCATCGGGTCGGGCGGTGGCGGCATCCAGCAGGCGGCCGGCGCGGTCGAGGATGGCCTCGGCAGCATGCAGGCGGATGGCCAGACGCCCGAACTCCTGGATGGTCAGCGGATCGTCGCTGGCCTTGTCCACGCCGGAGTCGATCCACGGCCGCGAACGGGTACGCACGAATTCCAATGCATCTTCATAGGCGGCGCGGGCGATACCGGCATCGATGGCGGCATGGAGGATCTGCGCGAAGGGGCCGACAGTGGTCGGACGGTCGAAGGCATCCTGGAAGGACACCAGTTCCTCGGAGCGCACCGGTACATTCTCGAACACCACCGACCCACTGCCGGTGGTGCGCTGGCCGAACCCGGACCAGTCATCGATGACCGTCAGCCCGGGCGCGTTGCGCGGCACGAAGGCAAGGTACTGGTGCCCATCCTCGGCCACCACCAGGGTCGGCACCCGATCGGCATACAGGGCGCCGGTGCAATAGAACTTGCGGCCATTGATGCGGTAGCCCGAGCCTTCCCGGATCAGCCGGGTATTGCGGTCATTGGCGGTGCGCGTGCCGATTTCCGCCAGGGCGTTGCCGAAGCGCTGACCGGCCAGGGCGGCAGCGAACTGGCGTCGCTGCTGGGCTTTGCTGCCGTTCACGCGGAGGACTTCCAGAGCGTAGAAATGGTTCTGCGGAATCTGCCCGAGGGAGGCGTCGGCGGCGCTGATGATGGCGATGACCCGGGCCAGGGTCACCCGCGATACACCGGCGCCACCAAATTCACGGGGCACGCTGATGCCCCACAGGCCGGAACGGCTGAAAGCGTCGAGCTCTTCATGGGGCAGGCGGCGGTCGCGGTCACGCTCGGCGGAGCCGGGCTTGAACTCGGCGGCGATGCGGTGGGCCACCTCGATGGCTTCGGCGTCGTCACGAATGATGGCGACGCTGAGAGCCGGTGCGGGTTGCGGCAATGTCATGGAGAACTCCTCAGATCCAGGAATGACGGGCCGGTTTGGCGCCGTTGAGGTGATAGGCGCCAACGGCCTGGACCTTCCAGCGCACCGGGTCATGCAGGGTATGGACGCGGGCGTTGCGCCAGTGGCGGTCGAGGTTGAACTCGGCGAGGCTGGCGCGGCTGCCGGCCAGTTCGAAGAGCTTTTCGCTGGCGAGCAGGCTGATTTCCGTCGTCAGCACCTTGGCCTCCGCCACGGCGATGGAAGCGCGGGCAGCGGACTCGTCATCGATCGGCGCAGCGGCCACTTCATCGAGCACCTGGCCGGCGCGTTCCAGCAGCGCATTGGCGGCATTCAGCTCGGTCTTCAGGCGGCCGATCTCGGCAATGGTGTAGAGCTCTTCGCTGGCGCGTTCGACGCCGGCATCCACCCAGGGTCGCGAGCGTTCGCGGATGAAGGCGATGGCGTCGTTGATGGCCGCCTCGGCGATACCGGCATCGATGGCTGCCTGGATCAGTTGCGACACCGCGCCCTGGATGCTCGGCACCTCGGCCAGCCGGCTATTGTGGAAAACCAGGTCGTCGGCGACCGGCGCCTGGTCCAGCAGCACGGTGCCGCTGGCGGTGGTGCGCTGGCCGAAACCAGACCAGTCATCGACGATGCGCAGCCCCGGTACACCGCGCTCAACGAGGCCAAGCACGCCGACGCCGTTGTCGTCGATGGCCTTGACCGCCACCCAGTGGGCGAACAGCGCGCCGGTGGAATAGAACTTCTCGCCGCTGACCTTCAGCCCCTCGTCGGTACGAGTGATGCGCGCCTTGATCTCCAGGGTGTGCTTCGTGTTGCGCTCGGGCCCGGCATTGGCCAGCCGACGCCCCGCGAGTATGCCGCCGAACACCTTGCGCTTCTGCGCCTCGCTGCCGACGTTCTCGACCACATTGAGCAGGCCGAACTGGTTCTGCGGAATCTGCCCCAGCGCCGGGTCGGCGGCGCAGATGATGCGGAACACTTCGGCCAGGGTGACGTGGGAGACCTCGGCCCCGCCGTATTGGCGCGGGATGCGGATGCCGCCCAGTCCCAGGCGGGTGAAGTGTTCCAGCTCGCGCCAGGGCAGCAGGCGGTCGCGGTCGCGTTGTGCGGCATGTTCCCTGGCCAGCTTCGCCACCTCATGAGCGGCTTGCAGGGCCTGTGCATCGTTTTCGATCAGCGCCGCCGGGAGTAGTGGCAGGGCTTCATCACGAAATGCGTGGTGGGCGGTTTCGTTTGTCATGCGGTGTGGCCTTCGATTGCAGAATTGCGCCCTGCCCTCTCCCCCGGCCCCTCTCCCTGAAGGGAGAGGGGAGGCAAGCGGAGCGAGGCTGGAGAATCAGAACGCCGGGGCGATCTGGCCCTTGTAGCGGGTGACGATGAACTGGCGGACTTCCGGCGAGTTCAGGGCCTTGGCCAGTTTTTGCAGGCCCGGGTCCTGGAGGTTGTCCGGACGGGCGACGAGGAACTCGGCGTAGAGGTCCTTGCCCTTCTCGACGATCAGCGCGCTGTTGGTATCGATGCCGGCTTCCAGGGCGTAGTTGGCGAAGACGAAGGCCAAGTCCACCTGGCTCACGGAGCGGGCCAGCAGCGCACCTTCCAGTTCGCGGATCTTCAGCTTCTTCGGGTTCTCGGCGATGTCGCGCTGGGTGGCCAGGGTGTTGCTCGGGTCCTTGAGCTTGATCAGCCCGGCTTCGTGCAGCAGCACCAGGGCGCGGCCGGTGTTCACCGGGTCGTTGGGGATGGCGACGGAAGCGCCGTCTTTCAGTTCGTCGAGTTTCTTGATCTTGGTGGAGTAGGCGCCGAAGGGTTCGATATGGATGCCCACCACCGGCACCAGGTTGGTGTGGCGGCTCTTGTTGAACTCATCGAGGAACGGCCGGTACTGGTAGTAGTTGGCGTCGAGGTTCTTCTCCGCCAGTTGCACGTTGGGCTGGATGAAGTCGGTGAAGACCTTGATGTCCAGGTCCACGCCTTCCTTGGCCAGGGTGGGTTTGACGAACTCGAGGATTTCCGCGTGGGGAACCGGAGTGGCGCCGACTACGAGCTTCTCGCCAGCTTGGGCTGAGAAGGCGACGACGGCGGCCAGAATGGCGATAGCCTTTTTCATTGCAAGTGCTCCTGGGCAGTTTTGGGTTGGCCGTCGTGGGGTGAACGTGAGGCCTTGGGTGGGCAGCGAAAGCCGGCTGCCCTGCGGCGGGATTTCAACGGCGGCTGTAGCGGATCACCAGGCGGTCGCCGCTCATCTGCAGGGCCTGCACCAGCAGGATCAGCAGGGCCACGGTGACCACCATCACGTCGGTCTGGAAACGCTGGTAGCCGAAGCGGATGGCGAGGTCGCCGAGCCCCCCGCCACCGATCACGCCGGCCATCGCGGTGTAGTCCACCAGCACGATGGCGGTGACGGTCACGGCGGCGATCAGCCCGGTGCGGGCTTCCGGCAGCAGGGTGTGCCAGATGATCTGCCAGGTGCTGGCCCCCATGGACTGGGTAGCCTCCACCAGTCCGCGGTCCACCTCGCGCAGCGCGGTTTCCACCAGCCGTGCGAAGAACGGGGTGCAGCCGGCCACCAGCGGCGGAATGGCCCCGGCGACGCCGAGGGAGGTGCCGGTGAGCAGCGTGGTCAGCGGGATCATCACGATCAGCAGGATGATGAAAGGCAGCGAACGCAGCATGTTCACCACGGCCGAAGCGAAGCGGTAGAAACCGGGCTTCTCGTGCATCTGCTTCTTGCCAGTCAGGTAGAGCAGCACACCCAGCGGCAGGCCGAGCAACACGGTAAAGCCGAGCGCCAGGGCGAGCATGGTCAGGGTGTCGATGCAGGCCTGGCCGATTTCTACCCAATCGAGGTTGGCAAGCAGTTCGTTCATCACCCTGCCCTCTTGCGCAACTGCGCAGCCGGGTGCGGCTCGGCGAGACGGTCGCCCTCGCCGAACAGCTTGTGGCGCAGGCTGCCGTCTTCGTACTCACGTTTGAATAGGCCGCGCGCCTGCAACTCGGGCACCAGCAGGTCGACGATATCCACGAAGGTTTCCGGCGCGACGATGCTGGACAGGTTGAAGCCGTCCACATCGGTTTCTTCCACCCAGGCCTGCAACTCGTCGGCCACGCTTTTCGGCGAACCCACCAGCAGCGGGCCGTCGCCACCCAGGGCGCAGTAGTCGGCGATCTCGGCGGTGGTCCAGGTACGGCTCGGGTCCGCCGCGGTGAAGGCATCCACCGCCGACTGGATCGCGTTGCTCTCGACCTGACGCAACACCTGATCCGGCGCGTACTGGCCGAAGTCGATGCCGGTCCAGCCGGACATCAGCGTCAGGGCGCCGTCATGACTGGCGAACTCGCGGTACTCGCGCCATTTCGCCTGGGCCTCGGCATCAGTGGGCGCGACGATGACGGTGAGCTGGTTGAACACCTTGATGTCGCTGCCCTTGCGCCCGGCCAACTCGGCCTGACGGCGCAGGTCGGCCACCTGGTTGCGCAGGATGTGGCGAGTGGGTGCGGCGACGAACACGCACTCGGCGTTGGCGGCGGCAAAGGCCTTGCCCCGGCTGGAAGCGCCGGCCTGGTAGAGCACCGGCGTGCGCTGCGGCGATGGCTCGCTGAGGTGGAAGCCGGGCACCTGGAAGTGCGCGCCCTCATGGGCGATGGGGTGCACCTTCGCCGGGTCGGCATAGACGCCGCTTTCCACGTCGGCAACCACTGCGTCTTCGTCCCAGCTGGCCTCCCAGAGCTTGTAGCAGACCTCCAGGTATTCCCCGGCCAGGGCATAGCGCTGCTCATGGTTGAGCTGCTGCTTGAGGCCGATATTGCGTGCGCCGCTTTCCAGGTAGGAGGTGACGATGTTCCAGCCGGCACGGCCGCCGGTGAGGTGATCCAGCGTGCTCATGCGCCGGGCGAATGGGTACGGATGCTCGAAGGACACCGAAGCGGTGACACCGAAACCCAGGTGCCGGGTGGCGGCGGCCATGGCCGGCACCAGCAGCAGCGGGTCGTTCACCGGCACCTGGGCGGCATTGCGCAGGGCCTGCTGCGGGCCGCCCTGGTAGACGTCGTAGACGCCCAGCACGTCGGCGAGGAACAGGCCGTCGATCTTGCCGCGCTCCAGGGTTTGCGCCAGTTCGATCCAGTAATGAATATCGGTGTAGCGCCGCGCCTGGTCGCGCGGATGGCGCCAGAGGCCGGGGGACAGGTGGCCCACGGCGTTCATGGCAAAGGCGTTGAGGCGGATCTGCTTGCTCATGTCGCGCGCCTCAGGACCAGTCGTGACGCGGCGGCTTCACGCCGTTGAGCAGCCAGTTGCCGACCACGTGGTACTTCCAGCGCACCGGGTCGTGCAGGGTGTGCACGCGGGCATTGCGCCAGTGACGATCGTGGTTGTGGCGCGCCAGCGTGGAGCGGGTGCCGCCCAGTTCGAACAGCTTGTTGGAGGCTTCGATGGCGATTTCGGTGGTCAGCACCTTGGCCTTGGCCACGGCGACCGAAGCGGCGGCCACATTGTCCTCGTCCGGTGCTGGGCGCGCGGCATCCATCACCTTGCCGGCCCGCTCCAGCAGCGCTTCGGCGGCTTCCAGGCGAATGCCCAGGTTGCCCACCTGGATGATGGTCAGCGGGTCCTCGCTGGCCTTCTCCACTCCGGCATCGATCCAGGGACGGGCGTGTTCGCGGACGAAAGCGATGGTGTCGCGCAGGGCGGCACGGGCGATCCCGGCATCGATGGCAGCGGTGGTGATCTGGGCGAACGGGCCGGCCAGGGTCGGGCTCTCGTAGGAGCGGTAGGTGGGGAACAGGTTCGCCGCCGGCACGCGCAGATCCTCGGCCAGCACCGTGCCGCTGGAGGTGTTGCGCTGGCCGATGCTGGACCAGTCGTCGACGATCACCAGCCCTTCGCTGCCACGCGGGACGAAGGCCAGTTGGGCCTTGTCGTCCTCGTCCACGGCCAGCACCGCCAACCAGTGGGCATAGAGCGAGCCGGTGCAGTAGCCCTTGCGACCGTTGATGACATGGGCGTCGCCATCGCGGCGGATGCGGGTCTGGATGTCCTGCACGTTCTTGCCGCCGGTTTCCGACAGCGCATTGGCAAAGCGGTTGCCCTTCAGCGCCAGGCCGAAGAAGAAGCGCTTCTGCTCATAGGTGCCTTGCAGGCGGATGTCTTCCAGCAGGCAGTAGTGGTTCTGCGGAATCTGGCCGAGGGAGGCGTCGGCGGCCGAGATAATGGCGATCACTTCGGCCAGGGTGGCGTAGCTCACCTCGGCGCCGCCGAACACCTTGGGCACGGTGATGCCCCAGAGGCCGCTGTTGGAAAACACGTCCACCACTTCCGAGGGGACCTGGCGGGTGCGATCGCGCTCGGCATCACCCTCCAGCAGGAAGGCTGCGACGCGGTGGGCCACTTCTATGGCCTGGGCATCGCTACGGATGATCTGGGCGTCGGGGATACCGATGGGGTACTGGGCGGAAATCGGGGTTTGCGACATGGGGCTCTCTGCACTGCTGTTTCGCCGCGAACAGTCGCGACCTTGCTTGCAGAGGGATAAAGCAGCACCCGTGCCAGTTTTGTTTTTCCTTTAAAATCAATAGCTTGATAATTTCCATCAACAGCCAGGCCTGAATTAAGCAGGCAACTTGCTGGTCAGGTGTTGCTGGAGCAACACCTGACCTTGTCTGACTTCAGGTCAGTTCCGCTGCGCTTTCGCCGGAGCGGGTGCGGATTCGGGCAGTGCCGCGCATGGCGACCACCACCATCGCCAGCAACACCGCAGCCAGGATCGCGGAAGAGCCGACAGTGCCAAAGCCCAGCCCGCCCTTGTCCGGCATCTTGGTCAGCACATCACCGAGGGTTGCACCGAAGGGCCGGGTCAGGACGAAGGCAATCCAGAACAGCGCCACCGGGGATATTTTCGTGGCATAGCGGGCCACCGCCACCACGGCGATCAGGCTGCCCACCAGCAAGGCACCTCCGGCAAAACCCAGGCCGGAGTCATCCGCCAGGTAATCGCCCAGTGCTGTCCCCAGCGTGTTGGAGAAGAGGATGGCTACCCAATAGAAGAGTTCGCCCTTGCGGCTGGCGATGCGTTCCACCGACAGGGAGCCTTCGCTGAAGCGCCAGACCGCGAAAACCGTCAGCAGGATGCCGATCAGGATTGCCGAACCGGTGGCATAACCCAGCCCCAGCGTGCGATCCATGAAGTCCGACATGGTGGTGCCGGCGGTGCTTGTGGCGAGGATCACCAGCCAGTAGAGGCCCGGGTTGTAGCGACGGGACATCAGTTGCCCGGTCAGGGCGACCAGAAAGAGGCTGAACAGAATCAGCGAGCTCATGGCGTAACCGACGTCGAGTGTCATGGACAGCAGGTCGCCGGCTGTTTCCCCCAAGGTCGTGGCGCAAATCTTCATCACCCAGAAAGCCAGGGTGATCTGAGGCAATTTGTTCATTGGTGTGGCTCCTGAATCCAAGGATGGGCCGCCGCCAGCCCTCCACCTATCCCCCAGCGGTACGGCTGTATTCAGCGATCAGGCATCTGCCTGCGCGCCAACCCTAAGCAGCGGCAGGTGAAAAAGGAGTCAAGAATTCATCACGAGAACGTTCAGCGTCTCATTTGGAATGCCGGGCCTTTAATCAGGTTTTATTGCACTTAAGCTTCAATAACATTCATTAGCCCGCTATTCAGGCATCCCTTAGCATTCCCGCCATCCCCGACGCCCGGCCCGGCGAGGGTCTGCATGAGCAGCCCCCTCCGAGGAACCGTGCGCGAGAAAAAGACGTTTCCATATCCAGGGATGGAGCCCCCACTTCGGTGGGATTGAGAGGACCAGGGGCCTGTACGAAAAGCCGTCCGGCTTCGGCACTTTCCGTACAGCGCCTCCGGCCTCTCCCTTTATCAACTGCCTAGTGTCATGCCCATGCCCCAGAACCCATTGCGTCTCTGGCTGCAACGCCTGCTGCCGGACGCCAGCAACGCCCCTCCCCGGGAGTGGCTGCGCGCCGCCATTGGCGGCTGCATCGCCGTTTTCCTCGCCGCGCTGGTGTGCAGCCAGCTATACGGTACCGACTTGGCCTTGCGCCTGATCGCACCGTTCTCCGCCTCCGCGCTGCTGTTGTTCGCTGTTACCTCCAGCCCAGTTGCCCAGCCCTGGCCGGTGGTCGCCGGCAATGTGCTGGCGGCAGCCATCGGCTTGCTGGTCAGCCACTGGGGCCTGCCCCCGTTGGCCACCGCCGCAACCGCCTTCGGCCTGGCCCTGGTGGGCATGCAGGCCCTGCGTTGCCTGCACCCGCCCAGCTGCGCCATCGCCCTGGGGGCTGCGCTCGGTGGACCGGTCTTCTCAGCGCTCGGTTGGCATCTGCTGTTGCCGGTACTGCTGGGTTCAGTGGTACTGGTGAACACCGCACTGCTGTTCAACAACCTCAGTGGCGTCCCTTACCCGCGCAAACTCGCGCATCCGGCCGCCGGCCCGCACCTGACCGCCGACCCGTTGCCGAGCGAGCGCAACGGCATCGCCGAAGTCGACCTGGATCACGCGCTGGCCGAGTTCGGCAGCTTCGTCGACGTGACCCGCGATGACCTCCAGCGCCTGCTCCAGCTCACCGAAAAGCATGCGTTGCGCCGCACCATGGGTGGCCTGCGGGCAGCACGGATCATGTCCCGCGACCTGCGCACCATCGCGCCCGATGCACCGGTCAGCGAAGCCTGGAAACTGCTCGATCGGCATCACCTGAAAGCCTTGCCGGTGCTGGATGACAAGCAGCACCTGGTGGGCATCCTGACCCTCTCCGACCTGCTCGGCCACGCTGCCAGCGCGGCACCGCGCAGCCTCGCCGACCGCTTCCGTGTGCGCCGCGAAGCGCCGGTGTCGCGCCTGATGACCCGCCCGGTACGCTGCGTGACCGTGGATACGCCGGTGGTGGAACTGGTGTCGCTGCTGTCCGACCAGGGCCTGCATTGCCTGCCGGTGCTCGACGACGGCGGCCGCGTGGTGGGCATCGTCAGCCAGAGCGACCTGATCGCCGCGCTCTACCGCAACTGGCTGCAGGACCTGCACCAGCAACCGGCGTTGCAGTTGGCGAGTTGACGGTCGAGGAATGGTGGGAGCGATTTCAATCGCGAATGAATTCGCTCCCACAGAATCCCCGATCAGAATCAGAGGTGCGCTACGCACTCACCTGCATGTATCACCGTAGGGTGCGCTGCGTGCACCGAAACCCTGTGCCGGAATTTCCGGTGCGCACGGCGCACCCTACGTGAGAGCCAAGTTGAGTTCAGCAGCGCCTCTGTGGGAGCGATTTCAATCGCGAATGAATTCGCTCCCACAGAATCCCCGATCAGAATCAGAGGTGCGCTACGCACTCACCTGCATGTATCACCGTAGGGTGCGCTGCGCGCACCGAAACCCCGCGCCGGAATCCGTGGTGCGCACGGCGCACCCTACGTGATTACCAAGCGGTTTCGGGATCAGATCGGGTCCCAGCGCCGGGACCAGTCGATGTCCTCGGCCACGACTTCCCGCAGCAGGTCGATGGCCTGGCGCAAGGCTGGGGAATCCTTCTCGCGGGAATAGACCAGGTAGGTGGGATAGGTGAACTCCGGCGCCTTCTCCACCCGCTCCAGCTCGCCGTTTTCCAGGTGCCCCTGCACCACGCGAGCGCGGAAGTAGCCGGAGCCGCCGCATTGCAGGATGTAATGCAGGGCCAACGGGCCGAGGTTGGTGGCCAGCACGGCGCTGGCCTTGTCCGGGAGCGCGGCGTCGTGGCGCTGGCGGAATTCCGGCCCCCAGTCGTTGTAGATGTAAGGCTCGGGGTTGGTCGTCGAACGCACCTGGATCAGCTTTTCCTCCATCAGCAGTTCCACCTGCAGGCCCGGCCAGTAATCGGGGCGGTAGACCAGCGCGGCATCCAGCAGACCACTCTGTAGCTGCTGTTGCAGATGACCGGCCTCGCCGACCTCCGCGCGCACAGCGTGGGACGGCATGTGTTCACGCAGGCGGATCACCCAACTGAGCACCAGCGGACTGCACAGGCTCACCTCGCCGCCGAGGTTGAGCACGTCGCGGTAGCCCTCCGGCAACGGCAGGTCGCGCCGCGCCGCCTCCCAGGTCTCCACCAGTTTGTTGGCGTAGGCAACGAACACCTCGCCATCGGCAGTCAGCCGCGCTCCGGCGCGGTTGCGCACGAAGAGCCGGCAATCCAGTTGCTGCTCCAGGTTCTGCACCCGCGCGGTGATGGTGGTCTGGGTGACGTGCAGGCGCTCGGCGGCGGCGACGAAGCTGCCGGTGCGGACGATCTCCAGGAAGGTACGCGCCAGGTCGATATCCATGGGCTTGCTCGGGTGCTGGAAGGTTGGCCGAGTTTACCGGCTGACGCGTCGTGCCGTGTCGTGTCGTGTTGTGTGTAGGAGCGAGGGGGACGCCGAGTTCTTGCTCGCGAAAGATCGTGCACGGACTGTTCGCGAGCAAGCTCGCTCCTACGTGTCCCGGTCCGTGGCTGAAGCCCACCCTACGGGCCGCAAACGCGTCCGAGGTCAGGGCTGGAGATCGAACAGCGCATTGCCGCTTTCCATATCGAAGGGCGCGGAGAAGTGCTCGTGAACGATCTTCCACGTGCCGCCGCGCTTGACGTAGCCCTGGGTGCCACGCATCCAGCTGGTCTTCACCACGCCGTCCTGCTCGCCGCCGCAACGGATCAGGCAGTGCACGAAGGCCACGCTGGTATCGGCGTGGATAGTCGGCTCGGCGGGTTCGAAAATGCCGTCGCCGGCACACATCTCCATGCAATAACGCCAGTGCTGGCCGTAAGCATCGAGGCCCTTGAACTGCAACTTGAGAATGGCGTCGTAGGCGATCACGTCGTCCGCGTAACAGGCCAGGATTGCGTCCACGTTCTTGGCACGGGCGGCCTTCAGCCATTGGTTGAAGACTTCGTGCACTTCCAGTTCGGTGGTGGCCTTCAAGGTTTCGCTGCTCATGGTACGTCTCCAGGTTTTCGCCAGGGCTGCACCGGCTGCATGCCGGTGGATTCACCTCTGGTCGAGGGCCGTCATCCGGCTTCGACATCCGTTTCGCCACGACCGACGAACGGTGCCGTCACGCCTCCAGTTCACGCAGGCGCTTCTCGATGAAGCGCCGCTCGGGTTCCTGCCGCGCCAACGCCAATGCGCTGCGATAGGCCGCCCGCGCTTCGTCCTTGCGCCCAAGGCGCCGACAGAAGTCGGCCCGGGCGGCATGGGCCAGGTGGTAGTCACGCAATTCGCCGTTTTCCAGCAAGGCATCCACCTCCGCCAGGCCCGCTTCCGGCCCGTCATGCATGGCGACCGCCACGGCGCGATTGAGGGTCACCACCGGCGACGGTACGAGGCGTTGAAGGACGTCGTAGAGGCCGACGATCTGCCCCCAGTCGGTGCTCGCGGCATCCGGTGCCTGGGCATGCACGGCGGAAATGGCGGCCTGCAAGAGGTAGACGCCGACGCGCCGGCTGGCCAGCGCCTGGGTCACCAGGGCGAGGCCTTCGGCGATCTGTGCCCGATCCCACAAGGTGCGGTCCTGCTCGTCCAGCAGGATCAGTTCGCCGTCCGCGTTGGCACGGGCGGTGCGGCGCGAGTCGTGCAACAGCATCAGCGCCAGCAGGCCCATCACTTCCGGGTCCGGCAACAGTTCCAGCAGCAGCCGCGCCAGGCGGATGGCCTCGGCGGAGAGGTCGGTTCGGGTCAGGGAATCCCCGGAGGTGGCCGAGTAGCCTTCGTTGAACACCAGGTAGATGACCCGCAGGACGTTATCCAGCCGCTCCGGCAGTTCGGCCAGGGCCGGCACCTGATAGGGGATGCGCGCATCGCGGATCTTCGCCTTGGCCCGCACGATGCGCTGGGCGATGGTGGACGGCGTGCTGAGGAAGGCGCGGGCGATTTCCTCGGTTTTCAGGTCGCAGACCTCACGCAGGGTCAGCGGCACCTGGGCGTCGGCCGGCAGCGCCGGGTGGCAGCAGGTGAAGATCAGCCGCAGGCGGTCATCCTCCACATCCTCGCCCTCCTCGAAGGCGCTGGCGGCCTCTTCCAGTTCGGCCACCAGGTGACGCTTCGACGCGTCGAAACGGGCGCGCCGGCGCAGGCTGTCGATGGCCTTGAAGCGACCAGCCGACACCAGCCAGGCGCGCGGGTTGGCTGGAATGCCATCCCGCGGCCATTGCTGCACCGCAGCGATGAAGGCGTCGTGCAGGGCTTCCTCGGCCAGGTCGAAATCCCCCAGGAGGCGGATCAGCGTGGCGAGGACACGGCGCGAGTCACTGCGGTAGATCGACTCGACCCGCTGGCGCAGCTCGGCCTCTTCCATCAGGCCCTCCCAGGCATCACGAAGCGACGCCCAGGCTCGGCCGCACTTCGGGTTCGCGTACCGGACGCACTTCGATGCAACCCAGGCGGGCCGGCGGAATCTTCGAGGCGATCTGCAGGGCTTCGTTGAGATCGCGGGCTTCGATCAGGTAGAAGCCGCCGAGTTGTTCCTTGGTTTCCGCGAAGGGCCCGTCGGTCATGGACACCCGCCCGCCCTGGATGCGCAGGGTGGTGGCGGTGCGTACCGATTCCAGGGCATTGGATGCCAGGTAATGGCCGCTGGCGGTGAGCTGCTCGGTGTAGTCCACGCATTCGCCGGCGATGGCCTGGTAGTCGGCATCGGTCAGGGTGGCGAGCTTGGCTTCTTCGATATAGATCAGGCACAGGTATTTCATGATGGGTTCCTCGGGTGGCTGCGGGGTACTGACACCCATTGGTCGTTCGGCCGCGTCGGGAATCGACAAGGCCGGCGGAAAATTCCTTCTTTCATCAGGATTGACCATGCCCTGTGGGCGCGAATTCATTCACGAATGAACTCGCTCCCGCAGGAAAGGGATCAGGATAGCCCCGCTCCGTCACCTTGCCCGTCGAGGGGCCGAGCGGTCCGTTTCAGGCTACTTCTCGGCGGCGGCCTTGAGGTTGTTCAGGCCCTGGTCGAACTTGCTGCCCACCATGTCATCCATGTCGAAGAACACCTGCATAAGCCGGTGGGTGTAGGGCGAAGGCCCGTACATGGCCCAGGTGACCTGGGTGCTGCCGCCGTGGGGCTGGAGGACGAATTCAGCGGTGTTGTGGGCCTCGAAGGGCATCTGGAAGTCCAGCTTGATCTCCACCTTGGATGCCGGCTCGCTGTGGGTGATTTCCATGCGCCCGGTGCCTACCTCGTTGTTGCCCTGCCAGGCATAGGCGGCGCCCACGCCCTCCTTCGGTCCGCTGTAGTTGCGCTTGAGGGCAGGGTCGATCTTTTCCCAGGGTGACCAGGCCGTCCACTGACGGAAGTCGTTGATCAGCGGGAAGACCTTTTCCGGCGGTGCGGCAATGGTGGTCGTACGCTCGATGCGGAAGTGATCCGGGCTGATTGCGGCGTATCCCAGCACGCCGAGTATCGCGACGACGATGATGACGAGGATGGCTTTGACCATGGCGCCCTCCAGGGGCTTGCAGGCAGGTGGACTGGCACTTCGGCAGTGCTGCCAGAACAAGGTTAGCCGCTCTGAGCAGCGGTGCTCGGCAGCCTGATGTGACGCCCCAGCTCTTCGAACAGGGTGGTGACCGAGCGCAACGCGCGGCAGTCCGGACGGGTCAGCAGCCAGAGGGCACTGGTACAGCCGGGCAAGTCTTTTTCCAGCACCTTGAGCCCCGTTTCACCACGCACCAGAAACTCCGGCAGCGCCGCCACACCGAGGCCCGCGCGCACGAGTTGCACCACCGACAGTGTGCTGTTGCAGCGATAGGCCGGTTGCACCTCGGGGTGATGCTGGCGCCGCCAGACCACGCTGGGGTGGTTGGGCAGGAAGTCGTCCGGGGCTATCCAGGCCATTCTCGCCGGGTCGGTTTCAGACGAACGAGCCAGGTAGCTGTCCGCCGCGCAGAGCACGTAGGGCACGGCCCCCAGGCAGCGTCCCACAAGATGGCCCGGCGGCGCGGTGGTCAGGCGCAAGGCGACATCGGCGTCGCGCCGGCTGAGGTTGGCGAAGTCGTTGGAGGTGGTCAGCTCCAGTTCCAGCGCCGGGTAGGCGGGCATGAAGCGCGCCAGGGCAGGCAGCAGCAGGCCATGGAGGACGGCGTCGGTGCAGGTCAGGCGCAGGGTGCCGCTGACGGCCTCGCGGCCCTGCTCCAGTCCCAGGCGCGCGACCTCCAGCGCCCTCTCCGCCAGTTCAGCCTGTTGCGCCAACAGTTGCGCCGCGGCATTGGGCAGATAGCCGGCGCGGCTTTTCTCGAACAGCACACTGCCGAGGGCCTTTTCCAGACGCCGCAGGGATCGGAACACGGTGGAAACGTCCACCTTGAGCAGCTCCGCGGCGCGCGCCAGGGTGCCGCCACGGACCAGCGCCAGCACCAGGGACAGGTCCGAGTGATCGATTTCGTATTGCATCAATGCAATCCCGCCTTGCCCAATCGCCAATATTGATTGCTTCAGCGCAACTATATAGTCCACTGGAACGGGCGCAATCCGCGCCACGCATCGGAGGACAGAGATGAAGCAACTGCGCATCGGCCTGGTTGGCGACAGGGACGACAGCATCACCGCCCACCGCGCCATTCCGCGCGCCCTGGATCTCGCGGCCCAGGCAAGCGGGCGGGCGGTGCAAGGCATCTGGCTGGCGACGGACGGCCTCGGTGAAACCCGCTTCGACGACTTCCACGGCCTCTGGTGCGTCCCCGGCAGCCCCTACCGCGACACCAAAGGCGCCCTGGGTGCCATCACCCATGCGCGGCGCACTGCCCTGCCCTTCCTCGGCACCTGCGGCGGTTTCCAGCACGCGCTGCTGGAATATGCGCGCAACGTGCTTGGCTGGGCCGATGCCGAACACGCCGAAACCGCTCCCGATGCCCAGCGTGCGGTAATCAGCCCCCTGCCCTGCGCCCTGCGGGAAACCCTGGAGCGCATCCAGCTACTCGCCGGCTCGCGCCTGGCCGCGGCCTATGGCGCGCCTGAAGCCTTCGAGGGCTACCACTGCGGATACGGCCTGAATCCGGACTTTCGCGAAGCGCTCACCCAGGGGCCACTGCGGGTCGCGGCCACCGACGCGGCCGGTGCGGTCAGGGCGGTGGAGCTGGAGGACCATCCCTTCTTCCTCGCCACCCTGTTCCAACCGGAACGCGCCGCACTGATCGGCCGCCTGCCGCCGCTGGTCGCTGCCTTCGTCAACGCCTGCCAGGAGCACGGCCAATGATCGCCCGCACGCCCGAGCCGCCCTACTACGCGGTGATCTTCACCTCCCTGCGCAGCGACACCGAGCAGGACTACGCCGCCACCGCCGAACGCATGCTGGAACTGGCGCGGGAGCAACCGGGCTTCCTCGGCGTGGAATCGGCCCGTGGTGCCGACGGGCTGGGGATAACGGTGTCGTACTGGCGCGATGAGGAGTCCATCCGCACCTGGCGCGTCCAGGCCGAGCACCGGGAAGCGCAACGGCGTGGGCGGGCCGAGTGGTACCGGGCATTCCGTACCCGGGTGGCCTATGTCGAGCGCGACTACGGGCTGGAGTGAGGCCCCGGCTCAGGCGGCCCGCTGCGACTCCAGCACCAGCTCCTGCTCACCGCCGCGCTTGAGCGCGGCGTAGATCACCCCGGTCACCAGGCTGCCGGCGACTATCGCCAGCAGATAGAGCAGCGCGTGGTTGATGGCGTTGGGGATCAGCAGCACGAACAGGCCGCCGTGGGGCGCCATCAGCTTGCAGCCGAAGTACATGGACAGTGCGCCGGTCAGGGCACCGCCGGCGATGCTGGCCGGGATCACCCGCAGCGGGTCCTTGGCGGCGAAGGGAATCGCGCCTTCGGAGATGAAGCACAGCCCCAGCACCAGCGCCGCCTTGCCGGCTTCACGTTCGCTCTGGGCGAACTTGCGGCGCATCAGCAGGGTGGCGATGCCCATGCCGATGGGCGGCACCATGCCAGCGGCCATGGTGGCGGCCATCGGCGCGTAGCTCTGGGAGGCCAGCAGGCCCACGGAGAACGCGTAGGCCGCCTTGTTGATGGGACCGCCGAGGTCCACGCACATCATCCCGCCCAGCAGCAGGCCGAGGAGGATGGCGTTGGAGGTGCCCATGTTGTCGAGGAAGTGGGTAAGGCTGGCGAGCATGCCGGCCACCGGCTTGCCCACCACGTAGATCATCACCAGGCCAGTGAACAGGCTGGCAAGCAGCGGGATGATCAGGATCGGCTTCAGCGCCTCGACGCTCTGCGGCAGGTTCAGGTGGCGGTTGATGGCGCGTGCCGAATAACCGGCGAGAAAGCCGGCGACGATGCCGCCGATGAAACCCGCGCCGAGGGCGCTGGCCAGCAGCCCGCCGATCATGCCTGGCGCGAGACCCGGCCGGTCGGCGATGGAATAGGCGATGTAGCCGGCCAGCAGCGGCACCATCAGCTTGAACGCCGCCTCACCGCCGATCTGCATCAGCGCGGCGGCCAGGGTGCCCTCCTCCTTGAATGCCTCGATGCCGAAGACGAAGGACAGGGCGATCAGCAAGCCTCCCGCCACCACCATCGGCAGCATGTAGGAAACCCCAGTGAGCAGGTGCTTGTAGGCGCCCTTGGGTTCAGCCTTGGCCTTGCCGGCCTGGCTGTCGCCGCCGGCCTTCGCCTCCAGCAACTGCCCCTCATCGAGGGCGCGCTGGAGGGTCGCCTCGGCGTGCTTGAGGGCGACGCCGGTGCCGCAGCGGAACACCCGCCTGCCAACGAAGCGGGCGGTGTCCACTTCGATATCGGTGGCCAGCAGCACGACATCGGCAGCAGCGATGGCTTCAGGGCTCAGCGGGTCGCGCGCGCCCACCGAGCCCTGGGTTTCCACCTGCAGGTCCATCCCCAGGCGCTGGGCGGCCTGCTTCAGGGCTTCGGCAGCCATGAAGGTGTGGGCCACGCCCGTTGGGCAGGCGGTGACCGCAACGACGCGCGGCCGGGCAGCTGAAACAACTGTGGGCACAGCTGGCTCAACCTGCTGCACGCGGGCCTCGACGGCGGCGCGCAGGAGGAAGGCTTCGCTGTCGCGCAGGGCCTCGCTTGGACTGGCGATGAACAGCCGCTTGCCGGCGAAGCGCGAGAGGTCCAACGCGCCGCTCTTCACCAGCAGCACCCAGTCGGCGGCCTCCAGCGTGGAGGCGGAGAGCGCGTTCTCCGGATGCTGCGGGTCCACGACTTCGACGCTGGTGCTCCAGCCCAGGCGCTGGGCGGCGGCATCCAGCAGGCGTGCGCAGAGCACGCTGGTGACCATGCCATTGGGGCAGGCGGTGACTATGGCGAGTTTCATCGGGACACCTCTTGTTGTTCTGGTAGCGCCTGGACCGCGACGGCGCCTTCGAGCTGTTGCAGTTGCGCGGCGTCAAGGATGCCGAAGCCCACCTGGGTCACCGCCTGCGCGGCGATAGCGGTGGCGTGGCGCAGAGTGCGCTCGGCCGTCCAGCCGCTGAGCAGGCCATGGACCATGCCGGCCAGCAGGGAATCGCCCGCGCCTACGGTGCTGGCCACGGCCACCCGCGGTGGCTGGGCATGCAGGGCGAGACCGGGGCCGAACCAGTTCACGCCAGCGGCCCCTTGGGAAATGACGATCTGCTCGATCCCTTGCGCCTGGAGCCGGTGGGCCTCTTCGTGCTGGGAGGCAATGTCATGCACAGCCCGGCCACGGAGTTCGCCCAGCTCATCGGTGTTCGGCTTGATCAGCCAGGGCGCGGCGAGCAGGCCAGCGCGCAGCGCCTCGCCGCTGGTGTCCAGCGCCACCTTCAGGCCGAGGCGCTTGAGCCGGGTGATCAGTTCGGCGAGATAGCCCGGCGCAACGCCACGGGGCAGGCTGCCGGCCACCACCGCCAGGTCATGGCCCGGCGCAACACTGTCCAGCCGAGCCATCAGCTCATCCTGGGCAGCGGTATCGATCACCGGGCCGGGGCCGTTGATATCGGTGATGCGCCCATCCGCTTCCGCCAGCTTGATATTGCTGCGGGTTTCGCCCGGCACACGGACGAAGGCATCGGCGAAGCCGCGCCGGGCGAACAGCGTTTCGAAGGCTTCGGCGTTGTCCGCGCCCAGAAAGCCCGAGACGCTGAGGCTGTGGCCAAGGTCGGCCAGCACCTGGGCGACGTTCACGCCCTTGCCGGCGGCATGGCTGACCTGGGCCAGGCTGCGGTTGACCTGGCCTGGCTCCAGGCGGTCGAGGCGCAGGGTCAGGTCCAGGGCGGGGTTCAGGGTAAGGGTGAGGATGCGAGCCATCAGAAGCGCTCCGCCAGTTCGCGCACGGCAGCCGCGCTTTCCAGGGTCAGGGCGTCCTGGGCCAGCTCGCGGGCAGCGCTGAGGCTGAATTCGCGCACCCGTGCCTTGACCTCGGCAATGCCACCGGCAGACAGGCTCAATTCGTCCACCCCCAGGCCCACCAGCAGCGGCACCGCCAGCGGGTCGCCGGCCAGCTCGCCGCAGACACCCACCCATTTGCCCTGGGCATGGGCCGCGCGCACGGTGAGGTCGATCAGCTGCAGCACCGCCGGATGCAGGCCATCGGCCTGGGCGGACAGCGTCGGGTGGCCACGGTCGATGGCCAGGCAGTACTGGGTCAGGTCGTTGGTGCCGATGCTGAAGAAGTCCACTTCGCGGGCCAGTGCGGGGGCGATCAGCGCGGCGGACGGCACCTCGACCATGATCCCCAGCTGCAGGTCCGCCTGGGGAATGTCGCCTGCCACCTTCAACGCCATGTCGCGCGCCTGGCGCCACTCGTCGACCGTGCCGACCATGGGGAACATGATGCGCAGCGGCCGGCCCTGGCTGGCCTGCATCAGCGCGCGCAACTGGGTTTCCATCAGGTGTGGCCGCTGCAGGGTCAGGCGCACGCCGCGTACGCCGAGGAAGGGGTTTTCCTCTTCCACGACCGGCCAGTAGGGCAAGGGTTTGTCGCCGCCGACGTCCAGGGTGCGGGCCACCAGCGGGCGGCCGTCCAGGGCGTCGAACACGCGCCGGTACTCGGTCTCCTGGGTGGCCAGGTCCGGCGCCTGCGGGAGGGCCATGAAGATGAACTCGGTACGCAGCAGGCCCACGCCTTCAGCTCCCTGGGCCACCGCCTTGGCCGCACCCGCGCTGTCGCCCAGGTTGGCGCAGATCTCCACCCGATGGCCGTCACGGGTCAGGGCCGGTTCCAGCTTGTGGGTATCGGCCAGTTGCAGCCGGCGCTGGCGGCTTTCCTGCTCCTGGTGGGCACGTTGCAGTTGCCCTTCATCCGGGCAGACGACCAGGCGGCCACGCTGGCCATCCAGCAGCAGCGGCGTGCGCGGTTCCAGCAGCAGCACGCCGGCCCCGGCCCCCACCAGCGCGGGAATGCCCAGGGCGCGGGCGACGATGGCGCTGTGGGAGGTGGCCCCGCCACGGGCGGTGAGGATGCCGGCGACGCGGTTGCGGTCCAGGCGTGCTACGTCCGAGGGCGCCATTTCGTCCATCACCAGGATGTAGGGTTCGTCCGGTTCGGGAGCCTCTTCCACACCGCAAAGCTGGGCCAGCACACGGCGGCCGATATCCCGCAGGTCGGCGGCGCGCTCGGCCAGCAGGGCATCGTGCAGGCCTTCCTGCTGGGTGGCGGCGCTCTCCACCACGGCCATCCAGGCGGCGGCCGCGCTTTCGCCCTGTTTCAGGCGAGCGTCCACTTCGTCGCCCAGTTCCGGGTCGGCGAGCATTTCCAGGTGGGTGATGAAGATGTCGCGAATGGCTTTGGCCTCGCTGCGCAGCACCAGGCCCTCGATGTCGACGCGCACATGGCCGATGGCCTGTTGCAGGCGCTCACGCTCGAAACCGGGAGACTCGCCACGCAGCGGATAGTCGAATTCCTTGCGCAGGTGGATATGCGCCGGCCCCACCGCGATGCCCGGTGCCGCGGGCACCGCCTGGAGCTGGCTGCCGGCGGCTGGCGCGGTGGGCGGCGGGGTTTCGCACAACTCTTGCGACACAGCCGCATCGGCGGTCGGCAAGGGTTCGACCTCCTCGCCCAACCCCTGCTCGATGGCGGCCTTGAGCGCCGGCAACGCGGCGTCGGCGATGGCCGGCTCGGCGAGCAGTTCGATCACCTGGCCACGACGAACGCCCAGGCCCAGCAGCTTGCTCAGGCTCTTGGCGGACACGGCAGCGACAGCGCTGTCCGCCACCCGCAGACGGATCTCGCCGTCGAAGGACTTGGCCAGTTGCACCAGCTCCTTGGCCGGACGCGCGTGCAGGCCATGGGCATTGGCCAGCACCAGGCGCAGGCTGGGCCAGTCGGGCTGGACCTCGCCCCCGAGGGCTTCGAGCACCGCGCGACGCTGCGTGGCGCGGGCCAGCTCACGGCCCCGGCCTTCGATCAGCAAGGCGCACAGGCGCTCCAGCAGGGCCAGGTGGGCATCGCCCAGGCTGGCCAGGCAGAACAGGCCGTTGAGGGGCTGGTCGAGGTAGCGCAGGGGCTTTTCCGGGGTCAGGTAGGCAAGGCCGGGGCGTTGCACCGCCTGGTCGCTGTGCAGCCACCAGAGGCCATCGCCCAGCGGCAGCGGTTCGCCCTGCAGCAGGGCGGCGGCGAAGCTGCCCCCCACGCATTCGGCACGGCGCAGCAGGCGGCCGCCCTGCAGGACCAGCTCGTCGTAGTCCTCCACCGGTACACCGAGGCCGATCAACTGGTCGTCCAGCGCCAATTCCTGAGGGGCGCTCTGCAGCAGCTTGAGGATGTCATCCGGGGTTTCGGCGCGGCGCAGTTCGCTGCCGAGGTCGGCCTCACCCAGGGCACGGGTGAGGACCTGCAACAGACGCAGGTGTTCGTCGGACCGGGCGGCGATACCGATGGCGAGGTAGACGATCTGCCCGCCGCCCCAGTCCACACCATCAGGGAACTGCATCAGGCGCACGCCGGTGGTGATCACCAGGTCGCGGGTCTGCGGCGTGCCGTGGGGAATGGCAATGCCCTGGCCGAGGAAGGTGCTGCCCTGGGCTTCGCGTGCTTCAAGGCCGACGAGGTAACCCGGCGTTACCAGGCCGTCACCCTCCAGCAGCTCCGCCAGCAGGCGCAACGCGGACGCCTTGTCCGCCGCCACCAGGCCCATGGAAATCTGCCCTGCGGTCAGTTCGAGCATCGCATCACCTCTCCGGGCCTTGCGCCCTTCTTATCGTTGTCACCTGCCATCAGCAGCGTTTCCAATCGTCGTCCCGATTGGCAAAAGCGTAGACAGAACGCTTGCTGAATCGTTTCACTAAACTGAGCAAGCACGTTACTCGATAATCTTCGATTCTTGAAGCCCGCCCGATGAAACACATACGCATAACAGGAGTCGTCAACTTGAAGCTCAGCGATATCGCCCGCCTGGCCGGTGTTTCGGTGACCACCGCCAGCTACGTGATCAACGGCAAGGCCGAGCAGAAACGCATCAGCCCGGCGACCGTGGAGCGCGTACAGGCGGTGGTGGACGAGCATGGTTTCAAGCCCAACCCGCAGGCCGCCGGCCTGCGCAGCCGGCAGACGCGCACCCTGGGCTTCATCCTTCCGGACCTGGAAAACCCCAGCTATGCCCGCCTGGCCAAACTGCTGGAACAGGGCGCCCGGGCGCGGGGCTACCAGTTGCTGATCGCCAGCTCCGACGACGAGCCGGACAGCGAGCGGCAGTTGCTCAAGCTGTTCCGTGCGCGCCGCTGCGACGCGTTGATCGTCGCCAGCTGCCTGCCGCCGGAGGACGACAGCCTGGAACAATTGCTGGACGAAGGCCTGCCGGTGATCGCCGTCGACCGGGTGCGCAATCCGCAACGCTTCTGCACGGTGGTCAGCGATGACCGCCAGGCCAGCCAGCAACTCACCCGCAGCCTGCTGGAACCCAGGCCGCGTCGCGTCGCCCTGCTCGGCGCACGCCCGGACCTCCCCATCAGCGCCGAGCGCAGCGCGGGCTTCCACGACGCCCTGCAAGGACTCGGGTGCGAGGCGCTGGAACTCCAGGGAGAAGAGTTCAGCCGCGAGTGTGGTCGGCGCCTGATGGGCGACCTGCTGCAACGAGGTGAGCTGCCGGATGTGCTGATCACTACCGCCTACGTGCTGCTGGCCGGCGTGCTCGACGTCCTGCGCGAGCATGGCGATTGGCCCCTGCGGATGCGCGTGGGCACCTTCGGCGATACCCAGCTTCTGGACTTCCTGCCCCTGCCGGTGAACTCCATGTACCAGCAGCATGAGCTGATCGCCGAACAGGTGCTGGGGCTGGCCCTGGCAGCGGTGGAACAGGCGCGCTACGAACCCGGCGTGCGCGGTGTGGCGCGCAGGCTCAAGGAGCGCTGAGAGCGCGAAATCACTTGCGAGTTGGGTTGGCACTGAGCAGGCCTGATACCGCCCTCTCCCCCGGCCCCTCTCCCGCAAGCGGGCGAGGGGTGACTCGCGCATGTGAGGCACAAGCAATCCTGAAGCAGCCAGCGGCCTGAAACTGGACAACCGAGGTGGGGCAGCGACTGCGCCCCGTCAGTAGGCCGAGCGGAATCGTTGCAGAGGGGGACGAGCGGCATGGATGCCGCGAGAGGCGTGTGGGGCCATGGATGGCCCCTCTCGCCGTGCCCCCGGCGCAACGATGGAGGGAGGGGAGTTTGGCGAAGCCAAACCCGGATGCAGGGGCAAGCGTTCTTGGTTACTTCTTTGGCGTTTGAAAGAAGTGACTCGCCGGGAGGCGAAACCAGGACCCCATGCCCACTCAACAATGGGCCAGGAGTCCCGATTCGAAGCCCGCACCGAAATCCTCAAACCGACGAGAAACAGTTATCCACAAAGAGGTGCGCGCCACTGACAAAGGACGCTTCGTCCGACGCCAGGAACAGCGCAGCGCGCGCCACTTCCTCCGGCTCGCACAAGCGCCCCTGCTGCGCAGCAATGGCAGCCTCGCTGGCATCCACACCCATCGCCTGCAGTTCCTTCATCTCGCGAATGCCGTGGGCCGTACGGATGAAGCCCGGCGCAACGGCGTTGCAGCGGATGCCACGATCCCGGAACTCGACGGCGATGGCCCTGGCGAACATCTGGCAGGCGCCTTTGGTGGCGTTGTAGACCACCTCGCCGGGCGTGGCGTACTCCGCCGAGATGGACGAGGTGCAGATGATGCTGCCCTTACCCTTGGCCAGCATTTGCGGGAGTACGGCGCGGGTCATCAGGTACATGCTCTTGACGTTGACCGCCATCAGCCAGTCCCACTCGTCCTCCTCCACATCGAGGAAGGGTTTCACGATCAGCGTGCCGGCGTGATTGAACAGCACATCCGCACCACCGAACGCCGCCTCCCCCGCCGCCACCGCCGACCGCACCTGATCGGCGCGGGACACATCGGCCCCCACGCCAATCGCCTCGCCCCCGTCTGCCTTGATCTGCCTGGCCACTTCCATGGCGGCATCGGCGTTGCGGTCGACTATCACCACCCTGGCGCCCTCGGCGGCGAACAGCCGGCTGGCGGCTTCGCCACAACCACCCGCACCGCCGCTGATGATGGCGACCTTGTTGAGCAGGCGCTGACCTTGAACGTGCATGGCGTACACCTCGCGACGATGGGGGCTGTCAAACCAGCCTAGCCCACAACCGCAGCGGTTACGGGCAGCGTCAGCCCGCGAACGCGCTGGCTCGGTAATCCCGCGGCGACTGCTCGAAATGCTTCTTGAAGGTGCGGCTGAAATGCGCCGAATCGGTAAAGCCCCAGCGGAAGGCGATGTCGGTAATGGACTCGTTCCGCAGACGCGGATTGGCCAGGTCGGCGGCGCTGCGCTTCAGGCGGGCGCGCTGGATGAAGCGACAGACGCTGTCGCCCTGGTCCTCGAACAGGCGGTAGAGCTGGCGTACGGAGATGTTCAGTTGCCTGGCCAAGGCCAACGGCGTCAGGCCGGGCTCCGAAAGCGACTGGTCGATCAGTTGCTGGGCCAGGCTGCGCATGCCGGCATTGTGGGAGCCGTCGAGTTCGCTGGTGGTCTGCCCGGCCTGTTGCCGCAAGGTCGGCGCCAGCAGCGCGATAAGCGCTTCCTGAAGCGCATCGCCCTCCTCCAGGCCGGCGCAATGATCCAGTTCGCCGCCACAGATCTGCTCCACCAGGGTGCGCAGGACACGGCCGCTGGCGCAGTGCTGGGAGAGCTTGCCGAACGTCGGCCGCCCTTCTGGCATATGCCGGCATACGTCTTCGCGGGAGAGGTGGAAGGAAGCGTGTTCGATCAGGCCATGGGGGAGAATTTCGCAGGCGCGGGCCGAATCCATGAGGGCCATTTCGCCGGGGCCAAGCTCGACGCTTTCACCGTTCTGGCGCAATTCGGCACGGCCGCTGCGCTGGACGATGAGGAAGCAGTGACGGTCGTCATCCTGGTCGATGGACGTGCGCTGGCGGCTGATCGACCCCGCATTGGTGCGGATCTGCGCCACTTCCAGGCCGGAAAGGTCCTGGCGGGCTATCTCGCCGATGAACAGGCCATGACTGAGTGCCGGGCGCGACTCGAAGCGGCCACAAACGCCTTGCAGGGAACGGAGCCAGGAATCGAAATCGTGGGAGCGGACAGCGTGGGGAACCATCGGACACCTCGGGAGCGGGCTGAAGCCGGCCTTGTCATTATGGCTACATAATTAACATGTTAATCATGTAGCAACAAGCCATCTCCGCCTGAAGGATGCGGGCACAAAAAAGGGCCGCTATGCGACCCTTCTGCCATCCGCAGCAGGACTCAGATGTCCGGCTCGAAGAGCTTACGCTTCATCACCAGCTTGACCCACGCCAGGGCGATCAGGCTCACCACTCCCAGCACGGCACCGGTCAACAGGTAAACCGTTTGCGTCATCTCTGGCGACGGCGAGTTGTTCAGGGCGATGTAGCCCATGCCGAGGATGCCGACGATCTGCGGCAGCGGGTAGAGCTTCGACTTGTAGGGGCGTGGCAGGTCGGGGTGGCGGCGACGCAGAACCATCACGTTGACGTGGGCGATGATGTAGGCCAGTAGCCAACTGGTGGACGCGGCGATCAGCAGGGTGATGATCGAATCCGGCCCCATCAGCAGGAACGGCAGGGCAATGATGATCGCTACGAAAACAATGGCGATCCACGGCGTGCCGAAGCGCTTGTGCAGCACCTTCATCTGCGGGAAGGCCTGGCCGTTCTCAGCCATGCCGCACAGCATGCGCGGCACCGCCGCCAGCACCGTGTTGACGGTGGAGCAGGTGGCGGTCAGCGCCATCACCGTGGCGATGATCACCGCGCCCTTGCCGAATACCGCGAACACATAGTCCAGGTACGGTAGCGGTGAGGTGGTCAGGTCTTCTACCGACAGGTAGCGACTGGCGCCAATGCAGAAGAGCACGAACAGGGTGAAGGTGATGGTCAGCGAGAGCATCATCGAACGCGGGATATTGCGCTCCGGCCGACGCACTTCACCGATCAGCGGGCAGATGAACTCAGCCCCCACCAGCAGCCACATGGCCAGCGCAACCAGACCGATGAAGCTGCCGTCGAGAACGCCTCCCCACCCCCAGTTCACATCCGGCACGAAGTTCGCCGCCGGTGCTTCGGCTAGCCCGCCCACGGCGCTCAGGCCCACTAGCAGCAAGGCAGCCACCATGGCGAAAGTGAAGACGTTCTGCAGCTTGGCGAACACGTCGGTACCGAGGATGTTCAGCACCGCGAGTACGACCAGGATGAACAGCGGCACCAGCGTCGCGGGGAACACGCCGGGGAACAGCTTGTCGAGGATCGCATCCACCAGCAGCAGCTCGGCGGAGAGCCCGAACATCGCCACGATCACGTAACCTGAGAACACGGCGACGATGGCCGGGAAGTGGCCGATGGCTTTCTGCGTGTAGGTCGCCAGGGTCCCTGCCTGGGGAAACATCAGAGACAGCTCGGCGAAACTCTGCACATAGCACTGCGCCAGGATGAAGGCCACGGCGAAGGCAGCGATAAAGCCAAGGCCTCCAAAGCCCAGGCCCTGCAACGCCGACATCATCGCGCCCTGCACCACCACGACACCGATACAAATGGCGATCATGGTGGCGAAACCCAGGGGCTTCTTCGCTGGCCGGACGGACGCGCCGGCCGAAGCCGGGGTCGCCATGTCAAGGCCGTTGGCGGAGGTCTTGTTCATTCTTGTATTCCTCACGGATAGATGCAGGGGACGTCGCTCAGTAGGCGATGCACACGGACTTGTTTTCGGTGAAGGCTTCGATGGCCGCATGGCCCATCTCGCGGCCGATGCCGGACTGTTTGAAACCGCCGAAGGGCATGGACGGGTCCAGCAGGTTGTGGGCGTTGACCCAGACGGTGCCGGCCTTCAGGCGCGGGATCAGGCCCATCACCTGCTTCAGGTCGTTGGACCAGATGCTCGCCGCCAGCCCGTAGGGGGAATCGTTGGCCAGCCGCACCACTTCATCGATCTCGTCGAACGCGGTGGCGACCAGCACCGGGCCGAAGATTTCCTCGCGCACCACCTGCATGTCCGGACGCACATTGGCGATCACCGTCGGCTTGACGAAGAAGCCCTGCTCACCATGCGCCTCGCCACCGCAAATGACGCTGGCGCCCTGGGCCCGGCCGCTGTCGATCATGCCCAGCACCCGGCGCTGCTGTTTGGCGGAAATCAGCGGGTTGATCTGCGCGCTCGGGTCCAGCCCCGGCCCGATGCTGAGTGAACCGGCGATGCCGTGGAGGCGCTCCAGCACCTGGTCGAAGGACTTGCGCTGCACGTAGAGACGCGAACCGGCGGTGCACACCTGCCCCTGGTTGAAGAAGATGGCCCCGGCAGCACCGGCGGCGGCGTTGTCCAGAGCGGTGTCGTCGAGCACGATCACCGGCGACTTGCCACCCAGCTCCAGGGTGAAGCGGGTCATGTTCTCCACCGCCGCATGACCGATCAGCTTGCCCACCGGGGTGGAGCCGGTGAAGGCCAGCTTGTCGATACCCGGATGCGCTGCCAGCGCCGCGCCGGCCTCGGCACCCACGCCAGTGACGATGTTCACCACACCCGGCGGAATACCCGCTTCCAGGCACAGCTGGCCCAGGCGCAGGGCGGTGAGCGGCGTCTCGTCCGCCGGCTTCAGCACCACGGTGCAGCCGCAGGCCAAGGCCGGTACGACCTTCCACAGGGCCATCATCAGCGGGAAGTTCCAGGGCACGATGGCGCCCACGACGCCCACCGGTTCCGGCACCGTGTAGGCGCGGTACTTGCCGCCGGGAATGGCGCCGATGGAGACATCCAGGCTCTTGCCTTCGATCTTGGTGGCCCAGCCGGCCATGTAGCGGGTGTATTCCACACCCGCACCCACTTCGATGGCACGGGACAGATTGATCGACTTGCCGTTGTTCAGGGTTTCCAGTTGCGCCAGCTCTTCGCCATGGACCTCCAGCAGGTCGGCCAGCTTCAACAGCAGGCGCTCACGGTCCGCCGGGCGCTGGGCAGCCCAGCTTCCCTCGAAGGCGCGGCGCGCAGCGGCGACCGCCAGGTCCACGTCGGCCTTGGCGGCCACGGCGACTCGCGCCAGCTCCTCACCCGTGGCCGGGTTGTGCACCGCCATTTCGGCGCCGGACAGCGCGGGACGGGACTGCCCGTCGATCAACAGGCCGTGGCGGGCCTGGACAAAGGCCGCCACACGGGGGTCAAGGGCAATGCTCATCTCGGTTCCTCTTCTCGCACGGCCGCCGCAGCGACCGGGTATCTCGGATAGTCGAGAGGCACTGTGCGCCAAGCCCGGTGAACGATCTTGATCCTGGCTGCCGCCGGACTTGCCAATGGCTGCCAGGCGCGCTGGCAGGAAAAGGCAAGCCCGCTGGCAGGCAGGTGCAAGTAATCGGCGGCGCCTTGAGGCACAAATGGAGCCACGCAGCTTGCATCGCTGCCCTAGAGGAGAATTCACATGACCACGACCACCCGCGACAACGCCTTCTGGCACCCCATGCTGCACCCCAACGAAATGAAGCAGCGCGAGCCCATCCGCATCCTCCGTGGCGAGGGCTGCTTCGTCTTCGATGACAAGGGCAACCGCCTGGTGGATGGCGTGGCGGGGTTGTGGAACGTCAACGTCGGCCACGGCCGCGCGGAGATCAAGGCAGCCATCACCGCCCAGCTGGACGAGCTGGAGTACTTCCAGGTGTTCGACGGCATCAGCCACCCGCGCGCCGAGGAACTGGCCGCGAAGGTGATCGGCATGCTGGAACCCGAAGGCATGCGCCGCGTGGCCTTCAGCTCCGGCGGTTCGGACGCGGTGGAAACCGCCCTCAAGCTGGCCCGCCAGTACTGGAAGCTGCAGGGCCAGGCCGACCGCACCAAGTTCATTTCCCTGCGCCAGGGCTACCACGGCACCCACTTCGGCGGCGCCTCGGTGAACGGCAACACCGTCTTCCGTCGCAACTACGAGCCGCTGCTGCCGGGCTGCTTCCACGTCGACACGCCCTGGCTCTACCGCAACCCCTACAGCCAGGACCCGGAAGAGCTCGGCCAGATCTGCGCCGACCTGCTGGAGCGGGAAATCCAGTTCCAGAGCCCGGACACCGTGGCCGCCTTCATCGCCGAGCCGATCCAGGGCGCCGGTGGCGTGATCGTGCCTCCAGCCAATTACTGGCCGCTGATCCGCAAGGTCTGCGACAAATACGGCGTGCTGCTGATCGCCGATGAGATCGTCACCGGCTTCGGCCGCTCCGGCTCCATGTTCGGCAGCCGCCTGTGGGGCGTGAAGCCCGACATCATGTGCCTGGCCAAGGGCATCTCCTCCGGCTACATCCCCCTCGGTGCCACGGTGGTCAACGAGCGCATCGAGCAGGCCTTCGCCAACAACGGCAACTTCACCGGCGCGATCATGCACGGCTACACCTACTCGGGCCATCCGGTGGCCTGCGCGGCGGGCCTGGCCAACCTGGACATCGTCGAGAAGGAAAACCTGCCGGCCAACGCGGCAAAGCAGGGCGATTACCTGCTCAAAAGCCTGGCCTCCTTCACCGAGCGCTTCGCCGCCGTAGGCGAAGTACGTGGCAAAGGCCTGATGGTGGCCCTGGACCTGGTGACCGACAAAGCAACCCGCGAACCGATCGACCCCATGGGTGGCTACGCCAACCGCGTCGCCGAGATCGCCCGCGCCAACGGCGTGATGGTGCGCCCGGTGGGCACCAAGATCATCCTCTCGCCGCCGCTGGTGATCGAGCAGGAGCAGATCGATACCATCGTCAATGCCCTCGCGATAGGTTTCCAAGAGGCCCATCTGTAACCCTTCGGAGCGCGGCCCATGCCGCGCTCCTCCGTTTTCGGGAGCAGCGCCATGCACGACGACTTCGGCCTGCACTGCCTGCAGGCCTTCAGCCGGGTGGTCCCGGCCTCCTGCTTCGCCTTCTACCAGGTCGACCCACACCTGCGCGCCCGCGACTTCCAGCTCCTGCGTATGGACGCCCGGACCCACCGCGACTACCTCGACCACTACCGCGACTTCGACCCGCTGCAGCCCGCCCTTTGCCGCGACGAACGCCGCGCCGTGGTGTCACTGCGGGAAGCCATGGCACGCCAGGCCGACAATGCGCGGCGCATCTACCAGGGCTTCCTGGTCCGCCATGGCATCCGCGACGTGGTCGAGGTGATCGCCCATGTTCGCCAGCGGCCGGTGGCGGGCGTCTCCCTGTTGCGCCTGGGCACCCAGCCGCCCTTCGATGCCGATGAACTGCAGCGCCTGGATGGCCTGCGCGGCCTGCTCGACCTCGCCGTGCGCCAGCTGCCGGACGCTCCAGCGGAGAACGATGGGCTGACCGGCTTCACGCCTCGGGAACAGGAAATCGCCCTGCTCCTACGCGAAGGCCTGTCCAACAAGGACCTCGCCCGGCAGCTCGACATGGGGCTGGCCACGGTGAAGACCCACCTTATCCACCTGTTCCGCAAGACCGGTGCACGCAGCCGTACAGAATTGGTGAGAAAGCTCTTCCCGTAGGATGGGGCGGGCGGCGTTCCGCAAGCTGAGCAAAACCTATCAATCACCGTGTCAGACCGATGTGTATCGCAAGCTCCACCCATCCTGCGATCTGAACGTGCCGCCTCCACCTTCCGGTTGATACCGCCCCACCCCCATCCGACCGAGCATGGCGCCATCCCAACCCACGGAGATGAGCCATGACTACCCAACCCGAATGGATCACTGTCGGCGCCCTCGCCGACGGTTTCGCCCCGGAAGCCTTCATCCTGCCCAGCCTGGCGGACCTTGCCGACCGCACCTTCACCCTGCACTTCGCCAACGGCTGGCGGATCGAGCATCGCTTCGGCGCCGAGCAGCTCGCCTGGTCATTGCAGGACGGCAGCGGCGGCGAGGCCCCCTACCGCGCCACGTCGGTGCGCGAGGGTCTGTACCTGGTGGACTTCCTCAAGCAGGAGAACGGCCGCACGGTCTCGGTGAGCCTGGTGCTGGATATCACCAACGCCGCCTTCACCGCCGTGCTCGGGCGCATGCCCAGCGAGGCGGAATGCCGGGGCGACCTGTTCGGCAAGGCCCTCGCCGGTGGCGAGCTGACGTCGGTGAAGGCGGAATTCCTCCACGGCAGCCTCGATCGCCCCTGGCGCGAAGGCGCCTGCCCCCACGCGCCGAGTCTCGAGCTGGTAGGCCTGCGCAACCTCTACCGCTACAGCCCCAGCGAGGTCTACGAGCACCTCTACCTCAACGAGAACTTCTACAGTTGGCAGTGCCTGAAGGGCGTCGAACAAGGCCTGGCGGACACCGACCGCTGCCACACGCTGAAGATCGCCGAGTCGCTCTACCTCTTCGTCTGGCGGGAGAAGATCATCCCCACCCTCGGCGTGGTGCTGATCGACCTGCAGCACCATCGCAGCGACGGCAAGATCTGCGGCTATGCCGGCGGCGACTTCGGCCAGTTGTCGAACTTCCCGGTGAGTTCCCACTGCAGCGTGCTGAACCGCACGGAGTATCCGCTGTGAAGGGCCGCACCGTGCTCATCACCGGAGCCGGCAGTGGCATAGGCGCGGTCTGTGCACAACGTCTCGCCCGCGACGGCGCGCAACTGGTGCTGGTGGGAAGACGTCGCGAACCGCTGGAGGACGTAGCCGCCGGGACCGGCGGCCTGGTGCTCTGCGGGGATGCCGCCAGCAGCGCCGACTGGGCCCACTTCATCCCGGCCATCCGCGAGCGCTTCGGTGGCCTCGACGGGGTGATCGCCAACGCCGGCGGCCATGGCCTGGGCAGCGCCACCGAAACCTCGGACGAGGACTGGCAGGCGGCAATGCGCGCCAACCTGGACAGCGCCTTCTACACCGCCCGCGCCTGCCTGCCGCTGCTGTTACAGCGGCGCGGCGCCCTGGTGCTGATGGCCTCCATCGCCGCCCTGGCGGCCGGCGAAGGCGTTTGCGGCTACACCACCGCCAAGCACGCCCTCCTCGGCCTCACCCGCTCCCTGGCCCGGGACTACGGCCCGCAAGGCGTGCGGGTGAATGCCGTCTGCCCGGGCTGGGTGCGCACGCCCATGGCCGACGCCGAGATGCAGCCGTTGATGGAGCGCCATGGCGAAGACCTGGACGCGGCCTATGCGCGAGTTACCGCCGAGGTGCCACTGCGCCGCCCGGCCAAGCCGGAGGAAATCGCCAGCGTCTGCCGCTTCCTGCTCTCGGACGAAGCCTCCATCATCACTGGCGCCAGCCTGGTGGCCGATGGCGGGTCGAGCATCGTGGACGTGCCGACCTTGGCGTTCGGGCGCATTTGAGGCTCCATCCGTTCCCCTACTCGGCGTAGCCACTTAGCGTGAATCGCGCTTTTCCATCCACCAATGGCTCTATGCCGGGCCTCGAATGGTGGACCGGTGGAGCGTGGTCCACCCTTGGTTATGGAAATAGGCGCCGGGGGCACGGGGAAGTACGTTAAGATATTAACATTCTTCTTTCGCCTGCTCTTGGCTGCCCCAATGCCTGATTCCCGCCCCTGGCCCGCCGCCATCCGCGCCCTGCGCCACCGCAACTTCCGTCTGTACTTCGCCGGCCAGGCCGTTTCCACCCTGGGCAGTTGGCTGCAACAGGTCGCCCTCGCCTGGCTGATCTATCGCCTCACCGGCTCGGCTGCCCTGCTCGGCATCACCACCTTCGCGTCGCTGTTGCCGCAATTGCTGGTGGGCCCGCTGGCCGGTGCCTGGATCGATCGCCATGACAAGCGCCGCCTGCTGATCGGCGTGCAGGGCCTGCTCGGCCTTCAGGCCATCGCCCTCGCGGCACTTACTGCCAGCGACCTGATCGGGCCGACGCTGATCGTCGTCATGGCCGCGCTGCTGGGCGTCCTCAACGCTTTCGATACCCCACTGCGGCAGTCGCTGTTGAGCCAGTTCGTCAGCGGCAAGGAAGACCTGCCCAACGCCCTGGCGCTCAATGCCATGCTGTTCAACAGTTCGCGCTTCGTTGGTCCGCCCCTGGCCGGCCTGCTGCTGGGATTCACCAGCGAGGCGGCCTGCTTCGCCCTCAACGCTCTCTCCTATCTGGGGCTGGCGGCGGGGCTGCTGGTGATCCGCATGGCGCCCACGCCGCGCGCCGCCGGCTCCACCGGGGATGTGTTCCGTGAAGGGCTGGCCTATGTCGCCGGCAGGCCAACCATCCGCCTGATGATGCTCAGCGTGCTGGTGGTCAACCTCACCGCCTCCAGCTACGCCGTGCTGCTCCCGGTGTTTGCCAAGGACATCTTCAATGGTGACGCACGAACGCTCGGCTGGCTCTGGGGGGCGGCAGGCCTTGGCTCATTGCTGGGCACGCTGTTCCTCGCCAATCGCCACGCCCTGCCAAGCCTGGTCAGGAGCATCATGGCCTGCGCCCTGGCCGGAGGTGCGGGATTGCTGGCCTTCGCCGCCAGCCGGCAGTTGGCCCTCTCGTTGTTGGCCATGGCCGTGCTCGGCTTCGCCATCACCAACTGCAACGTCGGCACCAATATCCTCTTGCAGAGCCTGGCCCCGGAGCGCCTGAGGGGGCGCGTCGTGTCGCTCTACACCTCGACGCGATTCGGCTTCGACGCCATCGGCGGACTGCTGGCGGGCGTACTCGCCGAACACTTCGGTGCACCTGCCGCCATGGCCGGCGCCGGCGTGCTGCTGCTCGGTTATTGCGCCTGGCTGCTTCCGCGCCAGCGCCTGCTGGGCCGGGATATTGCCGCGAGCAGCGAGGGCCCGCGCTGACCCTATCCTGCATCTGTAGGATGGCGGCTCCTTCACGCGAACCTGATACTCGCTCCAGGCCCTGCCCCGTCGCAAAGACGAAAGGCCATGACTCGAACCTGTGACAGAACAAAAACAACGTCGCACCCGGGGATACCGCATGAGCAGGAACGACCAGGCTGATCGAACGATCACCACCGCATTGCTGGAGGCATTCAGCAACACCGTGCTGGAACTCCAGCGCCTGGCCAGGGACAGGTCCATCGAGCGCTTCCACGCTCTTGCACTGACGCAGCTCCAGCAGCTGCTGCCCTTCGACAAGGCCTGGTGGGGCCGCGCCGCGATGATCGACGGCCTGCCGGAAGAACACAGCTCGCACCTGTTCAACCTACCGCCGCACTACCTGGAAGACTGGCAGTCGATCCGCCACGAGGACGTGACCGTCGGCCTGGTCAGCGCCACGCCCGACAAGGCGGTGATCGTCGACAGCGCCAACAGCACACCAGGCCTGCGATGGCTGGGGGAGCGCCACGGCTTCCGTGAGTTCCTCTGCGTCATCCATTCCGACCCGCAGACCGGCCTGGTAGACCACCTGACCCTCTACCGCTCGCCGACGTCCGCCCCCTTCAACGACCAGGATCAACTGCTGATGGACCAGTTGATGCGGCACCTCGCCGCCGCCGTCTCGGCCAACCAGATCCGCACCCTGGTGGCCAAGCGGGAAAGCCTGTCCAACCCGCGCAACCTCGCGCTGGCCGTATGCGATGGACGCGGCACCCTGCATTGTGCCGAGCGCGGCTTCGTCGACCTGCTGCTCACCGAGTGGCCCGACTGGACCGGTCCGCAGTTGCCCGAGAGCATCAGCCCCGAGGGTTATCAGGGTGAGCGCCTGTTGCTGGAAGTCTCCGCGGTGGGCGACCTGTATCTGCTCGCCGCGCGCAGCCACAGCCCGCTGCAGCAGCTCAGCGCGCGCGAAAACGACGTGGCCCTGCGCTTCGGCGAAGGCAAGACCTACAAGGAAATCGCCCGCGACCTGGGCCTGGCGCCCAATACCGTGCGCCACCACATACGCACCATCTATTCCAAGCTCGGCGTGAAGGACAAGGCGAGCATCGCCCACCTCCTCCACTCGCCACCCGACTGATTCCCGCTTTCCCAGCCGCCTGAACTCCGGCTGCCCCACATGGGCGGCAGGGCGGCGCCTTGCCCGAAGAAACCCACCGCACCCAGAAAAAGAGATGCAACGCCCATGACCCGCACCCGCTCCTTCCGTCACGCCCTCCTCGGCAGCGTGCTGCTGCCCCTCGCCGCGCAGGCCGCCGACATGAACGCCCGCGACTTCTTCTCCGCCCCCTCGGGCACCCAGCTCGGCGTGCTCTACCTGCCCACCAATCGCGCCAACGACTTCCACGGCCCGGCCGACCGCACCGGCAAGGCGGACCTGGAGGTCAACGCCCTGGCCTACCGCCATGTGCTCTTCACCGATGCCTGCGGCACCCTCTGCACGCCGCAGTTCATCGTGCCCTACGTCGACATCGACGCCCGCCTTCCCGGCACCACCGGCCACACCAGCGAGCGCGGCATCGGCGACCCGCAGATGGGCGGTACGTTGTTCATCATCAACGACCCGGCCACCCGCACCTACAGCGGCCTGCTGACCCTGGTCACCGTTCCGGTGGGCGAGTACCACGGCAACAACCCGGATGTATCCCCCGGCGCCAATCGCTGGGGCCTGACCTTCAATTACAACTACACCCAGGGCGTCGGCGAGAAGTGGGTGCTGGAAGCCAACCTCGAAGCCCAGATCTACGGCAAGAACGACGACTACTACGGCATGGACCTGGAACAGGACCCGCTCTATCGCCTGCAAGCCTTCGCCTCCTATGACTTCACCCCGGCCACCTATGGCGCCCTGCGCCTGGTGCATGCCGACGGCGGTGAACTCAGCCTGAACGACCGCACCCTCGACGACACCCACCAGCGCTACACCCAGCTGGGTGTCGAGCTCGGCCACTGGCTGGACCGGCAGAACCAACTGATGGTCGCCCTCTCCCACAACGTTGACACCGACAACGGCTACCACGGCGCCCAGGCCCTGCTTCGCCTGGCCCACGTGTTCTGATCCAGGAGATATCGCCATGACCTTCCAATCCAGGCAGCCGCTGGCGCTGCAGGCCGCCATCGTCGTGTTCGCCGCCATCACCTCGGCGGTACTGCTCACCGCCCCCGCCATTGCCACCCGCCTCGCCGTCGAGCTGGGCCTGAACCCGGAGCAGATCGGCAACCTGTTCTCCATCGAACTGGGCGCCATGAGCCTCGCCACCCTGCCCTCCTTCTGGTGGCTGAAGCGGGTCGACTGCCGCCGCGCGGCGCTGATCGCCGCCCTGCTGTTCATCGCCGGCAATCTCGCCTCTGCGGCGACGGCGAGCCACCTGCCTCTGGCCGCGCTGCGCTTCGTCACCGCCCTGGCCGGCGGCTCGCTGATGGTGCTCTGCCTGTCCTGCGCGGCAACACTGCCCAATCCGAGCCGCGCCTATGGCTTCTGGGTGTTGGGCCAACTGGTGCTCGGCGCCATTGGTCTGAGCCTGCTGCCACGCCTGTTCGAGGCCTACGGCCTGGGCGTCGGTTACCTGCTGCTGGCCGCCTTGACGGTGCTCGGTCTGCCCCTTGTACGCGCCTTCCCAACGGCCTATCGGGCGCCCGAACGCATCGCGCGCAGAGGCACAGCATCACGCTGGAAAGTCGTGGCGGCCATCCTCGGTCTGCTGGGTTTCTATGTCGCCCTCAGCGCCGTCTGGACCTTCATCGGGGCCATCGGCGCCCAGGCCGGCCTGAACGCCCAGGCCAGCGGCGACATCCTCGCCATCGCCACCCTCATGGGCATCGCCGGAGCCGGCTGCGCGACCCTGATCGGCGAGCGCCTGCCGCGCACGCCACTGCTGTGCAGCGGCTTCGGCCTGATGGTGGCCGCCACCCTGCTGCTGCTCGACCAGCCCCATCTGGCGCGCTTCGCCGTGGCCGTCCTGCTGTTCAAGTTCACCTGGACCTACGTGCTGCCCTTCATCCTCGCCAGCCTGGTGGAACTTGATGAATCCGGCCGCCTGATGAGCCTGAGCAACCTGGTCATCGGCGCCGGTCTGGCCCTGGGCCCGGCCATGGCGGGCCGCCTGCTCAGCGACAGCGGCGACTTCCGATCCCTGCTTCTGGCCGCCGGCACCCTGACCACCCTGTCCCTGCTCGCCACCCTCGGCAGCCGCCTGCGCCCCGCTTCCCTCACCACCGCCCAATCCCTGTAAGCCAAGGAGTAACTCACCATGAGTCGCCGTAGTGCCTTCTTCTTCGACGAACTGTCCCTCTGGCACAGCGCCAGCCAGCACGCCCTGATCCTTCCGGTGGGAGGCTGGGTGCAGCCGCCCTCGGCTGCCGGCCACGCCGAATCCCCGGAAACCAAGCGCCGCCTGAAGAACCTGATGGATGTCTCCGGCCTCACCACCCGGCTCGATCTGCGCAGCGCCCCGGCCGCCAGCGACGAGGACCTGCTGCGTGTGCATCCGGAGCACTACCTGAAACGCTTCAAGGCCCTGAGCGACGCCGGCGGCGGCAACCTCGGCGAGCACGCGCCCATCGGCCCGGGCAGCTACGAGATCGCCAAGCTCTCCGCTGGCCTCGCCATGGCGGCGGTGGATGCCGTGCTCAAGGGCGAAGCCGACAACGCCTATTCCCTGTCGCGCCCGCCGGGTCACCACTGCCTGCCGGACCAGGCCATGGGCTTCTGCTTCCTGGCCAACATTCCGGTTGCCATCGAAGCGGCCAAAGCCCGTCACGGGCTGGGCAAGGTGGCGGTAATTGATTGGGACGTGCACCACGGCAACGGCACACAGGCGGTCTACTACAACCGGCCTGACGTGCTGACCATCTCCCTGCACCAGGACGGCTGCTTCCCGCCAGGCTACAGCGGTACGGACGATCGCGGCGAAGGGGCGGGGCTGGGCACCAACATCAACATCCCGCTGCTCGCCGGCAGTGGCCATGAGGCCTACCTCGAAGCCATGGAGCGAATCGTGATTCCGGCCCTGGAACGCTTCGAGCCGGAGCTGATCGTGGTCGCCTGCGGCTACGACGCCAACGCCGTGGACCCGCTGGCGCGCATGCTGCTGCACAGCGACAGCTTCCGCGCCATGACCCGCCTGGTCCGCGACGCCGCCGAGCGCTTGTGCCAGGGCCGCCTGGTACTGGTCCACGAAGGCGGTTATGCCGAAGCCTACGTGCCCTTCTGTGGTCTGGCGGTGATGGAGGAACTGTCCGGCATCCGCACCGAGGTCCAGGACCCGCTGTGCGACTTCATCGGCCTGCAACAGCCCGGCGAAGCCCAGCGCCAGTTGCAGAGCCGATTGATCGGCGAGATGGCGGAGGCATTCGGCCGCGCACCGTAGGGGCACGATGGCAGCACATTCTCCTGTGGGGGCGATTTCAATCGCCAGGGGGGTGCAGAACCGGTCACCGGGTAAATTGAATGCTCGCCCAGGGGCCGCTTCGCGGCCCTTTTTCGAATGAATTCGAACCCACAGGAGCTGGATCTACCCTCGCCCGTTGGGTTTCGCTTCGCTCTACCCAACCTACCGGTCGGCTATGCCTGCTGGGCTCGCACCGGTGCGTACGGCCAGGCGCAAGGACACAAAAGCGCCGACCCCGCAGAGGGCGACCACCAGGCTCATGGGCATTGGCGAGCCGTCATGCAGCACGCCCACCAGAAAGCTGGCCAGGGCGCCGAGGCCGAACTGCCCGGCCACTGCCAGGGCGGCGGCGGCACCGGCACGCTGCGGGAAGAGCGCCATCAGGCTGGCGATGGCGTTGGCGCCGAGCATCCCGGTGACGCTGACAAACAGCAGCAGCGCCAGCGCAATGGCCGGCCAGCCGGACGCCGGCAGGCAGGCCGCCAGCAACAGCGCCAGTCCGGCCAGAGCCGACACCTGGGAACCCCGACGCAACATGGCTTCCGGACCTAGACGCCCCACCAGGCGGGCGTTGAGGAACGTGGCGACTATCACCCCGGCGATGTTGGCGCCGAACAACAGCGCGTATTGCTGCGGGCTGAAGCGGAAATGCTCGATGAAGACGAAGGGCGAGCCGGTGATGTAGGCGAACATGCCGGCGAAGGACAGCTCCATGCACAGCATCAGCCCCACCGCGCGCGGGTTGCCGAGAATCGAGAGATAGGCAGCGAACGCGCTGCCCAGGGAGTGCCCACGGGCTTCGCCTTGATGGGTCTCCGGCACCCGTAGCCAGACCGCCAGGCCACAGAGCGTGGCGAAGCCGAGCAGGCCGATGAAGATCGAGCGCCAGCCGGCCACCTCCATCAGGTAACTGCCAAGCAGGGGCGCCACCAGCGTGGCGAGCATGGTCACCAGGTGCATCAGCGACAGCACCCGGGCTGCCTGCTGCAAGGGAAAGAGATCGCGCACGATGGCCCGCGCCAGTACCGAAGCAGCGGCCCCACCGAGGGCCTGCAGGCCGCGCCATATGAGCAACTGGTCGGCACTGGCCGCCCATGAACAGCCGACACTGGCGACCACGTACAGGGCAATGCCGCCGAGCAGCAAGGGGCGACGACCGAAGCGGTCCGACAGCGGACCGTAGAACAGCATGCCGATGCACAAGCCCACCAGGAACACGCTGATGCTGTGCTGAATCTGTGCATCGGTGGCCACCAGCTCCCGCGCCAGGGCCGGCAGGCTGGGCAGGTACATGTCGATGGACAGGGGAGCGAAGGCCACCAGGGCGGCCAGAAGAACGATCAGGCTTCGGCCGACCTGTGGGGTGGACTGGGTCATCGGGGACTCCGCAACGGCAGGAAAGGCACGGGCCGCAAGGCGGCCCGCGAATATCACAGGCTCAGCAGCCAGAGGCACACGCCGGGGAAGGCGACCAGCAGCACGATGCGCAGCAGGTCGGAGGCGAGGAACGGCAGCACGCCCTTGGCGGTTTCCAGGTAGGGCACGTCGCGCGCCACCTTGTTGACGATGAACAGGTTCATGCCTAACGGCGGGTGGATCAGGCCGATCTCCACCACCATCAGCGCAAGGATGCCGAACCAGATGGACTTCTGGACTTCGGTGAGGCCATAGAAATCCAGGCCCATGATCACCGGGTAGAAGATCGGGATGGTCAGCAGGATCATCGCCAGGGAGTCCATCACGCAGCCCAGCAACAGGTACAGCAGCAGGATGGCGCAGAGCACCAGCATGGGGGCGAGCCCGCTCTGCTTGACCCATTCGGCCAGTTCGGTGGGCATCTGGGTCAGCGCCAGGCCGGAGTTCAACAGGTCGGCACCCAGCAGCACGAGGAAGATCATTGCCGTGGTTTCGGCAGTGCCCAGCAGGCTCTGGCGCAGTCCGGCGCCCCGCATGCCGCCCTGGAAGAATGCCAGCAGGCCACAGGCCGCGGCGCCGATGGAAGCCGCTTCGGTGGGGTTGGCCCAACCGCCGTAGATGCCGACGATCACCACCAGGAACACGCCCAGTACAGGCAGCACCTGGAGGAACGCCTTGAATCGTTCGGCGGCACTGGCCGGTTCGCTACGGCTATGACCCTCCGGCTCCCGCGCCACCATCAGGCGTACCACGACCAGGTAGCCGACCGCTGCCAGCAGGCCCGGCACCACGGCGGCGACGAACAGCTTGGCGATGGATTCCTGGGTGAGCACCGCGTAGATGATCAGCGGGACCGACGGCGGGATGAGGATGCCCAGGGTGCCGCCCGCTGCCACAGTGGCAGTGGCCAGACGCCCGGAATAGTTGTGCCGGCGCAGTTCCGGCAGCGCCACCTGGCTCATGGTTGCCGAGGTGGCCAGCGACGAGCCGCAGATGGCACCGAAACCGGCGCAGGCGCCGATGGCGGACATGCCGATACCACCACGCAGATGACCGACGAAGGCTGCGGCGCAGCGGAATATCGCCTTGGACAGGCCGCCATGGGTGGCGAACTGGCCCATCAGCACGAACAGCGGGATCACCGCCAGGTCGTAGTTGGAGAGGCGCGACCAGGCCAGGTTGTTGAGGCTGAACAGCAGCGCGGAGAGGTCACCATCGTTCACGGCGAGAAAGCACAGGGCGCCGCCGACCATCATGGTCAGGCCGATGTGTATCCGCAGCACCAGCAGCGTGAAGGTGGCGGCCAGCGCCAACAGGCCGAGACTGAGACCGCTCATGGACGTTGCTCCCGGGTGAGGCATTGACGGGTTCGGGCGCAGGCGGTGACCGCCAGCAGCAGGAGGCTCGGGACGATGCCCAGCAGCGGTATCCACAGCGGCACCGAGAGCAGCGTGGAGACTTCGCCGTATTCACGGCTTTCCAGCACCTGCAGGCTGGTGCGCCAGGCCAGCACCAGCGCAACCAGCAGGCACAGGAAATGGGCACTGGCGTCCAGCCAGGCCTGGACCCGAACCGGCAGCTTCAGGGTGAAGGCGTCCACCTTGATGTGCTGGCCACGCAATTCGCAGAGCGGCAGGAACGCGGCAATGGCGACCGCCGCGCCTATCTCCATCAGCTCGATATCACCCTGAATGGGTGTGGCGAACAGCTTGCGGCCAATGATCGAGACCAGCGACATGGCCACCAGGGCCAGCAGGATGCAGCCGCCCCCCAGGGCGAACCCCTGGGCGGTACGCTGCAGCGCCCGGCTGGCCAGGCCAACCCCCTCGGCGGGGGAAGACTCGAAGGACAGGGACTCGTTCATGATCGATCACCGGGCGTTGCTGGAGAGCGACCGGGCGCCTTCAAGCAGCGCCTTGCCGTCGAGGCCCTTCTCGGTGGCGGCGTTGGCCCAGTCGTCGGCTACCGGCGCAGCGGCCTGGCGCATCACGCCGTAGGCGGTTGCGTCGATGGCGACTATCTGGTCGGAAGGCGTGCGGGTGCGGGCTTCGTCCAGGGCCTTGTCCCAGGCGATGGCAAAGCGTTCGTTCAGGGCCGGGCCGCTGTTGCGCTCGATGATGGCGCGCAGGTCCTCGGGCAGGCTGTTGAACTTGCGCTCGTTCATCAGCAGTGCCAGCACGGTGTAGGAGAACGCCGGCTGGCCAGCAGGAATGGCCGAGTGGTGATCGGTCACCTCGTCCAGCTTGGTCGGCGGCACCACTTCCCAGGAGGCCAGCGCACCGTCGACGACACCCTTGGAGATGGATTCGGTCATCTGTGCCGGCGGCATGCTCACCGGAGTGGCGCCGAGGGCTTCGACCAGCCTCGCGGCCGTGCGGCTGGAGGCGCGCAGCTTGAGGCTCTTCAGGTCCTCCAGGGTGGCGACACCCTTGCCGCGGGTGTGAATGTCCATGCCGCCGTCACCGTGCACGGACAGCACCTTGTAGCCCTTGAAGTCATCGCGGGCGAACTGTTCGTAGTACTGCCAGATGATCGGATTGCTCGCCCTGGCGCCGGGCGGAAGCATGAACGGCAGCTCCATGGCTTCGATGCGCGGGAACTTGCCCGCCGAATAGGCCGGCGCGGTCCAGACGATATCGGCAACACCGTTGCGGGCCATGTCGGCCAGCTTGGCTGGCGTTCCTCCCAACTGCATCGATGGATAGAACTGGCACTTGATGCGTCCGGCGGATTCCTCGCCGAGCTGCTGGCACCAGGGTTCGATGATGTTGCGCTGGGCATTGGAGTTGGCGGGAAGGAAGTGAGCGACCTTGAGGGTGTAGGTGGTTTCCGCGAGGGCCGCAGCGCAAGTGCAGGCGGCAGCGAAGAGGACGGCGAGCTTGGACATCTTCATGGGGGGTGAGCCTCGTTGTTCTTGTTCTCATGTGCGCCTGCCAACCCGCGATGCAGCATCGGCGGCGGCGATCTTGTTAATACATTCAAGATCTCGTTAACACATTAATCTTTAAAACATCCCTGTCAACCACAGACAACTCGACCTGCCTGTCACTGGCTCACCAAAAAATCAAACTAAATTCATAAATATCAATAGGTTACAAATAAAAAACGAAATCCACGGACCAGCATCTGGAAAGTGAGCGTGGCAGGGATAAGCAAAAACAATATTGTTAAAATGTTAATCAAATGCTAACAATCCGCTCCGCCATTGGCCGCTGAAGCGGCCTGGAGCCCACACAACGGCCAAAAGGAGATAAGAACAATGACCCGGCCCCATCCGTCCCGCGCCCTTCCCCGCCACGCCATCACCGTGCTGGCACTCGCATGCAGCGTCCACGCCTCGGCCGATTTCGCCGGCGACAGCAAGGCCAGCCTCGAGCTGCGCAACGTCTACCTAAACCGCGACTTCCGCCAGGAAGGAGCGCCCCAGTCCAAGGCTGCCGAATGGGGACAGGGCTTCATCGCCCGCTTCGAGTCCGGATTCACCGACGGCACCATCGGCGTCGGCCTGGACGCCCTGGGGGAACTGGGGGTGAAGCTGGATTCCAGTCGCGACCGACGCGGCACCGGCCTGCTGCCCTTCGGCCCCACCAGCAAGGAGCCGGTGGACGATTACAGCGAGCTGGGCCTGACCGCCAAGCTGCGCGCCTCGAAGAGCACCCTGCGCCTGGGCACCCTGATGCCCACCCTGCCGATAGCCATGTACAACGACACCCGCCTGCTGCCCTCCACCTTTTCCGGCGGCATGCTCACCAGCCAGGAATTCGACGGCCTGACCCTGAACGCAGGGCGCCTCACCGAAACCAACCTGCGGGACTCCTCCAGTCGTGACGACATCGGTTTCGCCGGCCAGACCAGCGACCACTTCGACTTCGCCGGCGGCACTTGGGCGCTGGACCAGAGCCTCGCCCTGACCGCCTACACCTCGGAACTGGAAGACATCTACCGCCAGCACTTCGCCGGCCTGGTGCATACCCTGCCCCTGGGCGAGGGCATGAGCCTGAAGAGCGACCTGCGCTACTTCGACAGCCGGGACAGCGGCGCCGGCAAGGCAGGACGTGTGGATAACCGCAACTTCAACGGCATGCTCAGCCTCACCGCCGGCGCCCAACGCTTCTCGGTGGCCTGGCAACAACTGTCCGGCGACAGCGCCTTCCCCTTCCTGACCGGCGGCGATCCCTACGTGGTCAACCTCGTGACGTTCAACACCTTCACCAAGCCCGAGGAAGACTCCTGGCAGGTGCGCTACGACTACGACTTCGCCAGCCTGGGAATTCCGGGATTGAGCTTCATGACCCGCTACATCAGCGGCGATGGCGTGGAACAGGGCGCCGTGCGCGACGGCCGCGAGTGGGAGCGCGACACTGACTTGGCCTACGTCATACAGAGCGGAAGCCTGCGCGGCTTCAACATCCGCCTGCGCAACGTCACCTTCCGTTCCGGGGATGGGCTGACCCAGGATCTCGACGAGAACCGCATCATCCTGGGGTACACGCTGGCGTTGTGGTAACCAACAGATCGGCGTTCGGGGGCCGCTTCGCGGCCCTTTTTCGAATGAATTCGAACCCACATGGATACACGGACCTGGATCGTAGGGTGCGCTGTGCGCACCGATTCCGAGTTCCGCTGCGGCACCAGGTCAAACCGGCGGTGCGCACGGCGCACCCTACCCGATCGGCTTCAACCGGCTGGAATCCGAACCCACCTGGGCCATCTCAGCGCCAGGCCTCTTCCTTGTCTTCAGCCTTGCGCTGGCGATAGTCGCTCGGGGTCATGCCAGCATTGCGGGCGAAGAAGCGGCTGAAGTAAGCCGGGTCCTTGAAACCCAGCAGGTAGCAGATCTCGTTGGCCGAGCTGCCGGTGAACAGCAGCAGGCGCTTGGCCTCCTGCATCACCCGGTCGTGGATCAGGCGCTTGGACGGCAGGTCGGCAATGCGCCGGCAGATATCGTTGAGACGCGCCTCGGTCACCCCCATCTGTCCAGCGTACTGCGCCAGCGACCAGTGCTCGCGGTAATGCCCTTCGATCAGGCCATTGAAGCGATGGAACACCTGCAGGTCCTCGTGGCGCGCCGGCTGGGCCTTGAGTGAACGGGCCGAGAGGCGCAACAGGCTGATGAAGATCAGGCGGGTCAGCGCCGACAGCGCCTCCTCGCGCCCCGGCCGGTTGGCGGCGAATTCGCTGCGCAGCTGGTCGAACAGCAAGTCGAGACGCTGCACCTCTTCGCGCAACTCCTCTCCCAGTTCAGCGAATGCCACACACACCGGCGAAATCTGCTGCCCATCGGCCAGGCCCTGCCCCGCTTCCAGCAATGACCAGACCAGCTGCTGACGCACAGTAAGCACATGGCCGTCGGCATCCTGTTCGGTGACGAAGGCATGAGGGATGGTCGGTGGCGTGAGGAAGAACAGCGGCCCCTCCTGACGGTATTGCTGCTCGTCGAGGTAGACCCGCACCGCACCACTCTTCACGTAATGCACCTGGAAGAAGCGGTCGTGGCGGTGAACCGGCATGTTGCGACCGAAGAAATCCGCGAGCTTGCCGAGGGCCTCGTAGTGCACCTCGGCGTCGGCGTACCGCTGGTCGTAGACCTGGCCGATATTGATGTTGGGAATGGGCTGGCGCTCTGCCATGACGACCTTTCTCCGTTGCCTTCGCACACCTTCGATGACGGAAGGTGAAGACGCAAGGCTTGACGATCATTAACATGTTAAATATAACGTTAACACATTAACGAAATCCTCGTTTCGGGTGGCGCTCCTGTCACGGCCCACCCGCTTTTTTCTGCTACAGGAGACGACCATGCGCCCCGCACTCGACCAAGTCGCCACCGGCACCCTGTTCGGCGTCGCGCTGAACTACCGGGGCCTGCTGGAAAGCCGTCTGGAGGAATTCCAGCAACCGCCCTACCAGAAGCCGCCGGCCAAGCCGGTGCTGTTCATCAAGACCCCGAACACCCGCAACGGCCACGGCCAGCCGGTGATCTACCCGCAAGGCGTCGAGCGCCTGCAACCGGGGCCGGCCCTGGGCGTGGTGATCGGCAAGAGCGCCAGCCGCGTAAGCGCCGCCGACGCCCTGGCCCATGTGGCCGGCTATGTGATCGTCAACGAATTCAGCCTGCCGGAAGAGAGCTACTACCGCCCGGCGGTGAAGGCCAAATGCCGCGACGGCTTCTGCCCTATCGGTCCGGAACTCGTACCCGCTGCCGACGTGCAGGACCCGCACGCCCTGACCCTCAAGCTCTTCGTCAACGGCGAACTGCGCCAGGAGAACAACACCGCCAACCTGGTGCGCGGCATCCCCCGGCTGATCGAGGAGATCAGCGAGTTCATGACCCTGCACGAGGGCGACGTGCTGATCACCGGCACCCCGGAAGGCCGCGTCGACGTGCAGCCCGGTGACCTCGTGGAAGTGGAAATCACCGGCCTCGGCCGACTCGCCAACACCGTGGTTGCGGAATAAGGAGCCCGAGATGAAACACGCACGCATCCGTTACCAGGGCGAAGTCCACGCCGTGATCGTGGAGGACGACAACGCCGTACGCCTCGCCGATGGCCGCCTGCTGGCCGAGGATCAGGTCCAGTGGTTGCCGCCAGCCACCGGCAGCATGTTCGCCCTCGGCCTGAACTACGCCGACCACGCTGCCGAACTGGCCTTCAAGGCACCCACCGAGCCGCTGGCCTTCATCAAGTCGCCGGGCACCTATACCGGCCACAACCAGGTCACCTGGCGCCCGGACAACGTCGCCTACATGCACTACGAGTGCGAGCTGGTGGCGGTGATCGGCAAGCCGGCGCGCAATGTGAAGCGCGAAGACGCCCTCGCCTACCTGGCCGGCTACACGGTCTGCAATGACTACGCCATCCGCGATTTTCTCGAGAACTACTACCGCCCCAACCTGCGGGTGAAGAACCGCGACGCCACCACCCCGGTCGGCCCGTGGATCGTCGACGCTGCCGATGTGGCCGACCCGATGAAGCTGAAGCTGCGCACCTGGGTGAACGGCGAGCTGAAGCAGGAGGGCACCACCGCGGACATGATTTTCGACATCCCCTACCTGATCGAATACTTCTCCAGCTTCATGACCCTGCAGCCGGGCGACATGATCGCCACCGGCACGCCGGAGGGCCTGGCCGACGTGGTGCCGGGCGATGAAGTGGTGGTGGAAGTGGAAGGCGTGGGCCGCCTGGTCAACCGAATCGTCAGCGAAGCCGATTTCTTCGAAAGCAAGGGCTTCGCCCGCAAGCAACAAGAGGCATGAACAAGATGATCAAGCACTGGATCAACGGCCAGGAAGTCGAAAGCAAAGAGACTTTCGTCAACTACAACCCAGCCACCATGGAGGCCATCGGTGAAGTAGCCAGCGGGGGCGCTGAGGAAATCGCCGCCGCCGTGGCCGCTGCCAAGGAAGCCTTCCCCAAGTGGGCCAACACCCCAGCCAAGGAGCGCGCGAAGCTGATGCGCAAGCTGGGTGAACTGATCGATGCGAACGTACCGCACCTGGCCGAGCTGGAAACCCTGGACACCGGCCTGCCGATCCACCAGACGAAGAACGTGCTGATCCCCCGTGCCTCGCACAACTTCGAGTTCTTCGCCGAGGTCTGCACCCGCATGGATGGCCACAGCTACCCGGTGGACGACCAGATGCTCAACTACACCCTGTACCAGCCGGTGGGCGTGTGTGGCCTGGTCTCCCCGTGGAACGTGCCCTTCATGACCGCCACCTGGAAGACCGCACCCTGCCTGGCCCTGGGCAACACCGCGGTGCTGAAGATGAGCGAGCTGTCGCCGCTGACCGCCAACGAACTGGGTCGCCTGGCCCTGGAAGCCGGCATCCCGAAAGGCGTACTGAACGTGGTGCAGGGTTACGGCGTCACCGCTGGCGATGCCCTGGTCCGCCACCCGGACGTGCGCGCGATTTCTTTCACCGGCGGCACCGCCACCGGCCGCAAGATCATGCAGACCGCCGGTCTGAAGAAGTACTCCATGGAACTGGGCGGCAAGTCGCCGGTGCTGATCTTCGAAGACGCCGACCTCGACCGCGCACTGGACGCCGCGCTGTTCACCATCTTCTCGCTGAACGGCGAGCGCTGCACCGCCGGCAGCCGGATCTTCATCCAGGAATCGGTGTACGACCAGTTCGTCGCCGAGTTCGCCGCCCGTGCCAAGCGCCTGATCGTGGGTGATCCGCAGGACCCGAAAACCCAGGTCGGCTCGATGATCACCCAGGCGCACTACGACAAGGTCACTGGCTACATCCGCATCGGCATCGAGGAAGGCGCCACCCTGCTGGCCGGTGGCCTGGAGCGTCCGGCGAACCTCCCGGCGCATCTGTCCAAGGGGCAGTTCATCCAGCCCACGGTGTTCGCCAATGTGGATAACCGCATGCGCATCGCCCAGGAAGAAATCTTCGGTCCAGTGGTCTGCCTGATGAAGTTCAAGGACGAAGCCGAAGCGCTGCGCCTGGCCAACGACACCGAGTACGGCCTGGCCTCCTACATCTGGACCCAGGACATCGGCAAGGCCCATCGCCTGGCGCGTGGCATCGAAGCCGGCATGGTCTTCATCAACAGCCAGAACGTGCGCGACCTGCGCCAGCCGTTCGGCGGCGTGAAGGGCTCGGGCACCGGCCGCGAAGGCGGTCAGTACAGTTTCGAAGTATTCGCCGAAATCAAGAATGTCTGTATCTCCATGGGGAGTCACCACATCCCACGCTGGGGTGTGTGAGATAACTGCTAATCCATAAAGAGGGGAGTCCGACTCCCCTCCCCGTGCCGGCGTGCAACCGACCGACAACAAGACCAGGAGTTACCGTCATGGGCAAACTTGCTCTGGCTGCCAAGATCACCCACGTTCCGTCCATGTACCTGTCCGAGCTGCCGGGCCCGCGCCAGGGCTTCCGTCAGGCCGCTATCGACGGACACATTGAAATCGGCCGCCGCTGCCGCGAGCTGAACGTTGACACCATCGTCGTGTTCGACACCCACTGGCTGGTCAACGCCAACTACCACATCAATTGCGGCGCCCAATTCCAGGGCCTTTACACCAGCAACGAGCTGCCGCACTTCATCGCCAACATGGAATACGGCTTCCCGGGCAACCCCGAGCTGGGCCGCCTGCTGGCCGAGGAATGTAACCGATTCGGCGTGGAGACCATGGCCCACGACGCAACCACCCTGGCCCCGGAATACGGCACCCTGGTGCCTATGCGCTACATGAACGCCGACCAGCACTTCAAGGTGATCTCGGTCTCGGCGCTGTGCACCTCCCACTACCTGAACGACAGCGCCCGTCTCGGCTGGGCCATGCGCAAGGCCGTGGAAGAACACTACGACGGCACGGTGGCCTTCCTTGCCAGCGGGTCGCTGTCCCACCGTTTCGCCCAGAACGGCCAGGCGCCCGAGTTCGCCACGAAAGTGTGGAGCCCCTTCCTGGAAACCCTCGATCACCGCGTGGTGCAGATGTGGGAAGACGGCGACTGGGAAGACTTCTGCGCCATGCTCCCGGAGTACGCGGTGAAGGGCCACGGCGAAGGCTTCATGCACGACACCGCCATGCTGCTGGGCGCCCTGGGCTGGTCGAAGTACGACGGCAAGGCCGAAGTCGTCACCCCCTACTTCGGTTCCTCCGGCACCGGCCAGATCAACGCCGTGTTCCCGGTCACCCCGCAGGACGGTTCCGCCATTCCCGCCGCCCAGGCCTCGAACCCGGCCGGCGTCGCCTCCACCAGCCGTCTCTGAGGGGCAGCGCCATGCCGCACTTCATCGTCGAATACACCCACAACATCGAGGCCGAGGCTGACTTGCCGGTCCTCTTCGAGAAGGTCCACGCCTGCCTGGGCGCCTCGGGGGTCTTTCCCCTTGGGGGCATCCGCAGCCGTGCCATGCGCCTGGATACCTGGCGCATGGCGGACGGCAAGCACGACTACGCGTTTGTCCACATGACCCTGAAGGTCGGTGCCGGCCGTGACCTGGAGACCCGCCGCCAGGTGGCCGACGCGCTGTTCGAGACGATCACCCAGCACTTCGCCGAACTCCAGGCGCGCCGTTTGCTGGCCCTCTCTTTCGAGATGACCGAGCTGCATGCCGAGCTCAATTACAAGCTCAACAACGTGCATGCATTCCTGAGGGGCGAGGGCGGCTGAAGCCGCCCCACCTCCCCCGCTCTCATTCAGAAAAAGTACAAGACCATGAGCACAATCGATTCCGTTTGCCCTGCCGGCGCCGAGAACGCCACCCGCGATGCGACCCATCGCGCCGTCACCTGGCGGCTGATGCCGCTGCTGCTGGTGTGCTACCTGTTCGCCCACCTCGACCGTATCAATATCGGTTTCGCCAAGATGCAGCTGAGCGCTGACCTGCAGTTCAGCGACACCGTCTACGGCCTCGGCGCCGGTCTGTTCTTCATCGCCTACGCCCTGTTTGGCGTACCCAGCAACCTGGCCCTGGAACGGGTCGGCCCGCGCCGCTGGATCGCTTTCCTGATGGTGGTCTGGGGCTTTCTGTCCAGCGGCATGTTCCTGATCCAGGACGCCACCGGCTTCTACGTGCTGCGCTTCCTGCTTGGCGTGGCCGAGGCCGGTTTCTTCCCCGGCATTCTGGTGTACCTCAACCGCTGGTACCCGGCGCGCCGCCGCGCCCAGATCACCGCCCTGTTCGCCATTGCCGTGCCCATGGCTGGGGTGATAGGCGGGCCGCTGTCCGGCGCCATACTCGAGGGCTTCCACGACCACCTGGGCCTGCGCGGCTGGCAGTGGATGTTCCTGCTGGAAGGTTCCCCCGTGATCCTTCTTGGCCTGGTTGTATGGTTCAACCTGCCGGAGCGCTTTGATGCGGTTGCGTGGTTGAGCGACGAGCAGAAGCGCTGCTTGCGGGAGGACATGGCCATCGAGGAGCAGCGCAAGCCCATCACCTCCTTCGCCGGCATCTTGCGCGATCGCTGGGTGTGGCTCCTGGTGGCGATCTACTTCGCGGTGATGCTGGCGGTGAATACCCTGGCCTTCTGGATGCCCACCCTGATCCACGGCACCGGCGTCGCCCGGGACAGCCAGGTTGGACTGCTCAGCGCTATTCCCTATGTGGCAGGTGTTTGCTTCATGCTGGCCTGCGGTCGTTCCTCGGACCGTCACCGCGAACGCCGCTGGCACCTGTGCGTTCCGCTGTTGATGTGCGCTGCCGGCATTGCCATCAGCGGGCTGTTACCCGGCAGCACCGTCCCCGTCCTGGCTGGATTGATCATCGCCGGCATGGGCGCCAGCGCCGCCCTGCCGATGTTCTGGCAGTTGCCACCCGCCTTCCTCTCTATCCGCACCCAGGCTGCCGGGATCGGACTGATCAGCTCCTTCGGCAGCGTTGCCGCTTTTCTCGCGCCCTACCTGATCGGCTGGATGCGCGACACCACTCAGAGCGCCAGCCTCGCGCTGTTCGTCCTGGCCGTATTCATCGCCCTCGGCGCCGCGCTGGTGCTTCGCACGCCCGCCGAACTCGTCAATCCTCGTTAGAGAACCCCGTCATGCTCGACCCTACTCTGATCCAACAGGCCGCCGCCCGTCTCGACGCCGCCGAGCGCTCCCGCGAACAGGTGCGCCAGTTCTCCCTCGATTACCCGTCCATCAGCATCGACGACGCCTATGCGATCCAGCGCGCCTGGGTTGCCCAGAAGATCCGTGACGGTCGCAAGCTGGTCGGCCACAAGATCGGCCTCACCTCTCGCGCCATGCAGGTGTCGTCCAATATCACCGAGCCGGATTACGGCGCGCTGCTGGACGACATGCTCTTCGAGGAAGGCAGCGACATCCCGTTCGAGCGCTTCATTGTCCCGCGCGTGGAAGTGGAACTGGCCTTCATCCTCGGCAAGCCCCTGCGCGGCCCGAACTGCACGGTTTTCGACGTGCTGGAAGCCACCGAGTGGGTGATTCCCGCGCTGGAGATCATCGACGCCCGCATCCAGCAGGTGGACCCCGATACGAAAGTGACCCGCAAGGTGTTCGACACCATTTCCGATAACGCCGCCAACGCTGGCGTGGTGATGGGCGGCCGCGCCGTGCGCCCGACAGATATCGACCTGCGCCGGGTGCCGGCCATCCTCTACCGCAATGGCGTGATCGAGGAATCCGGTGTGTCTGCTGCCGTACTCAACCATCCGGCCAAGGGTGTGGCGTGGCTGGCCAACAAGCTGGCGCCCTACGACGTCACCCTGGAAGCCGGCCAGATCATTCTCGGCGGCTCCTTCACGCGCCCTGTGGCGGCAAACCCCGGCGACACCTTCCACGTCGACTACGACCAGCTGGGCTCCATCGCCTGCCGCTTCGTCTGACGCCCCTGTAGGAGCGAGCTTGCTCGCGAAGCTCTTCGCCAGCAGAGCTGGCTCCTACATTCAATGCCTGCCAAGGAGTCCTCCATGGACCTGCCGATCAACACGTTCAAACAGCGCCTGCAATCCGGCCAACCCCAGATCGGCCTCTGGCTCGGCCTTGCCGATGCCTATTGCGCGGAGCTGGCAGCCAACGCCGGCTTCGACTGGCTGCTGCTCGACGGCGAGCACGCGCCCAACGATCTGCGCACCCTGCTGGCCCAATTGCAGGCCATTGCACCCTACCCGTCCCAGCCAATTATCCGCCCGCCCATTGGCGACGCGGTACTGATCAAGCAACTGCTGGACATCGGCGCCCAGACCCTGCTGGTGCCCATGGTGGAGTCGGCCGAGCAGGCCGCCGAATTGGTGCGTGCCATGCGCTATCCGCCCTTCGGCATCCGCGGCGTCGGCAGCGCCCTGGCCCGCGCCTCGCGCTGGAACAGCATCCCCGGCTACCTCGACCATGCTGACGAGCAGATGTGCCTGTTGGTGCAGATCGAGAACCTCGAAGGCCTTGCCAACCTGGACGCGATCGCCGCAGTGGAGGGCGTTGACGGCGTGTTCATCGGCCCGGCTGACCTCTCCGCTGCCATGGGCCATCGCGGCAACCCCGGCCACCCGGAAGTCCAGGCCGCCATCGAAGATGCCATCGTCCGCATCCGCGCTACCGGCAAGGCCGCCGGCATCCTCTCCGCCGACCAGACCCTGGCGCGCCGCTACATCGAACTGGGCGCCGCCTTCGTTGCGGTGGGGGTGGATACCACGGTGCTGATGCGTGGTTTGCAGAGCCTGGCAGGTGCGTTCAAGGGAACGGCCACTCCGGCGAGCGGGGGTGGCGGGGTGTATTGATTGCCCCGTGCCCCCTGTAAGGGCGAATTCATTCGCCAAGCAGGACGCAGTCCTGCCGTAGGTTGGCGCGGAGGAACGAAGCCCAACGCGCCAGACTCGCCCCTGAATCGTTGGGCTTCGCAAAGCTCAGCCACAACCTACAAAAAAATGGCGCCCACCTGGGGCGCCATTTTCACCGCACTCGTGCTCGATCAGCCCAACGCAATCACCGCCTTGAGCATTCGCTTGAAGACTTCCACATGCTCCTCGCCGAACTGAGCGAACACCCTGCCGCCAGGGAAAGCCCTGGCGAATTCATTCGCCAAGCAGGACGCAGTCCTGCCGTAGGTTGGCGCTGAGGAACGAAGCCCAACGTCCCAGACTCGCCCCTGAATCGTTGGGCTTCGCAAAGCTCAGCCACAACCTACAAAAAAAAGGCGCCCACATGGGGCGCCATTTTCACTGCACTCGTGCTCGATCAGCCCAACGCAATCACCGCCTTGAGCATCTGTTTGAAGGTTTCCACCTGCTCCTCGCCAAATTGCGCAAAGACCTTGTCCTGCTGTTCGCGAGCAATGCGCCAGAGCGCGTCAGCCTGCTCCACGCCGGCGGGGGTCAGCACGTAACGATCCTCCGCGTCGGCCACCATGCCCTTGCGTTTGAGGATGGCCACGGCCTCCTCGATTTCGCGCATGGGCATCGCCACTTCGCGCTGCAAGTCGCACAGTCCCAGGCCGGCATCGTTCTCCAGCACCATCAGCATGCGCGCTTCGCTGGTGCGAAGGCCGGTGGACAGCTGCTTGGGCTGGTAGTCGGCCTGGTAGCCACGTACCGCCTGGGTCATCAGGTAGTAGAGGTTGTGGGACAGGCGCCCCTGAAAGGCACTCGAAGCCGGCTGGCCCTCGGCCTTTTGCGTCATGCGGGTGTGCGGCAGGACCATGGAGTAGGCGCCCTGGTGGTAGAGCAGCGGCGAACGGCCGAAGTCGTCGAAGCGCACCACCTTGCCGATGAGAATCCAGTGATCGCCACCTTCCACACGCTGGTGCATTTCACATTCGAAGCGTGCCGCACAGTCGGGCAGCAGCGGCGCGCCACCGATGCCGGACTCCGCCGCCACGCCTTCGAACTTGTCGTCACGGGGACGAGCGAACTGATTGGACAGGTCGATCTGGTCGGCCGCCAGGATGTTCACCGCGAAGTGGCTGGCCTGCTCGAATACCGCCAGGCTGCTGGAGCGCTTGTCGATGCTCCAGAGGATCAGCGGCGGCTCCAGCGACACCGAGTTGAAGCTGTTGGCGGTGACGCCCACACGGGTGCCATCGGGCGCGGTGGCGGTCATCACCGTCACCCCGGTGGCGAAGTTGCCCAGGGCGCGGCGGAAGGCACGGGAATCGAAGAGGGTTTCTTGAGAGGACATGGCGCAGCTCCTGGCGGCCGCCTCCGAAGGACGGCCGCGCGATTGTTCTGATTGGGCGACGCAGGGCCGCCCGGCACGCAGGTGAGCGATGAAGCCCGGAGGATCAAACCATCGAGGGATCAGGCTCCAGGCCCATCAGCTCTCGACCGAGGATCTGCGCGCAGACGTCGTAGTCGGTGTAGGCGTGGGCGCCGGTCATGTGGGAGTCGCGGAACAGGCGCTGCATCTCGTTGTTCTCGAACCAGCTGGTGCCACCGGCCGCCTCGAACAGGCGGTCCACGGACTGGATGCACATCTTCACCGCGTAGGCCTGATTGGTGCGCCAGAAGGCCAGGGTTTCGCGGCTGGGGTACTGGTGGCGCTCGCCATGCTCGGCGTGCTCCTGCCAGGTCTTTTCCAGGAAGGCGCGGGCAGCGGCAACCTGATGGGTGGACTCGGCCAGGCGCATCAGCGCCGGGGTGGCGGTGCCCACATTCACGCCGGTGTAGGCGCGCACGCGGTTCTTCGTTTTCTCCTTGTAGGCCTCCAGCATGCGCTCGGCGATACCGAGGCTGATGGCGGCGAAACCACTGGCGAAGTACGGGCGGTACGGCGTGTAGAAGATCTTGCTGTCCGGATACAGACCGAAGCCATCGGAGCGGCCTTCCATCATGTCCTTGGCAGCCTGGATGCGGTAATTCGGCACGAAGGCGTCCTTGATGATCAGGGTCTTGGTACCGCTGCCCTTCATGCCGGCAGCAAACCAGTCATCGCGGATCTCGTAATCACTGCGCGGCAACACGGCGAAGCAGTAGACCTGCTCCCCTTCGGGGTTCTGGCGGCGGCAGCCGACGATGGCCCATTCGGCATGGTCGCTGCCGCTGCTCCAACCCATCTCGCCATTGAAGATCACCCCACCGTCCACCTCCTCGATGCGGCCAAAGGGTGCGATGGAGCTGCTGGCAGTGGCGTCCGGGTTCTCGCCCCAGATCTCCTCCTGCAGACGCGACGAGAACATGGCCAACTGGTGACTGTGGGTGCACAACAGACTGAAGGCCCAGGCAGTGCTGGCGCAGGCGCCGGCCAGGGCAACCACGCAATCGGCGAACTCGGGCAGGGAGATTTCCATGCCGCCGTATTTCTTGGGCTGTAGCGCGCGATGCAGGCCGATGCCCTTGAGCATGGCGATGTTCTCTTCCGGCACCTGGCGCAACTGCTCGGCTTTCGAGGCATTGGCAGCGATGGCCGGAAGGATGGCCTTGAGGTCGTCGAGAAGGGAGTTTGGCTTTTTCATGTCGAGGCCCTGCTTATTGTTAGTACTTGGAAAAGGCCAGGCAGATGGCTCATCTCGATGCACAAAGGCACGGGAAGCCGGAGCCTGAAACGGGTAACCCAAGTGGGTGCAGGGCGATTATGGGACGGGGGGCAAACCTCAAAAATGGACGTTACGGTCTCTCGATTGCACTTTTCATGGAGCGCCGGAAACGTTGCGTTTCCGGCATCGGACCTGGCTTGCGGAGTGCCCTATCAGGGCTTGATCTGCTTCAGCTCGTTGAGCAACTCGAAGAGCTGCTTGAGCTTGTCCTCGCCGAACTGCTCCTGGATCTTCTGGTAGTTGGCTTCCATGCCCTCGCTCATGGAGAGGAAGCACTGGTGGCCTTTTTCGGTCAGGTTGACCAGCACGCGGCGCTGGTCCTGCGGCGCCTTGCGGCGTACCACTACGCCATCGCGTTCCAGGCGTGCCAGCACGCCGGTCATGCTCGGCTTGAGGATGCAGGCGAGTTCCGCCAGCTGGTAGCTCTCCAGCTCGCCGTGCTGGCGCAGCAGGCGAATCACCCGCCATTGCTGCTCGGTCAGGTCGTGCTGGTTGAGCAACGGGCGGAAGAAGCTCATGGCCGCTTCGCGGGCCTGGAGCAGGGTCAGGGTCAGGGAAGGTCTTGGGCTGGGCATGATCGGGTGGGCCGGGAGTTTATTCATGAAGAGTTTAACGAAAAACCCGTGCCCCGCCCAAGGCCCTGTGGGCGAACGTGTCGACCGGCATTGGCGGATCGCCCCCTACCATCCGAATCACCCCGGCGCCTTTCCATAAGACCTGAAACGACAACGCCCGACTCTTCAGGCCGGGCGTCATAAACAACTTCAGAGATATATCAACCGTTACTGCAACCCTGACCGAACACAACATATTCCAGGCGATGAACTTTGCCCTGGTGATCTTCGTAAGTCATATAAGCCGGAACTACGCCACAGACATCGGGGATTTCACTGCGGGAAATGACGCGGGCGATATCAAGCTCCATTCCATAGTGGTACTGCTCGACAACGGGTTCCCCGGTAATAGCGGCTTCCACCGGTTCTTCGGCCAAGGCGAAGGCAGACATGCCGGCGAGCGCCAGCAAGACGAGAGCTTTCATTGGATAGTTTTCCGAGTGCTTGGAAGTTGGAACTTCGACCAGCTCTCCACGAACTGGTCGAAGGTACAGCGCAACACCTTTCGGTGATGTTTACGGCAGCAAGCGCCTCGTCGTGGGAGGCGGGATAATTTTATTGCCGGAGCAACTTTCCAAACAGCGCCATATACAACAAGGACTATTTACTGCGCGAACAACAATCGGTTGAACAGGCCCGAAGTTTCCGGCGCCCTGCCCTCTTCGCCAATCACCACGGTGCAGGTCATCCCGGCGGCCAGCAGCACGCCCTCCGGCACCTCGTCGAGGTGGATGCGCACCGGCACGCGCTGGGCCAGGCGCACCCAGTTGAAGGTGGGGTTCACATCGGCGATCAGCTCGCGGCTTTCCGGGTTGTCGCGGTCGTAGATGCCACGGGCGATGCTGTCCACATGGCCGCTGATGCGCTCTCCGCTCATCAGGCGCAGCTCGGCACGGTCACCCACCTTGATGTGCGGCAGGCGCGTCTCTTCGAAGTAGCCGTTGACGTAGAAGGAGCTGTCATCCACCAGCGCCATGCTCGCTTCACCGCGTTCTGCGAAGTCGCCCTTGTAGACATTGAGGTTGGTGATGTGGCCGGACACCGGGGCTCGCACTTCGGTACGTGCCAGGTTGAGCTTCGCGGCATCCAGGGCAGCGACCGCCTCCTGGTATTCGGCCAGGGCGGAGGCAGCCAGGTGGCCGGCATCCTCTCGGCTCTCACGGGAGACCACCAGGTCGTCCATATCGGCGCGGCGGTCGGCATTCACCTTGCGCATATCCAGCGCGGCCTTGCGCGCTGCCACCAGGGCTTCGGCCTGTTTCACCGCCACCTGGTAATGGGCGGGATCGATGCGCAGCAGCAGGTCCCCGGCCTTTACGTTCTGGTTGTCCCGCACCTGCACATCGGCCACCAGCCCGGCCACGTCGGGGGCGATGTTGATCACGTCGGCGCGCACGCGGCCGTCGCGGGTCCAGGGGGAATCCATGTAGTGCAGCCAAAGGGTGCGCACCAGCACGACCGCCACGGTGAGGATGAGCAGGGTCGCGCCGACACTGATGATGCGTTTCAGGGACATGGGGGCCTCAACGGTAGATGGTCAGCGCCAGGGCGCAGTACAGGCAGGTGAACAGGCCGACGCGCAGCAGCGCCGGGTGCCAGGCTTGGCGGTACAGGCCGCACCAGGCGAACAGGCGGTCCAACCCCCAGCCCAGCAGGAAGGTCACCAGGAACAGCAGGGTCAGGCTCGGCATATAGACGCCATGCAGGACGATCTCACGCGGCATGGGCGGCTCCTTGCAGGCGTGCCGGCACGGCGTCGCCGGCCAGCGGGGTCTGCGGGTCCAGCAGGGACGTGCGGATGAAGTGCAGGTAGCTCTGCAGCCTGCGCAGGGGGGATGTCTCGAACTGCGGTGCACAGGGCTCGGCGGTGCTGCGCACACTGTCGATGGCCTGTTCCACGGCAGACAGGGCACGCTGGCGGTTGGCTTCCGAGGGCTGGATGAACAGCCGCACCAGCGCACGTCCCATGGCACGGATGGCGTTGCGCCAGGGCATGGACTCGGCGTAGCAGGACAGCGCCGGCAAGCGCGCCTGTTCCAGGCGCAGCTCGATCACCGCATGTCCCACTTCCTGCACCAGGAACATCCAGCGCAATAGCTGGCGCTGCACATCCGGGCGGCCGGCGGAATACAGGTAGGCCTGGTTCAGCAGATCGCGGGTGCCGCTTTCGAAGCCGGAGACCAGCCCCTTCATCCGGCCACTCACCGCGCGTACCACGCACATGCGCAGGTCATGTTCCAGGCGGCGCCAGAGCCAGGGCCGGTTGGGTGGCAGCAGCACGGCAGCCGCCGCAGTGGCCAACGCCATGGACAGCACCGAGGCGAGGTACTCGTTGAGCACCCGATGGGGGTCGAACAGGGTCTGGTTGGCGGGCATGGAGGTCATGGCGAACCACACCAGCAGGCCCAGGCCGGCGCCGGCCACTTGCGGCCGCGCGAGCATCCAGGCGCCCAGGGCGACCACGGGTGCCAGCGCACAGCAGAGCAGCGCGAATCCGTCGATTTCGGGCAACACCCGGAAGGTCATGAAGATGCCGAGGCAGGCGCCAGCGGAAGCGCCCAGGGTGAGCTGCAACGACAGGCGCCGGGGATTGGACGAGGACGACGCCAGGGCCGAAACCATGCCGATGGTCATGGCGAAGGTTCCGCCACTGGGCCAGGCGGTGGCCATCCAGAACACACTGAGCACCAGGATCAGCAGGCTGCTGCGCAATCCCGCCACGGCGGCGGCCACGGCGTTGGCGCGGGGTCGGAAGTTTTCTTTCCACTGCTCGCGCGCGTGGTGGTCGTCCAGCAGCGAGGCGTGGGTCTGGGCGTAGTTGTGCAGGTCATCGGCGAAGCGATAGAGCAGTTCGGCGGCGGTGTCGTAGTCCAGGCTCTGGGCTTCGCTGGGTTGCTGCATGGCGAGCTGCGCCCGACCGCTGCGGATCAGCTGCATCAGCTCTTGCTTGCAGGCCTCCAGGCGGATGGCGAGCTGCGCCGCCTCGGCTTCGCTGCTGAGGCGATCGCGCAGAGGTGCGAGCAGGCCGGCGATTTCGGCCAGGCACGGCTGCAATGAAGCGAGCACGATCCCACCGTAGGAGCCAGCTCTGCTGGCGAATTCCGTCGGCTCGGAGCCTTCGCGAGCAGAGCTGGCTCCTACAGTGAGACGGCGCAGCAACTGGTGCAGGCCGTGGAAACGGGTGGAGAGCACCATGAACTCATTGTTCAGCCGCGCCAGGCGCCCGCTGCGCATGCGCATGTGCGGGTCTTCGAAGGCGGTGGCGCTGCGCATGTTCTCCAGGCTCACGGCGGCGGCGGCAAAGCGCGCGGTGCTGGCGTCGAAGCGCGCGGTATCCAGACCGCCGGCCAGCCCTTCGCAGGCGAAAGCGGCGAAATCGCGGAAGCGTCCATGCAAGGTGTTGCGCAAGTCGGTACTGGTGCTCTGCGGCAGGATCAGCCCGTTGACCAGGCCGGTGCAGAGAATGCCCAGGCTGATTTCCAGCACCCGCCAGAGCGCGAGCATGAAGGCGTCGTCGGGGTGGGTCGTGGCAGGCAGGCCGATCATCACCGCCGTGTAGCCGGCCAGCACGCAAGCATAGCCGCGGAAGTCGCGATAGCGCGCAGCCCCGGCTGTGCACAGGCCAATCCAGACCGCCAGGCAGAGCATGAACAGCACCCGTTCCTGGTTGAACAGGGCGATCAGCGCCACCATCACCGTCAGCCCCAACAGGGTGCCGATGATGCGGTAGAAGCTCTTGGCCAGGACCTGCCCGCTCTGCGGCTGCATGACGATGAACACGGTCACCAGCACGGTTCCCGGCTGCGGCAGTTCCAGGCGATAGGCCAGCCACAGCGCCAGGAAGGCAGTGAGCAGCGCCTTGAAGATGAAGGCCCAGGTCAGGCCGTCACTGCGCGCCCAGTCGGCCAGCGCGCGGTTGAAGGTTTGCACCATGAAGGGACCTCAGGACTTGGGAAGAAAGCGCAGGCGCGGTTCCTGCGGTGCCAGGCCGGCATCGGAAGGGCCGCCCGGCTCGGGCATCACGCCGCCGCCAAGGGCCAGCAGCAGGTCGGCCTGGGCGCCGAGCAGCGCCGCGCGGACCTGCTGTTGCTGGAGCTGGCGCTGGAACAATTCGGGCTGGGTTTCCAGCACCGTATCGAAGTCGGTCAGGCCGCGTTGCTGGGCCAGCAACGCGAGGTCGCAGGTCTTCTGCGCGGCGGCCACCGCTTCAGCGGCCAGTGCCTGCTGCTGATTCAGCGACTTGATGCGCACCAGGGCATCGGCCACCTGTTGCAACGCGGCGACCAGTGTCTGGTTGTACTGCTCCACCGCCAGGTCGTACTCGGCAGCGGCGGCGCCGAGTTCACCACGGCGCAGACCGCCGTCGAACACCGGCAGGCTAAGGGCCGGGCCGAGGTTGTAGGTGAGCTTGTCGTAGCGCAGGAAATCCAGCACGCCGCCCTGGGTGGCGTTGGAGCCGATGCCGCCCAGCAGGTTGACGTTGGGATAGAAGCCGGCCTTGGCGACTTCGATGCCACGCGCCTGCGCCGCCACCTGCCAGCGGCTGGCCACCAGGTCTGGCCGGCGCCCGAGCAGTTCCAGCGGCAGCTGCGCCGGCAGGCCGGGCAGGTTCTGCAGATCGAGTGCGGGACGCTGCAAGCGTTCACCCTCCCCCGGCCCCTTGCCGGCCAGGGCGGCGAGCTGGTTGCGGGTCAGGGCGATGGATTCGTCCAGCGCGTCGATCTGTCGATGGCTTTCCGGCAGGGGCGCCTCGGCGCGGCTGACGTCCAGGCGCGTGCCGATACCATCGCGCAAGCGACGCTCGGCCAGATGCAGGACTTGTTCCTGCTGGGAAAGATTGGCCCGGGCGACATCCATCTCCGCATGCAACAGTGCCAGCCGGATATAGCTGCGCACCAGGTTGCCCTGCAGTTCCAACGCAGCCAGGCGCGCCTCGGCCACCGCTACGCGGGTCTGGTCCAGGGCCTGGTGGCTGCGGCTGCGCTCACGGCCCCAGAGGTCGAGGTCATAGGAAAAACCCAGCAGGCTGATGTTGTTCCAACTGGTGGTGCGGGCGAGTTCGCCGGGGCCGTAGAAGTAATCATCGGGCCAGCGCTTGCGCTGCAGATTGGCATCGAAGTTGACCTGGGGCTGCTCGGCCGACTCCACCACCCCGGCCAGGGCACGGGCCTGGCGCACACGGGCGGCGGCCATGGCCAGGCTGGGGCTGCCAGCCAGTGCCTGCTCCATCCAGGCGTCCAGCTGCGGGTCGCCATAGGCGCGCCACCATTGCGTGCTGGGCCAGGCGGCATCTCGCTCGGCACGGCGAATGGCCGAACCGGGGTCCAATTGGGTGGCGTCCAGGCGCTCGGCCTGGGGGGCTATGCCCTGACTATCGATACAAGCGGAGAGAAGCGAAACGACGGCGAACAGACTGGCGCGGGCGACGCCGGGCCAAGGATTGCGGTGCACTGCGGCATATCCTGAATGCTGGGTAACCAGGGCTGATGCCTGGAACGGCGGCGATTCTAGAACTGGGAGGAGATAAGGATAAGGCGACGGATAGATAAAGGATTGTGTACTGAATCAGCCATAATCCACCGACATACTTCGTGACAAAATTCGGCTCCCTTCCGGGCCAGGACCCTACATGGACATCCTTTTCAACATGCGCGCCTTCGTCTGCGTGGCGGAAACCGGCAGTTTCACCGCAGCTGCCCAGCGCATGGACCTCACGACCTCGTACATTTCCCGCGCCGTCGCCACCCTCGAAACCCATCTGCGCACCCGCCTGCTGCACCGCACCACCCGCCGCATCGCCCTGACCGAAGCCGGCCAGCGCTACCTGCTGCGCTGCGAGCAGATCCTTGGCTATATCGAAGAAGCCGAGGCCGAGGCCAGCGAGGCCCATGCGCGGCCGGTGGGCAACCTCAAGGTGCATGCCATGACCGGCATCGGCCAGCACTACCTGATCAAGGCCATCGCCGGGTACAGCGAGAAGTACCCGGATGTGAGCTTCGACCTGACCCTGGCCAACCGCACCACCGACATCCTCGACGAGGGTTACGACATCTCGGTGGTGATCGCCCAGGAACTGCCGGATTCGGGGTTCATCTCCAAGCAGCTCGGTACCACCTACAGCGTGCTCTGCGCATCGCCCGGCTATATCGAGAAGCACGGCGCGCCGCGCCTGCCCGCCGAGCTGGTAAAGCACCGCTGCCTGCGCCTGGTGAACAACGTGATGTCCCTGGACAAGTGGCTGTTCGAGGGGCCGGACGGCCAGGAGATGGTCAGCGTCAACCAGACGCCCTTCCAGGTGAATACGGCCGATGCGATGACCGAAGCCATCAAGGCCGGAATAGGGGTTGGCGTGGTGCCGGTGTACTCGGCCATCAGCGGCCTGAGGGACGGCAGCCTGGTGCGCGTGCTGCCCAATCACAGCCTCTTTCCCCTCGGCATCTACGCCCTCTACCCGTCGCGGCAATTCCTCGACGCGAAGATCCGCACCTGGGTGGAATTCCTCCGCGAGTTCCTGCCGGAGCGGGTCGCGGCGGATGAGAAGGCGGTGGCGGAGTACAGCTTGAGGTTGGGGGGGCGGTAGCGGCTTGGCTTCCGCGCCAACCTGAAGGCACCCTCATCCGAACGCGGCCCGCCCCGGCCCCCGCTCTGCGCCCCGGCCTGATCGCTTCGCGCTCAGGCGTTCATCGGCACCGGAAGCGGTGCTTCCGAAAGCGTGCCTCTTCACCCCTGAAGAGGAGAGGGGTGACTCGCGCCGGCGCCACCTTGCCCTGGCACGGGCCCTGTAGGGGTGAATTCATTCGCCAAGCAGATCGAAGAGCTGCCCTTGGGATTACATGCGCGGCACAATTTCCCTCACCCCCGGCCCCTCTCCCGCAGGCGGGCGAGGGGTGACTCGCGCCGGTGAGGTCTGAGCAATCCTGACGCTCACGCGGGCCTGAAGCTGGGCGATGGCGGAACTACTTGCCGAATCCCTTCACCGCTTCCAGCCAGCCCAGGTCCAGACGGTTCTGCTCCACTTCCAGCCCCTGTGCCTCCATCGCTTCGCGATGCTGGTCGATCTCGCGCACGTGGTGGCTGAGGTCGGCGCTGTTGCCGTCCAACTGGTGCATCTGGGTCAGGCCCAGGTGGTAGAAGCGCAGCAGCTTCATCGCCGCTGGATCTCCCGCCGCCACTCCCGCCTTGACCTTGTGCATGACGTTGGTGACGCGCATCAGGCTGCGCTTGAGCTGCCAGCCGTATACGGCCGGGGCCATCCAGGGGCGCGGCCAGAGCTGGATGCGCACCACGGCGACGGTAATCGCCAGCCCGGCCAGCACACCGATCAGGTTCCAGCGGAAGTTATCGCCGCCGGACGTTCCGAACACCTGCACGCAGAAGGTGGACAACAGCAGCGCCAGGGCGATGAAGATCGCCGCGACCACCAGGGTGATGCGGCGGGTCTGCTTGCGGTAGAGCTCGGGGCTCATGGGACGGATTTCGAAAGGCTCACTCATCAGGCTTCTACCTGGCTCCACTGTTTGTTCAGGCGCTTATCGGACACCGCCATCTTCGTGCCCAACTGCTGGGCGAACAGCGAGACGCGGTACTCCTCCAGCATCCAGCGGTAGAGCACCAGTTCCGGATCACGCTTGCCCTCCTGGGCATGCTTGGCCAGGCGGGCCTTGTACTGCTCCCAGTAGCCGGCCAGCTCGCCGGACCAGACTCGGTCGCGTTGCAACTGTGCGGCGATCTTGTCGAAACGCTGCTCGATGGCCTTGAGGTAACGCGGCAGTTCCTTCAGCCACTCCGCCGGAGTCTCGCGGACGAAGCCCGGATAGACGAGGTTGCCCAGCTGCGCCTTGATGTCGTTGAGCGCCACCGCCTGGGCCAGGTCGATGCGGCCCTTGAAGCGTTTCTGCAGGGCATGCCAGAGCTTGAGGATTTCCAACGTCAGGCGCGCCAGGCGCTCGGCGTGTTCGGCCCAGGCGCCGCGCTTCTTCTCGGCGAGCGAGGCCAGGGCGGCGCCGTCGCGGGGCAGGCTGGCTTCGCCGTCGAGGATGCAGCTGTCCAGGCTGGCCAGGAGGATGTCCTCCACCAGCGCATCGACGCGGCCCATGTCGCGGTACAGCAGGCCGAGTTCAGTGAGGCCCGGCAGCTTGCCACGGAGGAACTTGGCGGTTTCGCCCAACTGCTGCAGCAACAGGCGCTGAAGCGCGCGGCGATGTTGCCATTCGGCTTCGGCCTGGGTCGGGAAGCGGCTTTCCTTGACGGTGCCGCCCTCCTCCACCAGTGCTGGGTACACCGTCATGGACAGGCCAGCGACCTTTTGCTGGGTCTTTTCCGCGACCTGGGCGAAGCCCTTGGCCTCCACCGGTTTCTGTTCCTGCTGCGCCTGCGGAATGGCCAGGGCGGCCTGGCTGGCTTCGGCAAAGCGCGCGGTGATCTCCGCCAGGTCGCGGCCTTCGCCGAGGAACTTGCCACGGGCGTCCACCACCTCAAGGTTCATCTTCAGGTGGTTTTCCAGTTGTACAGCGGCCTCGACCCAGGCTTCCTCCGGCACACGGGCGCCGGTCATGCGGGTGAGTTCGCGGCCCAGGGATTCAGGCAACGAACCCTGACCGAAGACGATCTTGTCCAGCGCCGCCTTCACGAAGTCCGGCACCGGTACGAAGTTCTTGCGGATGGCCTTGGGCAGGTTGCGCACCAGGGCGACGCACTTGGTCTCCAGCAGGCCCGGCACCAGCCATTCCAGGCGCTCCGCCGGCAGTTGCGGCAGCAGCGGCGCCGGCACCCGCAGGGTCACGCCGTCACGCGGGTGACCGGGTTCGAAGTGGTAGGTCAGCGGGAGCTGCAGTTCGCCCAGGCGCAGTTTGTCCGGGTACTGCGCGGCGGTGACTTCGCTGGCTTCGCGGGCCAGCACGTCTTCCTCGCGCATGATCAGGAGGTCAGGGTTGTTCACCCTTTCGCGCTCGTACCATTTCTCGAAGCTGGCGGTCTGGTAGATGTCCGCCGGCAGGCGCGCCGCGTAGTAGGCGAACAGGGTTTCCTCATCGGCGAGGATGTCGCGGCGGCGGGCCTTGGCTTCCAGTTCGTCGAGCTTCTCCAGCAACTGCCGGTTGGCGGCGAGGCACTTCGCCTTGCTGTGGATTTCGCCGCGTACCAGGCCTTCGCGGATGAACAGCTCACGGGAAACTTCCGGGTCCACCGGGCCGTAATGCACGGCGCGGCGGCCGACGATGATCAGGCCGTAGAGGGTGATCTGCTCGAAGGCCACGACCTGGCCACGACGTTTCTCCCAGTGGGGTTCCAGGTGATTCTTCTTCACCAGGTGACCGGCCAGGGGCTCCAGCCAGTCCGGCTCGATCTTCGCCACCATCCGCGCGAACAGCTTGGTGGTTTCCACCAGTTCGGCGGTCATCACCCACTGCGGGCGCTTTCTGGCGATGGCGGTGCCCGGATGGATCCAGAAGCGCCGCTGACGCGCGCCGAGGTAGTCGCCTTCCTCGGTCTTCTGGCCGATCTGGCTCAGCAGGCCGCAGAGGATCGCCTTGTGCACCTTGGCGTAGTCGATGCTGCGCTGTTGCTGTTCGGCCTTGGCGGCGGCATCACGCGGACCTTCGGCAGGACCGCTTTTCGTAGGATGGCGCTGAGCGGAGCGATGCCCATCGTTTCGACCAGCATGGGTATCGCTACGCTCCACCCATCCTACGGGGGCTTCGGCGCGCTGGGTTTTACTCCGTTCGGGGAAGAGCTTCAGCTCGCGGCAGATCAGCACCAGCTGGCGGTGAGCATCGCGCCATTCGCGCAGGCGCAGGTAGTTGAGGAAGTTCTTCCTGCACCAGTTGCGCAGGGGGTTGGAGCCCAGCGCCTGGCGCTGTTCCTCGAAGCCACGCCAGAGGTTGATCAGCGCGGCGAAATCGGAATCCACATCCTTCCATTGCGCGTGCGCCTGATCGGCGGCCTGCTGGCGTTCGATCGGCCGCTCACGCGGGTCCTGCACCGACAGCGCGGCGGTGATCACCAGCACTTCGTCGAGGCTGCCCTGGCGGGCACCTTCCAGCACCATGCGTCCCAGGCGCGGGTCGATGGGCAGGCGCGCCAGTTGGCGGCCAATGGGGGTGAGCTGGCTCTCGCGGTTCACCGCCGAGAGCTCCTGCAACAGGGTGAAGCCGTCCTTGATCGCCTTGCCGTCCGGCGGCTCGATGAAGGGGAAGGCTTCGATATCGCCCAGGCGCAGGTGGAGCATCTGCAGGATCACCGCCGCAAGGTTGGTGCGCAGGATCTCCGGATCGGTGAAGGTCGGGCGGGAAAGGAAATCTTCCTCGCTGTAGAGGCGCACGCAGATGCCCGGCTCGACCCGGCCGCAACGGCCCTTGCGCTGGTTGGCGCTGGCCTGGGACACCGCTTCCACCGGCAGGCGCTGGACCTTGGCGCGGTAGCTGTAGCGGCTGATGCGCGCGGTGCCGCTGTCGATCACGTAGCGGATGCCCGGCACCGTCAGCGAGGTTTCCGCGACGTTGGTGGACAGGACGATCTTGCGGCCCGGCATGGGCTGGAAGATTTTCTGCTGCTCGGCCGGCGTCAGGCGCGCGTACAGCGGCAGCACTTCGGTGTGCTTGAGCTGAGCCTTGCGCAGCACCTCGGCGCAGTCGCGGATTTCCCGCTCGCCGGGGAGGAACACCAGCACGTCGCCGGGGCGCTTGCCCACTTCGCGTTCGTGCGCGGCGATCTCATCCAGGGCGCGGAGGATGCCCTGGTCCACGGACAGGTCGTCGAACAGCGCCTCGCCGTCTTCGTCCACCTCGGCGGCCAGCGGCCGGTACCAGGTGTCCACCGGATAGGTGCGGCCGGAGACCTCGATGATCGGCGCATCGCCGAAATGCTTCGAGAAGCGCTCCAGGTCGATGGTGGCCGAGGTAATGATCAGCTTGAGGTCGGGGCGGCGCGGCAGCAGAGTTTTCAGGTAGCCGAGGAGGAAGTCGATGTTCAGGCTTCGCTCGTGGGCCTCGTCGACGATGATGGTGTCGTAGCGTTCGAGGAAGCGGTCGTGCTGGGTTTCGGCCAGCAGGATGCCGTCGGTCATCAGCTTGATCAGGCTGCGCTCGTTGGACTGGTCCTCGAAGCGCACCTGGTAGCCCACCAGCTCGCCCAGGGGGCTGCCGATCTCTTCCGCAACCCGTGTGGCCACGCTGCGTGCCGCCAGCCGGCGCGGCTGGGTGTGGCCGATCAGGCCGTGGGTGCCACGGCCGATCTCCAGGCAGATCTTCGGCAACTGGGTGGTCTTGCCCGAACCGGTTTCACCGGCGATCACCAGCACCTGGTGCTTTTCCAGGGCCGCCTTGATTTCGTCGCGCTTGGCGGCGATGGGCAGGGCATCGTCATAGCGCATCACCGGCACGCTGGCCCGCCGCGCCTCCGCCCGCGCCACCGAGGCCTGGAAGCGCTCGGCCCATTGCGCCAGCTTGGTGGCATCCGGCTGCTTGCGCAGTTCATGGAGCTGCCGGCGCAGACGATGGCGGTCGGCGCCCATGGCCTGGTCGAGGCGTTGCAGGAGTTGTTCGGGGCTGGGGGATTGCTCGCTCATCGGTTCCGCTGATTCTGCTGTCGTTTTCGGCAAGGGCGGAATTGTCGCAGATTTCCCCCGGCGCAGGCTTGGACCTGCAGGGGCGAATTCATTCGCCCCTGCAGGTCCAAGCCTCATCAGCGCCGTAGACCACCAGAAACGACAAGGCCCCGCGAGTGCGGGGCCTTGTCGGGTAGTTCAGCGGGATCAGGCCTGGGCCTTTTCCTGCTTCGCCTTGAGCTTCTTCAACTCTTCGTCACGCAGTTCGCGGCGCAGGATCTTGCCGACGTTGGTGGTCGGCAGCGCATCGCGGAACTCGATGGCGCGCGGCACCTTGTAGCCGGTGACGTTGCTGCGCATGTGCTCCATCACCTGTTCCTTGGTCAGGCTGACGCCGGGCTTGGCCACCACGAACATCTTGATCGCCTCGCCGGATTTCTCGTCCGGCACGCCGATGGCGGCGCACTGCAGCACGCCCGGCAGGGTCGCCAGCACGTCTTCCAGTTCGTTCGGGTACACGTTGAAGCCGGAGACCAGGATCATGTCCTTCTTGCGGTCGACGATGCGCATGAAGCCGTCGTCCTGGATCACCGCGACGTCGCCGGTCTTCAGCCAGCCGTCAGCATCAAGGATTTCGTCGGTAGCTTCCTGGCGCTGCCAGTAGCCTTTCATCACCTGCGGGCCTTTCACGCACAGCTCGCCGGGCGCGCCCAGGCCGACGTCCTTGCCCTCTTCGTCCACCACCCTGCACTGGGTGGACGGGACCGGGATGCCGATGGTGCCGATCTGGATGCTCTGGAAGGGGTTCACCGATACCACCGGGCTGGTTTCGGTCATGCCGTAGCCTTCGCTGATGGCGCAACCGGTGACCTGCTTCCAGCGCTCGGCAGTGGCCAGTTGCAGGGCCATACCGCCGGACAGGGTCAGCTTCAGCGCGGAGAAGTCCAGCTTGCGGAAGCCCTCGTTGTTGCACAGGGCAACGAACAGGGTGTTCAGGCCGACGAAACCAGTGAACTTGTATTTCGACAGTTCCTTGGTCATGGCCGGCAGGTCGCGCGGGTTGGAAATGAGAATGTTGTGGTTGCCGGTCAGCATCATCGCCATGCAATGGAAGGTGAAGGCGTAGATGTGATAGAGCGGCAGCGGGGTGATGAGGATCTCGCAGCCTTCGTTCAGGTTGGCGCCCATCAATGCCTTGCACTGCAGCATGTTGGCGATCAGGTTGCGGTGGGTCAGCATCGCGCCCTTGGCCACACCGGTGGTACCGCCGGTGTATTGCAGCACGGCGATGTCGCCGCTCTGCGGACTGACTTCGCGGACGGCGCGGCCACGACCCTTGGCCAGTGCATCGTTGAGCTTGACTGCCTGGGGCAGGCTGAACGGCGGCACCATCTTCTTCACGTGCTTGATCACGGCGTTGACCAGCAGGCGCTTGAAGGTCGGCAGCAGGTCGCCGACTTCGGTGACGATGACGTGTTTCACGCCGGTGCGGGGCAGCACTTCCTCGGCCAGGTGGGCCATGTTGGCCAGGCAGACCAACGCCTTGGCGCCGGCGTCGTTGAACTGGTGCTCCATTTCCCGCGCGGTGTACAGCGGGTTGGTGTTGACCACGATCAGGCCGGCGCGCATGGCGCCGAAGACCACCACCGGGTACTGCAGGATGTTCGGCAGCTGCACGGCGATGCGGTCGCCGGGCTTGAGGTCGGTGTGGTTCTGCAGGTAGGCGGCGAAGGCACCGGAAAGTTCGTAGAGCTCACCGTAGGTGAGGGTCTTGCCCAGGTTGCTGAATGCGGGCTTGTCGGCAAAGCGTTGGCAGGACTCCTTCAATACCGCCTGGACGTTGGGGTATTGGTCGGCGTTGATCTCGGCAGGAACGCCCGCTGGATATTTGTCCTTCCAGAAGTTTTCGGTCATGGAGGCCCACTCCTAAGCAACAGCTGATTTCACTGTCCTCCAAGGGACAGTTGTTTGTTGTGTTCTGTGCGATTGTGCGCCCGAACGGGCAAAAAAACGCGCCGAGAGTATCAGCTTTAAAAGAGGCTCACCAGCACCAAACCAGCCCTTGCCAGTCATAAAAGTGACCCAAAACGGTGCCACTGGTCATATTTGGAGTCTGAACTCTAATTCGCCGACAAACGGCGTATTCCGCGGCTTTCACGGGTTCTCAAGGAAGGGATCGGACTGTCGGACAAGCCGTCCGTGCAAAAAGCAGGGGGAAGATGGGGCGGGCGGAGCGAGGGCAGGACGGAGGACCCGCCCTGCCCTTTCGGTCAGGCGATATCGCGCAGTTCGCGACGCAGGATCTTGCCCACCGGGGTCATCGGCAGGGCGTCCTTCAGCACGATGTGCTTGGGTACCTTGTAGCCGGTGAAGTTTTCCTTGCAGTAGGCCTTCAGCTCCTCGACGCTGACGCCGCCTTCGCGCGGCACCACGAAGAGCTTCACCGCCTCGCCGGATTTCTCGTCCGGCACACCGATGGCCGCGCAGTTGGCGACCTTCGGGTGGGCCATGACCACGTCTTCGATCTCGTTCGGGTAGACGTTGAAGCCGGAGACGATGATCAGGTCCTTCTTGCGGTCGACGATGCGCACGAAGCCGTCCGGGTCGATCACCGCGATGTCGCCGGTCTTCAGCCAACCGTCGGCGTCCAGCACCTCGGCGGTCGCTTCAGGACGCTGCCAGTAGCCCTTCATCACCTGCGGGCCCTTGATGCACAGCTCGCCGCGCTCACCCAGGGGCAGTTCGTTGCCCGCGTCATCAATGGTCTTGAAAGCGGTGCCCGGCACCGGGATGCCCACGGTGCCCAGGCGCGCCTGGTTGCCGTAGGGGTTGGTGCTGGCCACGGGCGAGGTTTCGGTCAGGCCGTAGCCTTCCACCACCGAGCAACCGGTGAGGGCCTGCCAGCGTTCGGCGGTGGCCTTGACCAGCGCGGTACCGCCGGAGTTGGTGACCTTGAGGTTGGAGAAGTCGAGGCTCTTGAACTCGGGGTGGTCCATCAGCGCGACGAACAGGGTGTTCAGGCCCAGCAGCGCGGAGAAGCGCCACTTCTTCAGCTCCTTGATGAAGCCGCCGATGTCGCGCGGGTTGGTGATGAGGATGTTGTGGTTGCCGTTGACCATCATGCACATGCAATTCGCGGTGAAGGCATAGATGTGGTACAGCGGCAGCGGCGCAATCATGATTTCCTGGCCCTGCTTCATCAGCGGCGAGCCATCCGGGCCGAGCTGCGACAGGCAGGCGTCCACCTGCTGCATGTTGGCCACCAGGTTGCCGTGGGTCAGCATCGCGCCCTTGGCCACGCCGGTGGTGCCGCCGGTGTACTGCAGCACGGCGATGTCTTCCAGGCTCACCCGCACCGGTTTCAGCGCATGGCCCTGGCCCTGCCTTAGCACGTCCTTGAAGTGGACCGCCTGGGGCAAGTGGTAGTCCGGGACCATCTTCTTCACCGACTTCACCACGGTATTGACCAGCCAGCCCTTCAGGCTCGGCAGCAAGTCACCCATGCGCGCTTCGATCAGGTACTCGATCTCGGTATCGGGCAACACCTCCTCGACCAGCTTGCCGAACAGGTTGATGTAGACCAGCGCACGCACCCCGGCGTCCTTGAACTGGTGACGCATCTCGCGGGCGGTGTACAGCGGGTTGGTGTTGACCACGATGAGGCCGGCGCGCAGGGCGCCGAACACGGCGATGGGGTATTGCAGGACGTTGGGCATCTGCACGGCGATGCGGTCGCCGGGCTTGAGGTCGGTGTTCTTCTGCAGGTAGGCAGCGAAGGCGGCGGACAGGCGATCCAGCTCGGCATAGGTCAGGGTCACGCCCAGGTTGCTGAAGGCCGGGCGGTCAGCGAACTTCTTGCAGGATCGCTCGAACACCTCGATCACTGATTTGTAGGCGGCCAGATCGATTTGGTTGGGCACGCCGGCCGGGCGTTTGTCGCTCCAGAAATCAGGTTGCATTGTTCTTATCCTCTAAGCCCTGAAATTGTCTGGCCCGCACTGCGGGACTGCCCGGAACTTAGCAGCTCCATCGCGCAGCGCAAATATGCGACTGGGTGTCATTGACCACGTGAATCTTGCCGATAGTCCAGTTAGATTCGCCTAGCATTCGAACAAGAACATGACATCTGGATTACCTATCCCCCATGCGTCTCCCTCCGGCCCTGTGGGCACTGCTGTCCTGCCTGCTCCTCAGCGGCGGCGTCCGCGCTGATCTGCGCCTGGCCACCCTGGAATATCCGCCCTATTGCTCGCAGTCCCTGCCACAGGGCGGCAGCATCATCGAACTCACCACCCGCGCCTTTGCCACCCAGGGCTACAAGGTCCAGGTGGACTTCATGCCCTGGGCGCGCGTGCGCGCCGCCCTGCACAGCGGCCACTACCAAGGCGCCCTGGCCCTCTGGCCGCGGGAAGTGGTGGAGGAAAAGCTCCACGCATCACGCCCGCTGTTCTATAGCGAGCTGGGATTCTTCGTGCGCAAGGACACGCCGATCGAATTCAAGGACCTGGCCGAACTCAAGGGACGCAAGGTAGGCGTGGTCAGGGGCTACGGCTATCCGACCAGTGTGCTGCACTCGGGATTCAGCGCCGAAGAGGCGGTGGACGACATCTCCAACCTGCGCAAGCTGGATGCCCGGCGTTTTGACCTGGTGCTGCTGGAGCGCGCGGTGGGCCAGTACCTGATCGCCACGGACGAACACCTGCGCGGCAAGCTCCAATGGCAGCCGCCGGCGCTGGAACGCGTTCCCCTGCTGGCGGGTTTCACCACGCCGCGCCCCGGACAGCCGGACTGGGCGCAAGTCTACGAGCGTGGCCTCAGGGACCTGTTGGCCAGCGGCGAGTACCGGCGCATCCTCGAACGCCATAACGTCGCCCCCAACTGAGCAGGCTTTGCGCCACCCCCGCGCCCGTGCACAATGCGCCGATTCCCCGGCAAAAGGATCGGCCATGCGCCACGATGCTTTCTGGCTCGACGCCAGCGATGCAGTGCCCCTGTACGTCAACCACTGGTCCGGCGAAGCCCCGCCAAGGGCGGTGGTCATGCTCTCCCACGGCATGGCCGAACATGGCGGCCGCTATGCGCGATTGGGCGAGGCCCTGGTGGCCGCCGGCTTCGAGCTTTACGCACTGGACCAGCGCGGCCATGGCCGCAGCGCCAAGCATGGCGTCCTCGGCCAGTACGCCGCGGATGATGGCTGGAACAAGGTCATCGGCGACCTGGCCAGCCTCAACCACCACATCCGCCAGCAGCACCCGCAGGCCCCGATCTTCCTGCTGGGCCACAGCATGGGCAGCTACATCGGCCAGGCCTACCTGATGCAGCACAGCTCCAGCCTGCAGGGCGCAATCCTGTCCGGCTCCAACTACCAGCCGGTGGCGCTGTACAAGGTGGCCGCACTGGTGGCCCGCTTCGAGCGCTGGCGCCAGGGCAAGGAGGGCCGCAGCGCGCTGATCGAGTTCCTCTCGTTCGGCTCCTTCAACAAGGCCTTCAAGCCCAACCGAACGGCCTTCGACTGGCTGAGCCGCGACCCGGTGGAAGTGGACAAGTACGTGGGCGACCCGCTCTGCGGCTTCCGCTGCACCAACCAGTTGTGGCTCGACCTGCTCGGCGGGCTTCAGAATATCACCCCGCCCAAGCACCTGGCGCAGATAGACCCCGACCTGCCGCTGCTGGTGATCGGCGGCGAGCGCGACCCGGTCAGCGAAGGCCGGCGCCTGCAGGATTTGGCCCAGGCATTGCGCCGGGCCGGCATCAGGGACGTGCAACTGAACATCTACCCCGACGCCCGCCACGAGCTGCTCAACGAGAGCAACCGCGACGAAGTGACCAACGATCTGATCGACTGGCTGGAACAGGCCCTTGCCCACAGCCGGCACCACCCAACGCAAGCCAAGGAGACCGCATGAGCCAGGTAACCAACTTCACTTACGACGCCCTGGAAGTCGGCCAGAAAGCCACCTTCTCCACCGCCGTCGAAGAGCGTCACATCCAGCTGTTCGCCGCCGTCTCCGGCGACCGCAACCCGGTGCACCTGGACGCTGAGTACGCCGCCACCACCATGTTCAAGGAGCGCATCGCCCACGGCATGTTCACCGGCGCCCTGATCAGCGCCGCCATCGCCTGCGAAATGCCCGGCCCGGGCAGCATCTACCTCGGCCAGCAACTCAAGTTCACCCGTCCGGTGAAGCTCGGCGACACCCTGACCGTGGAACTGGAAATCCTCGAGAAGCTACCGAAGAACCGCGTGCGCATCGCCACCCGCGTGTTCAACCAGAACGCCGACCAGGTCGTGGATGGCGAAGCCGAAGTGCTGGCGCCCAAGCAGCAGCTCTCGGTGGAACTGCCGGAGCTGCCGCCGATCACCATCGGCTGATTGCGCTGGATATGAAAAAGCCCGGATCGAATCCGGGCTTTTTTGTTGGGCATTCGTCTGCCCTCACCCCAACCCTCTCCCGCAAGCGGGAGAGGGGGCAGTCCGTGCCCGCCGGGCAGTCGTCCGCTTTTCCTGTGGGGGCGAATTCATTCGCCAAGCAGGACGCAATCCTGCCGTAGGTTGGTGCTGAGGAACGAAGCCCAACAATCCCAATCTTCATATCCCTGCAAGCCCCTATTCCCCTCACCCCAACCCTCTCCCGCAAGCGGGAGAGGGAGCAGTTTGTGCCAGTCAGACCGTCGTCCGCTTTTCCTGTAGGGGCGAATTCATTCGCCAAGCAGGGCGCAGTCCTGACCTTGTGACCCCGACGCGGCTCGCACTTCCCTCACCCCCGCCCTCTCCCTGAGGGAGAGGGAGCTATCCCTGCCAGCCGGGTAGTTCCTTGTTTTTCCTGTGGGGGCGAATTCATTCGCGAAAAAGACCCCGCCCTACTCCTCCACCGTCACACTGGCCGTCATGCCTGCACTGAGCGTCACATCATCCGGCACCTTGTCCAGCTTGATCCGTACCGGAATCCGCTGGGCCAGGCGCACCCAGTTGAAGGTCGGCTCGACGTTCGCCAGCAACTGGGTATCCGGAATCGCGTTGCGGTCGGTGATGCCGCGGCTGATGCTTTCCACCTTGCCGGTCAGCGGCTCCCCCGCACTCATCAGCCAGACCTTCACCGGTGCACCGACCTTGATGCGCGGCAGCTTGGTTTCCTCGAAATAGGCCTGGACATAGAAGGAGCCGTCGTCCACCAGCGCCATCACCGGCTGGCCAGCGCCGACGTAGTTGCCCTGGGCGAGGCGCAGGTTGGTGACCTGGCCATTGCGGGGCGCGCGCAGTTCGCTGCGGGCCAGATTCAGCTCGGCCACCTTCACTTCCGCCTGGGCCTCGCGGAACTCGGCGCGAGCCACCTCGGCAGTGATCAGGGCGTTCTCGCGCAGCTCCGCGCTGATGGCCTGGGGCCCCAGGTGCTCGCGGCGGGATGCCTCGTGTTCACGCAGACGCAGCTGGTGCTGGCGCGTGTCGGCCACAGCGCGGGCCTTCTCCAGGGCTGCCTGGTAGCGCTCGCGATCGATGCTCAGCAACAGGTCGCCAGCCTTCACCTGCTGGTTGTCCTGGACCTTGAGCTCCATGACCCAGCCGGACACGTCCGGCGATATCACCACCACATCGGCGCGCACCCGCGCATCGCGGGTCCAGGGTGCAAGCATGTAGTGCTGCCAGAGACCATAGCCGGACACCAGGGCCACCACGACCAGGGTGAGGGTTACCAGCACACGCAACATCGAACGCATCTTTCTCTCCTTCACCAGTGCCCGGTCAGCGCGACCAGCGCGGCCAGTACACAGACATACAGGGCACAGTCGAACAATGCCTCGTGCCAGATCCAGCGCGCCAGCCCGACTCGCGCCAGGCCAATGCGCAGCACGCCGGTCACCAGCAGTGCCAGCAGCGCATAAAGCAGAAAGGGGCTGAGCAACACGCCGCCCAGGGACCATTCACGCAAGCCCATGGCTCGCCTCCTGTTGTTCACACCATTGCCGCCAGCTCTGCTGCAATTGCAACAGCGCCGCCTGGGCCAGGCGACGGTCGATGCTGCGGCCCGCTCCACGCAGGGCCTCCAGCAAATCACCGACGGGTTCGTCGAGGGCCTGGGCGCGACCGGGCGCCGGCCCCTGCATCAGGACGCGCTCGAGGTTGCGCATGAAGCGGTCCTCGGAGACGCCCAATGATCGGTCTGCCGCCGCCAGGCAACGCCGCAGGTGCAGCAGCTCGTCGCCCAGGTCCAGGCTGGCGATGCCGTCGTCCCAGCGGCTGCGGCTCTGTTCCGGCAGTACCGGATAGAGCCGCGCCAGCTGCAGCAGGCGGTCGGCCATACGGCCGCCGAACCAGTTCTCCGCACCGGCCAGCCGCACGCCGGTAAGGCGCGCCAGGTCGGAAAGCGATGCCTTGAGCAGGCGCCGGGCATGCCACACCGGGTTGCGCAGGCGAATCAGACGGAACGTGAACACCGCGAAGCCAACTCCCAGCAGCATGGAGATGGCCTCGTTGAAGAACAGGCCGACGTCGAAGCGCATCACGTTCTGCGGCGCGCAGAGCACGATGAAGTGCAGGCAGAAGGAAGTGGCCGTCGCACCCAAGGCCGGCTTGGCCATGCCCAGCGCGCCGAAGAACAGCGGCACACCAAGGGCCATGCAGAGCATCGGGAAACCGCTGAGCTGGGGCAGGAACAACTGGCCGACGATGAAGGCCACCGGCAGTGCATAGAGAATTCCGCGCAGGAACATCATGCCGATCTGCTCGGCATTCTCGCGGCTGGCGAACAGGCCGCAGATCACGCAGGTCAGGGTCAGCGCGCCGACGGCCGAAGTCCAGGCCGTAGCCAGCCAGAAGGCCGATAGGCCGAGAAAGGCCAGGGCGCTGCGCAGGCCGTAGATGGCGGCGGTCTGCACATCGCGGTGGGTCGACAGCGGCGGCGGCGCATCCTCCGGGGCCTGTCCCTGCTCCACCGCGTGCATGGCGGTCACTGCCGCGGAGGCCTGGCGCATCACCATCGCCAGACGGCCCAGGCAGTATTGCTGGACGGTGGACAGAGCCTCATCTTCGGACGCCGCCAGCAAGCGGTCGCGCACATCATCCAGGCGAGTGGTGTCGGGTTCGGCCAGGGCCAGTTCCACCTCCTCCAGCCAGGGCCGCAACTGCTCGACCTCGCCCTCCCCCAGCTGGCGCCACTGTCGCGCCACGCCACGGGCCAGGCGCAACAGACTGAGCAGATCGCGGCTAAGCACCTGCAACGCCACCGCGCGCTGGCGGCCACGGTTGCCCTCGAACCAGGCGTGCTCACGCTGGGCGTCCACGGCCACTATGCGTCCGAGCACACCGAGCAGGCCCTGGCGCTCCTGGCGCTCCCCTTTCAGGGCGGAGAGCGACGCCTGAATACCGCATTGCCAGGCATCCCGCGCCTGGCGGGCCAGCTGGCGCTCCACCCGCTGCGGCCAGAGCAGCGCACTGGTGAGCGTGGCGCAGAGAATTCCCAGGCAGATTTCCGTGGAGCGCGCCACCGCCTGATCGAACACCGTCAGCGGATGGGCGATGGCCGGCAGGCCGATGATGGCGACCGTGTAACCGGCCAGCACGAAGGAGTAGGACCAGGCGCTGCGCATCATGGTGGACGCGGCGGTGCAGATGCCCAGCCACGTGGCCAGCGCCAGCAGGAACAGCCACGGCGTCTGGGCAAACAGGCCGACGATGGTCACCGACATGACCGTCCCCACCAGGGTGCCGAGCAACCGCGCCAACCCCTTCTGCACCACCATGCCGGACAGCGGCTGGGCCACGATGAAGGCCGTCATCAATGCCCACTGCGGCTGCTGGAGGTCGAAGCGGAAGGCGCACCAGAGCGCGAGCGCGCCGCCCAGCAGGGTCTTGATCGCGAACTGCAGCGCCGGGATGTCGGGCGCAACGAAGGCACGCAGGGTATCGCGCACAGGCAAGGTCCAAAGAAGGTGAGTGTGAAATTGAAGATAGCCCGCCGGAGTCGGCAGGCTATACGCAAGGCTTATTATTAGCCTCCTAACATAATGCCGTCCAGAGGCGACTTTTACGTTCGTCGGCTTCCGGTTGTTAATTAATTAAATGACTATTTAAATTAATCATCCCACTTGCCCGGAGATGGTTACCGTGACCCGCCCCCGTTCCCCAGGCCGCCCCACGGGCGATTCCCAGCTCCAGCGCGAACGCCTGCTGGACGCCGCCACCGACGCCTTCGCCCACATCGGCATCCACGCCGCGAGCCTGCGTGGCATCGCCCAGCAGGCCGGCGTGACCCCGGCCCTGGTCAACTACTACTTCGGCAACAAGGAACGCCTGGTGGATGCCCTGGTGGAAGAGCGTCTGCTCCCCCTGTTCCAGGGCATGGCCGAGCGCCTGCAACAGGTCGGCGACGATCCGCTGGATCTGGTCAGCGCCTTCGTGCGCGGCATGAGCGCCAACCTCAGCCGCAATCCCTGGCTGCCGCCGCTGTGGGTGCGTGAAGTGCTCTGCGAAGGCGGCGCGCTGCGTGAAATGCTCACCAGCCGCTTCGCACCGATGGTGCCGGTCCTGCTGGCCGAGCGCTTCGCCAAGGCCCAGGCCGGCGGTCGCCTGAATCCTGACATCGACCCACGCCTGCTGGTGGTTTCCCTGGTCGGACTAGTCATGCTGCCCTACGCCGCCGGGCAGATCTGGCGCGGCATCTTCGCCACCCCGGAACTGGGCGACGAAGCCATGGTGAAACACATCATGGCCCTGCTCGAACGCGGCCTGGAGGTGAAGCCATGAAACGCCTGCTTCCCTGCCTGCTGGCCTTCACCCTGCTCACTGGTTGCGAAGACACTGACCAGCAGGCGCTACTCGGCACCCTGGAATGGGACCGCATCGGCCTGCCCGCCGAAGCCTCGGAAACTATCCTCGCCTGGCGCGTGGCCGAAGGCGACCAGGTACAGGAAGGCCAGCTGCTGCTGGAACTCGACCCCCGCCGCCTCGACGCCCGCGTCAAGGAAGCCGAAGGCGATGTCGGCCAGGCCCGGGCGCGGCTGGACGAACTGAGCAACGGCGCCCGCAGCGAGACAGTGGACGCCGCTCGCGCCACCCTCAATCGCAACCGCGCGGAGCTGACCGACGCCGAGCGCAACTTCCAGCGCATCGCCTCCCTCTACCAGCGCCGCCAGGTTGCCATCGCCGAACTGGACCGCGCCCGCGCCGCCCGCGACCAGGCCAGCGCCGCCGTGAACAACGCCGATGCCCAGCTGCGAGAACTCACCAACGGCACCCGCCCGGAGCAGATCGAGCAGGCGACCGCGCTGCTCCAGGCCGCCCAGGGCCGTCTGGCTCAATTGAAAGTCACCCGCGAACACCTCAGCTTGCGCGCGCCCCGCGCCGGACGGGTCGACGCCCTGCCCTTCAAGCCCGGCGACCAGCCGCCGCTGAATGCCGAGCTGGTCAGCCTGCTGGTGGGCGATGCGCCTTACGCGCGGGTTTACGTGCCGGCCTCCGTGCGGCCGAACATCACCATTGGCGATTCCCTGAAGGTGAAGGTTGAAGGCGTGGCCGAGCCCTTCGATGCCACCGTGCGCAGCATCGCCAGCGAGTCCAGCTTCACCCCCTACTTCGCCCTGACCGGCGAAGACGCCAGCCGCCTGGTCTATCGCGCCGAGCTGGTGCTGCAAGGCGAGGCGGCGCGCAAGCTGCCCGCCGGCCTGCCGGTGCAGGCGGAGCGAGTGAGCCATGAACAGTAACGAAGCCGTCATTCGCGCGAACGGCCTGACCAAGCGTTTCGGCCAGCTCACCGCGGTCGACGGGCTGAACCTGCACGTCAACCGCGCCGAAGTTTTCGGCTTCCTCGGCCCCAATGGCTGCGGCAAGTCCACCACCATCCGCATGCTCTGCGGCCTACTGCTGCCCAGCGCCGGCGAGATCGAAGTGCTCGGCTGCCGCATCCCCCAGGACGCCGAACCGCTGAAGCGGCGCATCGGCTACATGACCCAGAAGTTCTCCCTCTACGAGGACCTGACGGTGGGCGAGAACCTGGAATTCCTCGCCACCGTCCAGGGACTGGACCGCCGCCAGGCCCGCCAGCGCATCGACGAACTGCTGGAGCGCTACTGGCTGGCAGACCGCCGCAAGCAGCTTGCCGGCACCATGAGCGGCGGCCAGAAACAGCGCCTGGCGCTGGCCGGTGCAGTGCTGCACAAGCCGGACCTACTGCTGCTCGACGAACCCACCAGCGCCGTGGACCCGCAGTCGCGCCGGGAATTCTGGGATTCGCTGTTCGAACTGGCCGAAGCCGGCACCACCCTGCTGGTCTCCACCCACTACATGGACGAAGCCGAACGCTGCACCCGCCTCGGCATCCTCGACGCCGGCCGTCTGGTGGCCGATGGCAGCCCCGCCGAACTGATGGCCGCCCTGCCCGGCCGCCCATTGGTGGTGGAGTGCGCCCAGCCGCGCCAGGCCCAGCGTGCCCTGCAAGGCGCCGAGGAAGTCATCGCCATGGCGCAGATTGGCGCCACGCTGCGCGTGCTCAGTGCCGTCGACGACGCCCAGGAGCGCATCGCCCGGCGCCTGGCCGAACAAGGCGTCGAAGCCGAGGTGAAGCCCACCGAGGCCAACCTCGAAGACGTCTTCGTCGCCGTCACCCACCGCCCGCTGGAGCGGGCCGGAGCCCCGTCATGAACCTGCGCCGCCTGGGGGCCATCGTCCTCAAGGAACTGCGCCAGCTGCGCCGCGACCGCCTGACCTTCGCCATGATCGTCGGCATCCCGATCATGCAGCTGGTGCTCTTCGGCTACGCCATCAACATGGATGTGCGCGGCCTGCACGCCGCCGTGCTGGACCAGGCGGACACTGCCCGTTCCCGCGAAGTGGTGGCCGAACTCGGGGCCAGCCAGGTGCTGGACTTCCGTTACCAGCTCGCCACGCCCCAGGAACTGGACAAGCTGCTGCGCGAAGGCAGCATCAGCGCCGCCCTGGTGGTGCCGCCGGACTTCGAGGCGCGCCTGCAACGCAAGGACCGCCCGCCATTACAGCTGGTGGTGGATGGCTCCGACCAGGTGGTGCAGGCCTCGGCCCGGCAACTGGCGGCCTATCCCCTGCCCGGCTGGCCCAACTTGATCGGCGTGCAGGTGGTGAACTTCTACAACCCGGAACGCCTGGCGCCGCTGAACACGGTGCCGGGGCTGATCGGCGTGATCCTGACCATGACCATGGTGCTGTTCACCGCCATCGCCCTGGTGCGCGAGCGCGAGCGCGGCAACATGGAACTGCTGATCACCACGCCGGTTTCGCCCTGGGAACTGACCCTGGGCAAGGTGCTGCCCTTCGTCGGCATCGGCCTGGTGCAGGTGACCGTGATCCTGCTGGTAGGGCTGTGGCTGTTCGAAGTGCCGGTGCGCGGCTCGCTGCTGGAGCTCTACGGCGCGTCCCTGGTGTTCATCTTCGCCAGCCTGACTTTGGGCGTGTTCATCTCCACCCTCGCGCGCAGCCAGTTCCAGGCCATGCAGATGGCCTTCTTCACCTTCCTGCCGCAGATCCTGCTCTCTGGCTTCATGTTCCCCTTCGCCGGCATGCCCGTGGCGGCGCAGTGGATAGCGGAAATCCTGCCGCTGACCCACTTCCTGCGCCTGACCCGCGGCATCATGCTGCGCGGCGCGGGCCTCGCCGACCTCTGGCTGGAACTGGTGGTGTTGGTGGTGTTCACCCTGGTGATGCTCACCGTTGCGGTGATGCGGGTGCATAAGCGGTTGGATTGAACCCCAAAAGCCGACTTGCTCTTGTGGGAGCGAATTCATTCGCGAATAAATTCGCTCCCACAAAGCGGGTTGCCACTGAGCGAAGCGAAACCCAACGATCCACGGCCCCGCCCATTTCGCTGGGCCTCGTTCCTCGGACCAACCTACGGTCTCTCACCCCTACCGGATCAAGCCAGCATCCCCGCCATGGTCCGCTCACCCAGCGCCGGGCCGATGCTCATGCCGACGCCACTGTGCATCAGCACCGCCGTCACACCGGGAGCGGCCTTGAGTACCGAGAACGGGCCGGGGCCACGGGCGCCGTAGACGCCCTGCCAGCGCTCCACCACTTTCAGGCGGGTGCCCAGGGTGTGCTCGGCCAGCGCCAGCATGATGTCGTCCACCGCTTCGGCATTGAAGGGCGAGGCATCGCTGCCGTAGTGGTGGGAATCGCCAACGATCAGCTCGCCATAGGGCGTCGGGCTGACCAGCAGGTGGATGCCGTTTTCCTCCAGCTCCGGCTGCTCGCTCTGGATCTGTTCGCGGATGGCCTCGGCTTCCGGCAGGTCGGCGAACGCGCCGTAGTGCACGCAGGAGAGGCCCGTGAGCACCGCCTGGTTCAGGCCGAAATCACGTTCCGGGCGCACCCGCAGCATCTGCAGGCGGCACACCTGGGGTTGCAGCGGCGCGATCTGCTCAGCCAGGAGAGTCTGGTAGTCGTGCCCCGAGCAGATGACGATCTGCTCGGCGCGGCAGCTGCCTTTGGTGCTGTGGATAACCCCCGGTTCGACGTCGCGTACCAGGGTGGAAAAGTGGAACTCGACGCCATGCTCGCGGCGCAGGTAGTCCACCAGCACGGGAATGGCCTCGCGGGAATAGATCTGCTGGTCGTCCAGCCCCAGCAGCGCGGCGCGATGGTGGCTGAACTGGCCCCGGTAGAGGTCGTGCAGGCGATCACCACGCAGCAGCTCGACGCGGTAGCCATGCTCGGGGGCGCGTACTTCGCAGAAGGCTTCCAGCAGCTCCTCTTCGGCGCGGGTACGGGCGAACAGCAGGGAGCCATTGCGGCGGATGTCGAAACCGACCGCCTCGGCCCAGTCGGCCCAGATTTCGCGGCTGGCGCGGGCCAGCGCATGCATCGGGCCCGGTGGCTGACCGGTGACCAGCGCCTGGCCGAAGTTGCGCACCGACGCGCCCAGCGGCGTGGCGCTGCGCTCGAAGACGCTGACGCGCAGGCCGCGACGGGCAGCGGCGTAGGCGTGGGAAAGGCCGAGGATCCCGGCGCCGACGATGGCGATATCGGTGTCTTGCAGGGGCATGGAGTTCTCCTGGTGTCACGTCCCCTCTCCCCGCCCTCTCCCTGAAGGGAGAGGGGGTCGCCCCAGCGCAGGGCGGACGACGCGTTCATCCTGGAAGCGATTCGGATTCGCTCCAGAAGTCCCGGGGCGAACCCATGTCAATCGTTGTACCGACCAGCTCCCTCTCCCTTCAGGGAGAGGGTTGGGGAGAGGGAGCCGACGGCGCCGTGCCTTACTACTGCGGCAGCTTCTCGGACTTGCCGTCGTAGCGCTTGCGCCATTCGGCCAGGATCTGGTCGCGGTTCTGCGAGGCCCAGGCGAAGTCGTTCTTGATCAGGCGCTGCTCGTAGTCGGCCGGCAGTTCGGTCTGCGGCTTGGCGATGCCGGGGGCGGCGAGGACGGCGAAGTTCTCCTTGTACAGATCCATGGCGGCCGGGCTGGCGGAGAAGTCGGCGAGCTTCTTGGCCGCTTCCATCTGGTCGGTGCCCTTGACGATGCCGGTGGCTTCGATTTCCCAGCCCAGGCCTTCTTTGGGCAGGACGATGTCCAGCGGCGCGCCCTGGCGCTTCAGCTGCACGGCCGGGTACTCGAAGGAGATGCCGATGGGGAATTCGCCGGCGGCGGCCAGCTTGCACGGCTTGGAGCCGGAATGGACGTACTGGCCGATGTTCTGGTGCAGGCCATCCATGTAGGCCCAGCCTTGCTTCTCGCCGAAGGTCTGCAGCCAGGCGCTGACGTCGAGGAAGCCGGTACCGGAGGACGCCGGGTTGGGCATCACGATCTTGCCCTTGTACTCGGGCTTGGTCAGGTCTTCCCAGCTGCCGGGCTTGCTCAGGCCCTGCTTCTCGGCTTCCACGGTGTTGAAGCAGATGGTCGCGGCCCACACGTCCATGCCCACCCAGGCCGGCGGGTTGGCGGCGTCGCGGTAGTTGGCACCGATGGTGTTCAGGTGCTTGGGCGCGTACTTCTCCAGCATGCCCTGCTGGTCCAGGATGGCCAGGCTGGACGCGGCCAGGCCCCACACGGCGTCGGCTTGCGGGCGGTCTTTCTCGGCCAGCAGCTTGGCGGTGATGATGCCGGTGGAATCACGCACCCACTTGATCTCGATATCCGGGTTCTGCGCTTCGAAGGCCTTCTTGTAGGCCGACAGCTGCTCGGCTTCCAGGGCGGTGTAGACGGTTAGCTCGGTGGCGGCCTGGGCCTGGAGGCTGAAGCCGGCCACAACGGCGGCGGCGAGTGCGAGGCGTTTGAACATGGAAAGCTCCTTGTCGGGGTTGGCTTGCGGTTTGTGGTTGTTCAGGGGGTGGTCGGTGCACCCTGGCGCCAGGCTTGGGAACGGCGCAGCAGCCCGCGCGAGGCCCAGGCCAGCAGCAGGGAAACCGTGGCAGAGGTCAGCAGAATCAGGGTGGACATGGCGGCCGCGCCGCCGACGTTGCCGGCGTCGTCCATGTTCAACACGGCCACGGCGGCGAGGATGCTGTCGGGGCTGTAGAGGAAGATGGCGGCGGACACGGTGGTCATGGCCGACACGAACAGGTAGCGGATGATGTCCAGCAGCGCTGGCAGGCAGATCGGCACGGTCACCCGCAGGTAGTGGCGCCAGAGCGGGGCCTTGAGCGACAGCGCGGCGGCTTCGAACTCACCATCCAGTTGGCGCAGTGCGGTGGTGGCTGTCATCTGCGCGGTGGTGAGGAAGTGCGCGATGGAGCAGATCACCAGCAGGGCCATGCTGCCGTAGAGCGCGTGCAGCGGGTTGCCTGGCAGGTTGAAGAAGAATACGTACCCCAGGCCGAGCACGAGGCCGGGTACCGCCATGGGCACGAAGCTGAGCAGGCGCAACGCCTGGTTCAGCCATTGCTGACCACGGGTCTTCTCCATCAGGTAGGCGCCAGTGAAGATCAGCGCGCTGCCGAAGATCGCCGTGCAAGTAGCCAGGGTCAGGCTGTTGCGGTAGGCCAGCCAGCCGCCGCCGGCGGTTTCCTCGAAGGCGTAGTGACGCAAGGACAGCGACAGGTTGTAGGGCCAGAACTTCACCAGCGACGAATACACCGCCATGCCCAGCACCAGCAGCAGGACCGCGCAGACCACCAGCACCAGCGCCAGGAAGCAGGCATCGCGGACCTTCGACGACGCCGGGTGGAAGACCTGTGCGCGGCCGCTCATGGCCTCGCCCTGGCGGCGGCGCAGCCAGGCATCGACGCCGAAGCTGAGCAGCGCGGGCAGCAGCAGCACCATGCCGATCAGCGCGCCACGGCCGAACTGCTGCTGGCCGACCACCGCCTTGTAGGCCTCCAGCGCCAGCACCTGGTAGTCGCCGCCGACGACCACGGGCACGCCGAAGTCGGTGATGGTCAGGGTGAACACCAGGCAGAAGGCCGCGAACACGGCCTGGCGGGTGGCCGGCCAGGTGATGCTGCGGAAGGCCTTCCAGGGGCCGGCACCCATGCTCGCGGCGGCGTCGAACAGGCGCGCATCCGCCATGCCCAGGGCCGAGAGCAGCACCATCAGCGCATGGGGGAAGGTGTAGATGGCTTCGCCCAGGACGATGCCCCAGAAGCCGTAGATATTGTCCGGCAGCCAGTCGCGCAGCAGGCCCTGGTTGCCGAACAGGTAGATCAGCGCGATGCCCGGCAGCATCGACGGCGCCAGCAGCGGCAGCAGGGAAATCCCCCGCCACAGGCCCTTGGCCGGGATCAGCGTGCGCTGCAAGGCATAGGCGAACAGGTAGGCCGTGGGCACCACGATGGAGGCGACGCTCAGGGATACCTTCAGGCTGTTGCCCAGCAGCCAGTGGAAGTTGGCGCTGACGAGCAAGTCCTTCGCCGCAACAAGACCACCACCCTGCCCCGCCTCGCCGCTGAAACCGCGCCAGAAGATCGCCAGCAACGGCAACAGCACCGCGAGGATCAGCAGGCCGAGGAACAGGTATTTGCCGCCGGTCACGAAGAGGCGGTCACCGAGGTCGCCACGCAAGGAGCCCTTGTCCGGAACCTTATCCAGCTTGATCACGGATTCCATCTCAGGCGAACACCTGCAGGCTGCGGGACGGCAGGGCCACCCAGATATCCGGAGTGCCGAGGCGCGGCAGGCTTTCCGGGTCCAGCTCGGCCAGCAGGGCATGGCCCGGCAGTTGCTCCAGCTCGAAGCTCATGCGGCAGCGGTTACCAAGGAAGGTGATTTCCCGCACCTGGGCACGGAAGCGATTGTCCTGCTGCTCGGACGGGTTGATTGCGATGGCTTCGGGGCGGCAGAACAGGCGGCCGCTGGTGGCACTTCCAGCGGTCTCAGGGAGGCGCAGGTCGAGGGCGCCGACTCGGGCATGACCATTGAAGCGCGAGTCGAAGGGCAGCCAGTTACCCTGGCCGACGAACTCGGCGACGAAGGGCGTCGCCGGCTGGCGATAGATGTCTTGGGGCGAACCGTATTGCTCCACGCGGCCCTGGTTCATCACCGCGATGCGGTCGGCCATCAGCATGGCCTCGTCCTGGTTGTGAGTGACCATCAGCGTGGTGATGCCCAGGCGCTTCTGCAGTTGGCGCAGCTCGGTGCACAGGTGCTCGCGGACGCGGGCGTCCAGCGCGGACATCGGCTCGTCCAGCAACAGCAATGACGGTGCGGGAGCCAAGGCGCGGGCCAGGGCCACGCGCTGCTGCTGGCCGCCGGAGAGCTGGCCGGGGAATTTCTTCTCGCTACCCGCCAGGCCCACCAGTTCCAGCATCTCGGCGACGCGGACACGAACCTGCTCGCGGCCGCTACCGGACAGGCCGTAGGCGATGTTCTGCTCCACCGTCAGATTGGGGAACAGTGCATAGGACTGGAACAGGATGCCGTAGTCACGGGCCTGGGGCGGGAGGCGCGAGATATCCCGCGAGCCGATATGCAGGGTGCCGCTGTCCTGTTGCTCCAGGCCGGCGATGCAGCGCAGCAGTGTGGTCTTGCCACAACCGGACGGGCCCAGCAGGCACACCAGCTCGCCTTCGGCGATATCCAGAGACACGCCACCCAATGCGGTGAAATGGCCGAAGCGCTTGTGGATATCTCGCACCCGCATATGGGTGGCGTGGTGATCGGCTGGGGTCATGGCGGTACCTCGTTGAGCAGTTGGCGTGCGCGGGGGCACGACTCGACGAGGGTGATGCTAGGGAGGCAATGCGAACGTCAGATGGCGGTTGGGCAAATTACGCCGATAGTGTCATTGGCGGATTTGGGATAGGCCCGCCCTCTCCCCCGGCCCCTCTCCCGCAAGCGGGCGAGGGGTGACTCGCGCCTGCCGATTCGATGATCAGCCGGCCGCACCGGTGTTCATCGGAACGACATGGACGATGGCGGCACGGATCAGCTCCCCTCTCCTCTTCAGGGAGAGGGGCTGGGGGAGAGGGTATCCCGCGCCACTGCGAGGAAGGCCGCCGGCAAGCGCGCCTGGCGGCGCTCCTTGAGGCAATAGAGGTATTCGTCGATCTGCGGCGCGCCCTTGAGTTCGATCACCCGCAGCTCCGGGTTATCCGGCACTTCGTGGCGGGCGATGATGCTGATGCCGAGGTTGCGGATCACCGCCTCGCGGATGGATTCACGGCTGCCGATTTCCAGCAGCGGACCGATGGAGATGCCGGCGTCCTTGAGCATGTCCTCGGTGAGCTGGCGGGTGGTGGAGCCGGGCTCGCGCATCAGCAGGCAGTGGCCCTTCAGGTCCTCCAGGCTCACCGACTTGCGTCGTGCCAGGGGGTGTTCACGGTGTACGGCCAACACCAACGGGTCGCTGCCCAGCACCATGCGCACCAGGCGGGCGTCGTCCAGTTTCTGCGAGGAGGCAGCGAGATCGACGCGGTATTCCTCCAGCGCCTCGATCACCTGCTGGGAGTTGCCGATATCCAGGGAAACATCGATCTGCGGAAAGCGTTCGCGGAAGCTGCGCACCAGGTCGAGGATGTAGTACGGCGCGGTAGCGCCAATGCGCAGGGTGCCCTGCATCTGCCCGCAGTTGCGCAGAAAGAATTCGATGTCGGCCTCCTGCTGCAGCAGGACCTTGACCATGGGCAGCAGCTTCGCCCCTTCCTCGCTCACCGTCAGGCGGCGCCCTCCACGATGGAACAGCTCGACGCCGTACTGGGCTTCCAGGTTGCGGATCTGGGTGGTCACGGTCGGCTGGCTGAGGCCGAGCTTCTTCGCCGCCTGGGTGATGCTGCCCAGGCGGGCAACCATATAGAAGGCCTTGAGCTCAGCGCTGAGCATGGCGACGGAACCTCAGAACGGGAAAGTGCGGGCATTCTAGCCGTATGATTTGGCGGCTCCGATAGCTGTGGGAACGAATTCATTCGCGATGCAGGACGCGGCCCTACTCGCCTATGCGTTCCACCCGTGCCCTTTCCTGCATGCGGAAGGAAGCAGGTGAGATGCCGAAGCGCTTGCGGAACAACCTCGCCAGGTGGCTGGTATCCACTGCGCCAATCTCATCGGCGATCAGCGCCAGGCTGTGGTTGGAGTTCAGCAGGCGCCACCTCGCGTGGTTCAGGCGCATCTCGGTCCAATAGGCCTTCACCGTCATGCCCTGGCTGGCCTGAAACAAGCGGTCCAGCTGGCGGCGGCTGATGCCAACCACATCAGACAGTTCGTCAGCACCGGTCGCCGAAGCCATCAACTGCCTCATCAGGGCGATAGCGCGATCCACTTGCCGCCCGTGCATGACTTCGGCCTCCCGTGAACGCAACCGGTGCTCGCTGCTGCGGCTTTCATCCACCAGCATGTCGGCCAGCCCCTTGAGTGCCTTGGTGCGGCCGCACGCTCGGGACAACAACTCCACCGCCAGATCGATGGCAGCAGCGCCGCCGGCGCAGGAAATACGATTACCGTCGAGCCAGTAGAGCCGGTCCCGCTGCAACTGGATGCGCGGAAACGAGGCACGGAATTCGGCCTCGTGCCGCCAGTGCACCACCACCTTGTGGCCAGACAGCAGGCCGCAGGCGGCGAACAGGAAGCTCGCGTTATCGATGCAGACCAGTTTCACGCCCTGCGCAGCCGCCTTGCGCAGGAGCGGCCGGTAGCGCGGGGCGAGCGCCTCGGTGGCACCTGCACTGCGCCCGCCGAACACCACCAGATAGTCGTATTCGGCGAGGGTCACCTCGTCCGCACTGGCATCCACCTGGAGCGCAGCCCCGCTGCTGGACAGGACATGCCCATGCGCGAGGCCGAGGATCGTCCAACTGCAGTAACGCTGGCGGCTGTAGTCTTCCTCATCGCCGGTGAAACGCAGCTTGTCGAGAAAGCCACCGAAGGGCAGCAGGCTGAACTCGGGAAGCGGCAGCAACAGGAAGCGAACGTCGGGCTGGAGGGTGTCGTCATGCATGATCGGTATGTCCTGAACCTACCCGTCAATGTCCAGAAAATACCTCATGCAATCACCTTGTGCCCCTAGACTGGCCCCAGCCTTCAACGAGGACCCACACATGGCACTGGAAACCTGGCTGATCTACTTCATCGCCACCATCGGCCTCTCGCTCACCCCCGGCCCGAACAGCCTCCTCGCCCTGACCCACGGGGCGCTGCATGGAGCGAAACGGACGCTGTTCACCATCGTCGGCGGGGTTACCGGCTTCAGCCTGTTGATCGCCCTGGCGATGTTCGGGCTGGGCGCCCTGCTGGAAGCCTCTTCAGCCGCGCTGACGGTGCTCAAGTGGGTGGGTGGTGCCTATCTGGTGTGGCTGGGCATCCAGCTCTGGAGATCGCCGCCGCTTCGCCTGAATCCCCTGACCGGCGCGGCTACGCCCCCGGCCTCCAGCCTGTTCCGCCAGGGCTTCCTGTCCGCCATTGCCAACCCCAAGGTGCTGCTCTTCTACGGGGCATTCCTGCCGCAGTTCATCGACCTGCAGCGTTCCCTGGTTGCCCAATTCGTGGTGATGGCGGCGACCTTCGCCGCAACGGAGTTCCTGGTGGAGTATCTGTTGGCACGCCTGGCGTTCAGGGTCCGCCCCTGGCTGGAGCGTGGCGGCAAGGGCTTCAATCGCGGCTGCGGGACGCTGTTCGCGCTGATCGGCGCGGCGCTGCCAATGACCCGCTGATCGCTGCAGCTGCCTGCAACGGGCACCAGACATGAAAAGCCCCGCACCAGGCGGGGCTCGTTCGCGCTAGTAACCGCCGCCGCCTCCGCCGCCGCCCATGGGCTCGCTCTGTTGCGAGCCACCGCCACCACCGCCGCCGCCATCGCAAGACGAGCCACTGATCGCGATGAACAACGCCACCATTAACAAGGGGATCAAGCGCTTGAGCATCTGAGTTCTCCCGTGAGGTGAGCCCCCATCTTTCAGTCAAGCGCGCAGCGCAAGGCACCGCAAGCACAGGCGGCTAGCGGTAGGAGCGATGAGGAGTCATGAACGTGCGGGGAAAATGGCGTCCCAGAGTGGGTTCGAACCCTTCCCCTTAGAAGAACCATCAAAGGCCCTTCCAGACCACGCACATGCCAGTAATATCAAGGCTTTATGTCTGATTGAGTACTGGGAAATGCACCCGTATAGCGCTTTTTGCTGTCACGCTGCTGTCACGGAAAGCCATGAAAACCAAGTTCAGCCTGAAACTGCTCAACGGCCTGAAACCTGCAGATAAGCCTTACCGCGTCCACGACACCAGCCAGCCGGGGCTGTTCATCCGCGTGCTGCCCAGCGGACACATGAGCTACATGGTCACCGGGGCGCAAAACAAGAATGTCACGCTCGGCCGAGTCGGCAAGATGACGCTCGACCAGGCCCGCCAGGAGGCCACCTGTTACCTAGCAGAGGCCCATGAGCACCGCGATCCCCTGGCCATCGCGCAAGGTCGCACAGCGGCCACCTCCCCTACCCTGCGCGACTTCATCGACGACACCTATCTGCCCTGGTTCATCGCCCACCACCGCGGCCACGAGAAAACCACACACCCTGTCGACCTGCTTCGCGCCAACCATGACCATGCGCCAGGTGGAAGACGTTAGCACTCGCCAATTTGAACCATTCGAGGAGTGGTACTTCGCGCATTGGTTTTAGGCGATAACGACACTCCGGCCTAGGGTTTCCCGCAGCCAGGTTCCTGCCAGGCCGGAGCGAGCCGATGAGGACCACACCAGGTCGACGCCCACAGTCCATTCGGTAAAGGGGTACGCCGCCAGCTTCAGCTCGACGAGTTCTTCGCCGCGATTCAGGTCTTCCATCAGCCGCTTGGGCAGCGTCGCCCAACCCAGTCCGCGTCTGAGCATGTCGAACAGAGTCAGGTAGCTTTCCACGCGCCAGTGGTTGGGCGAGTCGAGGTACTCACTGGTGGGCAACTTGTCTTGGAACGGCAGGTAGATCAACTGCCGGTAGTTGCTCAGCTCGGGAAAGCTGATGTCGTCCATCTTCGCCAGTGGGTGGTCGCGGTGAGCGACATTGGTGAAAGTGATGCTGCCCAGGCGCTTGAACTGCAGGCTGCGGGGGTAGTGCGTGCGCGTGCAGATCACCCCCAGCAGCGCCTTCTCTTGCGCAATCATCGCCAGGCAGTCCTGTGCCGACGGGTGTAGCACGTTCAGGTCGACGTGGGTGAAGTTCTGGCTGAAGTCCGTCAGCGCATCCGCCAGCGCCGGATAGGGGATTGCGTCGTCAAGGGCGATCACCACCTGCGTTTCCAACTCCTTCGCCAGACTGTTGGCGCGGTTCTCCATGTTGAAGCACTGATTGAGGATTGCCTCGGCATCACGCAGCAAGGCGCTGCCCTCGGTGGTCAGTTGCGGATAGCGGTGGCTGCGATCGAACAGGCTGACTCCCAGGTCGATCTCCAGGTTGGAGATCGAGATGCTGATCGCCGACTGCGACTTGTTCAGCTTGCGTGCTGCGGCGGAAAACGAGCGCTCGCTGGCCACCGCCGAGAAGGCCGCCAGCTGTTCCAGGGACAACCTCATGTTCACCCCATTAAAGAAATCAATAGAACCCATTTTTACAACGGGGACCGGGGGGCGCATTTTCGCCCTGCCTGACAGGACTACCGACAACAAAAACACTATTTGAACCCCGAATCTCTGCCTCAACAAGAAAATTAAGGAGAACAGAGTGGATAACCCCGTGCACCCCGTAGACCAGCGGCTGCCGCTGGCCCAGACCGCCGTCCTGGGCTTCCAGCACGTGCTGGTGATGTATTCCGCCTGCATCATCGTGCCGCTGATACTTGGCGCCGCGCTCCAGCTATCGAAAGACCAACTGACGCTGATCATCAACGCTGACCTGTTCGCCGCCGGCCTCGCCACCCTGGTGCAGTGCTTGGGCAATAGGTTCTTCGGCATCCGTCTGCCGATCATGATGGGCGTGACCTTCGCCTCGATCACGCCGATGATCGCCATCGCGCTCAACCCCACGCTGGGCCTGCCTGGCGTCTATGGCGCGATCATCGCCTCCGGGATTTTCGGCATCCTCTTCGCGCCTATCATGGGCCGGCTGTTGCGACTCTTCCCGCCGGTGGTGACCGGCACCGTGCTGCTGGTGATCGGTATCAGCCTGATGCGGGTCGGCATCGAGTGGTCGGCCGGCGGCCAGCCGACCCTGGCCAATGGCGAACCCAACCCCGAATACGGCAAGCCGGTGTACCTGCTCATCTCCCTGGTACAGCTGGTGCTAATCCTCGGCATCAACCGCTATGCGCGTGGCTTCATCGCCAATATCGCAGTACTGCTTGGCGTGCTATTCGGTTTCGCGGTGGCCTTCCTGATGGGCGACATCGTTCTGGATGGCATGGCCGACAAGCCCTGGTTCGCGGTGATCCAGCCATTCGCTTTCGGTGCGCCGAAGTTCGACACCCTGGCCATCGTTTCCATGTGCCTGGTGATGCTGGTGACGATGGTCGAATCCACCGGGATGTTTCTCGCGCTGGGCAAGATCGTGGAACGTCCGACAACCCGCGAACGCCTGGTGCGCGGCCTGCGCTCGGACGGCCTGGGCGCAGTGATTGGCGGCGTGTTCAACGCTTTTCCCTACACCTCGTTCTCGCAAAACATCGGCCTGGTCACCATGACCGGAGTGCAAAGCCGCTTCGTCTGCATCGCCGGTGCCTTGATCCTGCTCTTCCTCGGGCTTTTCCCCAAACTGGCCTTCGTCATCGCTTCCACGCCGCAATACGTGCTCGGTGCGGCGGGAATGGTGATGTTCGGCATGGTCGCGATGATGGGGGTGCGGATTCTCTCCACGGTCGATTTCGAAAGCTCCAGACACAACCTGCTGATCGTCGCCACCAGCGTCGGCATCGGCATGATCCCCATGGTTTCCCCGACCTACTTCCACCACCTGCCCGAATGGAGCCGGGTGTTCACCGAGAGCGGCATCGTCCTCAGCGTCTGCAGTGCGCTGATCCTCAACCTGCTGTTCAACGGCTTGGGTATCGCCAGCCAGGCTGCCGAACAGGCCGAACGCAGTGCCGCTCTCAACGATGCCTGAACGCATCGAATCCTGATAAATAACCAAGGTAGACAACAATGAACAGAGAACTTCTGTGGGCTGACCACGTCCTCACCATGGATGCCGATAACCGTGTGATCAACGATGGTGCGGTGTTGGTAGAGGGCAGCCGCATCGCGGCGGTCGGGCCGGCGCGCAACCTGCTGCAGCAGTACCCGCAGGTAAAGGTGCGGCGCCTCACCGACCGCCTGCTGATGCCCGGCCTGGTCAACACCCATTGCCATTCCGGCATGCTGCGGGGCACCGCCGAGGGCCTGCCCGTATGGGACTGGTTGCAGCAATTCATCGATCCCATGCACCGCGTGCTGACCCCACAGGAGGCAAGATTGTCGTCCTGGCTGTGCTATGCCGAAGCGCTGCTCTCCGGCACCACCACGGTAGTCGACATGTGGCGCTACATGGACGGCAGCGCCGAGGCAGCCAGCGAGCTAGGTATCCGCGCGGTGCTGGTGCCTTACGTGGCCGAGCACCCTGACCACGATTACTTTGAAACCCTGGCCAGCAACGAAGCACTGATTCGCAAGTGGCACCAGGCGGCCAACGGCCGGATCAGCGTCTGGGTTGGTCTGGAGCATCTGTTCTATGCCGTTCCCGAAGCCTGGAAACGGATCGGTGAGATGTGCCGCACCCACGATGTCGGCTTCCACACCCACAGCAACGAAAGCCGCTTCGATGTTGAGGAAACCCTGCGTCGCCATGGCATCCGGCCGGTGCAGGCACTGGAAAAATTTGGCCTGCTCGATGCGCGCAAGGTGCTGTTGGCCCACTGCGTGTGGGTGGACGACGAGGAGATCGCCCTGCTGGCCCGACGCAATGTCGGCGTGGCACACAACCCGGTGAGCAACATGAAGCTGGCCTCCGGCGCCGCGCCAATCGAGAAAATGCTGGCGGCAGGCGTGTCGGTTGGTCTTGGCACAGACGGCGAGAAAGAGAACAACAACCTGGACATGTTCGAGGAAATGAAGGTGTCCTCGTTGCTGGCCAAATTCGCCGGCCTGGATGCCGCAGCCCTTGATGCCTGGTCGGTGTGTCGCATGGCGACCATCGGTGGTGCGCGCGCATTGGGACTGGACCAGCAGATCGGCTCGCTGGAAGTCGGCAAGGCCGCCGACCTTATCGCCGTGCGCGTCGATACGCCACGGATGACGCCACTTCTGGCCAGTGGCCCGTTGGCCAATATGCACCACAACCTGGTGCATGCCGCCCAGGGCGGCGATGTCGACCTGACGATGGTCTCCGGCCGCGTGCTGGTAGAGAACGGCCAGCTCAGGACTGCGGATCTCGACTTCCTGATCACAGAGGTGAACCAGGCGGTGCCGCAGCTGTTTGCCCGTCGCCAGGCCTGGCTGGATCAGGCCGGTGTGGCCATCAACGAGCTGACCCGCACGGCCGACGCCTGAACGCACTCCCCACTTCCACCCGGCGCTGAACGCCGGAGTGGAAGGGTTTCCTGATCGAGGAATATTCAATGAATCCGAACGAAAGCTGCGCCGCGCCTCGGCAAGGCGTCATCCAGTTCCTGCTCGATGGCCAGCTCCAGACCCTGGAAGAGGCCGAAACCACTCGCAGCCTGCTCAATCACTTGCGCGAGGACTGCCGCAAGACCGGCACCAAGGAAGGCTGCGCCGAGGGCGATTGCGGCGCTTGCACGGTGGTGGTCGGTGAGTTGCACGACGGACAGTTGCAGATGCGCACGGTAAATGCCTGCATCCAGTTCCTGCCGGCATTGGACGGCAAGGCGGTGTTCACCGTGGAGCATCTGCGCCAGGCCAGTGGTGAACTGCACCCGGTGCAACAGGCCCTGGTCGATACCCACGGCTCGCAGTGCGGTTTCTGCACGCCGGGCTTCGTCATGTCTCTGTGGAGCCTGTACCTGGAGCACCAGCGCGAGGGAGACAGGCCCGATCGCAATGCGATACGCAGTGCGCTGTCCGGCAACCTGTGCCGTTGCACGGGGTACCGGCCGATCCTGGATGCCGGCGAGCGAATGTTCGAGCTGCCAGCGGTGCCCTTCGATTGCGCAGCGTTCAGCTCCCGGCTACGCAGTCTGCAGCGTGAAGAATCGCTGCTCTACCAGCATGGGCAACAGCGTTTCTTCGCCCCGCGCAGCCTGGCCGAGCTGGTCCGCCTGCGTGCCGAGCATCCGCGCGCACTGCTGCTGGCCGGATGCACCGACATCGGCCTGTGGGTCAACAAGCAGTTTCGCGATTTGGGCGACATCCTCTTTCTCGGTGAGGTGCCCGAGCTGAGGCAGATCGACAACAATGGCTCGAGCCTGCGCATCGGCGCTGGCGTGCCGCTGACCGACGGCTTCTCCGCCCTCGTGGAGTACTACCCGCAACTGCACGAGCTTTGGCAACGCTTCGCCTCGCCACCGATTCGTAACGCCGGCACCCTCGGCGGCAACATCGCCAACGGTTCGCCGATCGGCGACTCGATGCCGGCGCTGATCGCACTTGGCGCGCGGGTGATCCTGCGCAGCCAGAGAGGTAGCCGCGAGCTGGCGCTGGAAGACCTGTACCTGGGCTACATGCAGAAAGACCTGCAGGCCGACGAGATAGTCGAGGCGCTGGACATTCCATTGCCCCAGCCCGCCTGGCAGTTTCGCTGCTACAAGCTGTCCAAACGCTACGACTCGGATATCTCCGCGGTCTGTGCCGGACTTGCGATCCGCCTGGACCAGGAGCGCGTCGTCGATTGCCGGCTGGCCTTCGGCGGCATGGCTGCCACCGTCAAGCGCGCCAGCCACTGCGAACGCACGCTACTGGGGCAAGTCTGGACGGAGGACAGTCTGCAGAGGGCAATGTCCGCCCTGGCGGAGGACTACGCGCCGCTCGACGATATGCGTGCCAGCGCCAGCTACCGCCTGCAATCGGCGCGCAATCTGTTACACCGCTTCTACCTTGAAACCCGCCTGCAGCAGCCATTGGCAGCGCAGTGCGTCAGCGTATTCGCGATGACCGGGGAGTGACCATGAACCAACCAATCGAGCTACCGGCGACACATCCGCGGCATGGCGAAGCGGGCAAACCGCTGGCCCACGAGTCCGCCCACCTGCACGTTTCCGGCGAGGCGACGTACATCGATGACATCCCGGAGTTGCAGGGCACCCTACATGCCGCCCTGGGCATGAGCGAGAAGGCCCATGCGCGCCTTCTCTCGCTGGACTTTAGTGCGGTGCGCACCAGCCCCGGTGTGGTCGCCGTCCTGACGGCAGCGGATATTCCCGGGCGCAATGACTGCGGGCCAATCGTGCATGACGATCCGATACTCGCTGACGGTATCGTGCAGTACATCGGCCAGCCCCTATTCGTGGTGGTCGCCGAAAGTGCCCTGGCAGCACGGCGAGCAGCGCGGCGGGCCAAGGTCGAGTACGAGGAGCTGCCGGCGGTGCTTACTCCACAGGAAGCCAAGCGCCTGCAATCCTTCGTGCTGCCTCCGCTGCACTTACGCCGGGGCGAAGCCGAGCAGGCCATGGGCTCGGCGCCCAGAACCCTGCGCGGCGAGTTCTTCATCGGCGGCCAGGAACAGTTCTACCTGGAAGGGCAGATTTCCTATGCGGTGCCCAAAGAGGATCACTGTATGCACGTCTGGTGCTCGACCCAGCACCCTACGGAAATGCAGAACCTGGTCGCCCACGCCCTGGGTCTGCGCAACCACCAGGTAAAGGTGGAGGTGCGCCGGATGGGGGGCGCCTTCGGCGGTAAGGAATCGCAATCTGGTTTGTTTGCCTGCGTGGCGGCGGTGGCGGCCAGTCACCTCAAACGTCCGGTGAAGCTGCGCCTCGACCGCGACGACGACATGATGATCACCGGCAAGCGCCACTGCTTCCATTATGCATACCAGGTCGGCTTCGATGAGGACGGGATGATTCGCGGGGTAGCCATCGAAATGGTCTCGCGAGCCGGCTTTTCCACCGACCTGTCCGGCCCGGTGGCGACCCGCGCCTTGTGCCATTTCGACAATGCGTACTACCTCAGCGATGTCGATATCCGCTCCATGGCGGGGAAGACCAACACCCAATCGAACACTGCCTTTCGTGGTTTTGGAGGCCCCCAAGGTGCCATTGCCATCGAGTACATACTCGACACCATCGCCCGCGACCTCGGTCTGGATGCCCTGGACGTACGCAAGCGTAACTTCTACGGCAAGCTCGAACGCAACACCACGCCCTATGGCATGACGGTGGAGGATAACGTCCTCCACGAGCTGGTTGGCGAACTGGAACAGACCAGCGACTACCGCGCCCGGCGTCTCGCTATCCAGACCTTCAATCGGGACAGCCCGGTGCTGAAGAAGGGGTTGGCGCTAACTCCGCTGAAATTCGGCATCTCCTTCAACGTCGTGCACTACAACCAGGCCGGCGCCCTGGTGCACCTGTATACCGATGGCTCGGTGCTGGTGAACCACGGCGGCACGGAGATGGGGCAAGGGCTGAATACCAAGGTCGCGCAGATCGTCGCCAGCGAGTTGGGCATCGGCCTGAGCAACGTCCGGGCCACCGCCACCGACACCAGCAAGGTGCCCAACACCTCGGCCACCGCCGCCTCCAGCGGCAGCGACCTGAACGGCAAGGCAGCCCAGGATGCGGCACGGCAGATCCGCAAACGGCTGGCGCAGCTGGCTGTGGACCGATTCGGCGGCAGCCTGGACGACGTGCTATTCGCCAATGACCTGGTCAGCGCCAACGGCCATCAGTTGGCATTCTCCGAATTGGTCAGGCTCGGCTACGAGAACCGGGTCCAGCTCTGGTCGGACGGTTTCTACGCCACGCCCAAATTGCACTGGAATCGCGAGACGCTGCATGGCCGGCCGTTCTACTACTTCGCCTATGGCGCGGCGGTTTCCGAAGTGCTGGTCGACACCCTGACGGGTGAGTGGAAGTTGCTGCGCGTCGACCTGCTGCAGGATGCCGGCAACTCGATCAACCCGGCTATCGACATCGGCCAGGTGGAGGGTGCCTTCATCCAAGGCATGGGCTGGCTGACCATGGAGGAGCTCTGGTGGAACCCGGCCGGCAAGCTGATGACCCACGCGCCCTCGACCTACAAGATCCCAGCGGTTAACGACTGTCCCGACGACTTCCGCGTCAGTCTGTTCGACAACCGCAACGTCGAGGACACCGTACATCGCTCCAAGGCGGTGGGTGAGCCGCCGCTGTTGCTGTCGTTCTCGGTGTTCTTCGCCTTGCGGGATGCCATCGCCAGTGTGGCTGAATACAAGAAGAACCCACCATTGGATGCACCCGCAACGAGTGAGGCGATCCTGCGGGCAGTTACCGCAGTGAAGAGTAGCGATTGCAACTCGGCTCGCTGAGCGTTTCGTCTAGATGCATTTCCGCTTTCGCAAGACCTTCGCCTTGCACACGAAAGCATCTGGAAGGCGGCAAGGAAACAGCGCAAATCCGGTCGTAGCCTGGTCAATGGGCTACCACACCGGCCACTACCAGCTGATTCATCCGGAAACCCGGGGATTGCTCGGGTTTCCGTTTCTTCACGCGAAAGGCGAGTCATGCAAGAACGCCATCCACACTCTCTACAGTGACGACTTCGCAGCGCCTCCGACCAGGATGGTGATAGAACTAACCACTGAGTCCGGGCAGGTACATCACCATCAACATACGCTACGACCACACTGGTAAAGCGTCCGTCAGGATTGATGGCGAACAGATTGCGTAGGTTCGCGTTGGTACGCTGCTGTTAAGAGCTGAAGCCGCTGGCGGGTAATTTAACTGGAAGGCGCGAAAAATATGGCGTCCCAGAGTGGGTTCGAACCACCAACCTTCCCCTTAGGAGGGGGATGCTCTATCCAATTGAGCTACTGGGACGCGGGGCTTGCCAATTGCTGGCAAGGTCTGGAGGACGGGCGGCATGTTAGCGACGTCCGCGCGTTTTGTCATGCCTCGCGGGACCAGGGTCCCGCAAGACATTCACCTCAGCGGCCGAAGCGCTCTTCGGCCAGGCGGTCCGCCACGGCGGTGGTGGTGCGGCCTTCGCTGTCGGCGCGAACGAAGATTTCCTGCAGGGTCTCGCCAATGCCTTCCACGTGCTTGCGCAGTTCGGCCTCGCTGCCGTTGCTGCGCTCGTACCAGACGTCGATGATGCCGCCGGCATTGATGGCGTAGTCCGGTGCGTAGAGGGTGCCGCGACGACGCAGCTCCTCAGCCAGGCCCGCGTCGGCCAGCTGGTTGTTGGCGGCGCCGGCGATGATGGGCGCGCGCAGGGCTTCCAGCGTCTGCGGGTTGATGATGCCGCCCATGGCGCAGGGCGCGAAGACGTCCACATCGAGGCCGTAGATTTCGTTCTGCCCCACCACCTGGGCGCCCAGTTGCTCGGCGGCCTTGCGGGCGTTGGCTTCGTGGATGTCGCAGACCCAAAGCTGAGCGCCCGCGTCCTTGAGGTACTGCGCGAGGCTGAAGCCCACCTGGCCGACGCCCTGGATGGCCACGCGCAGGCCGGTCAGGTCGTCACGGCCGAGGCGATGCTTGGCCGCCACGCGGATGCCGACGAAGGTGCCGTAGGCGGTGGACGGCGACGGGTTGCCGTCACGCACGCCGCCGCCCAGGGCTTCGCGGGTGCCGGCGCCGGCCACGTGGCGACTGCGCTCGGCCATGATGCGCATCTCGGTGACACCGGTGCCGGAGTCGGCGGCGGTGATGTAGCGGCCACCCAGGCTGTCGACGAAATCGCCCATGGCCTGGAACAGCGCTTCGCTCTTGTCGCGGTGCGGGTCGCCGATGATCACGGCCTTGCCGCCGCCCAGCGGCAGGTTGGCCAGGGCGGATTTGTAGGTCATGCCACGGGACAGGCGCAGCACGTCGCGCAGGGCCTGCTCGTCGTTCAGGTAGGGCCACATGCGGCAGCCGCCGAGGGCCGGGCCGAGGTTGCTGTTGTGGACGGCGATGATGGCCTTGAGGCCGGTGGTCTTGTCGTGGCCGAAAACCACCTGCTCGTGATGATCGAACTCGACGTGGGTGAAGACGGACATGGATGTACCTCGAATCGGTGTTGGCGTGTTTCAAGTCGAAGAGCGCCCTCCCCTTTCCCGAAGGAAAGGAGAAGGGCTGAAGGGGTTTGGACTCAGGCAGCCGGGTCGAACAGGTGCAGCACCTGGATGTCGCTGGCGGTGAGGCGGGCGCGGAGCTGCTTCTCCTGCTCGCGGACCTTCGCCAGGGCGCGCTCCTTCACCGGGCCGTAGCCACGAATCTGCTCAGGCAGTTCGGCGAGAGCGACGGCAGTGGAGTAGTTGCTTGCCTTGAGTTCCTTGATGAGCAGGTCGACCGTGGCTTCGTACCCGGCGATCAGCTCACGCTCGACCTTGCGCTCCTCGCTATGGCCGAAGGGATCGAAGGCGGTGCCACGCAGGAACTTGAAGCGCGCCAGCACGCCGAACGCCTTGAGCATCCAGGGGCCGAAGCGGCGCTTGCGCGGTTCGCCGGTGACCGGGTCGGGCTTGGCCAGCCACGATGGCGCCAGATAGAACTCCAGATGGAAGTCACCCTCGAACTGGGCTTCGAGCTGCTTGCGGAAGGCCTCGGCGCTGTATAGGCGCGCCACTTCGTATTCGTCCTTGTAGGCCAACAGCTTGGCGTAGTAGCGGGCAACGGCGCGGCTAAGGGCCTTGTCTTCGCTGCTGTCGGCCTGACGCACGCGCTCCACCAGGGCGCGGTAGCGCTCGGCGTAGTCGGCGTTCTGGTAAGCACGCAGGTGATCGGCGCGGTGCTGGATGATTTCTTCCAGGGTTTCGCAGCGCGGTGCTTCCACTTCCGCCGGTTTGGCCAGCTTTTCCACCGCCACGAGGTCGTGGGCGGCGCGGCGGCCCCAGAGGAACGCTTGCTGGTTGAGAGCGACGGACACGCCGTTGAGCTCGATGGCCTTGTCGATGGCTTCGGCGGAGATCGGCACCAGACCGCGCTGGTAAGCGAAGCCCAGCATGAACAGGTTGGTGGCGATGCTGTCGCCCAGCAGGCGGGTGGCCAGGCGGGTAGCGTCGACGAAGTGGGTCTTGGCGCTGCCGACCGCTTCTGCCAGCGCATCGCGCATGGCCTGGCCGGGCACCTGGGCATCGGGATTGCGGGTGAACTCGGCGGTCGCGGCTTCATGGCTGTTGACCACTGCGTGGGCGATGCGGTCGTTGAGCTTGGCCAAGGCTTCCTCGCTGGCGGCCACTACCAGGTCGCAGCCCAGCAGCAGGTCGGTCTCACCGGCGGCGATGCGCACGGCGTAGATGTCGTCCTGCTTGGCGGCGATGCGGATGTGGGTGATCACCGGGCCGAACTTCTGCGCTAGGCCGGCCTGGTCGAGTACGGTGCAGCCCTTGCCTTCGATGTGCGCAGCCATGCCGAGCAGCGCGCCGACGGTGGTCACGCCACTGCCGCCAACGCCCGGCAGGAGGATGTTCCAGGGACGCTCCAGGCTCGGCTGGCGCGGCTCCGGCAGCGCCACGAAGAGCGCCTTGGCACCGGCGGCTTCGGGTTTGCGCAGGCTGCCGCCATGCACGGTGACGAAGCTCGGGCAGAAGCCTTCGACGCAGGAGAAGTCCTTGTTGCAGGCGTTCTGGTCGATCTGGCGCTTGCGGCCCAGTTCGGTTTCCAGCGGCAGCACGGACAGGCAGTTGGATTTGACGCTGCAGTCGCCGCAGCCCTCACACACGGCCGGGTTGATGAACGCGCGCTTGGCCGGATCCACCAGCTTGCCGCGCTTGCGGCGGCGACGCTTTTCAGTGGCGCAGGTCTGGTCGTAGATCAGCACCGACACGCCCTTGAACTCGCGCAGCTCGCGCTGCACGGCATCCAGTTCGCGGCGATGGTGGAAGGTGACGATGGGCGCGAAGGTATCGCGAGTCGGGTACTTCTCCGGCTCGTCGGTGACCAGGGCGATGCGTTTCACCCCTTCGGCGAAGACCTGCTGGCTGAGCTGGTCGACGCGCAGCTCGCCGTCGATGGGCTGGCCGCCGGTCATGGCCACGGCGTCGTTGTAGAGGATCTTGTAGGTGATGTTGACCCCGGCCGCGACGGCCGCGCGCAGGGCCAGTTGGCCGGAGTGGAAGTAGGTGCCGTCACCCAGGTTCTGGAAGATGTGCGGTGTATCGGTGAAGGGGGCCTGACCGATCCAGGTGGCGCCCTCCCCGCCCATCTGGGTGTAGGTGTCGGTGTTGCGGTCCATCCACTGGGTCATGTAGTGGCAGCCGATACCGCCCTGGGCGCGGCTGCCCTCGGGCAGTTTGGTGGAGCTGTTGTGCGGGCAGCCGGAGCAGAAATGCGGCGTGCGGGTTGTCGTGTGCTTGGGCGCGGCCAGGGCTTTTTCCTTGGCGGCGAGGAAGGCCAGGCGGGATTCGATCTGCTCGCTGGAGTAGATCGGGGCCAGGCGCTTGGCGATGACGCGGGCGATCATTGCCGGCGTCAGTTCGCTGAGGTTGGGCAGCAGCGAGACGCCGTCTTCGTCGAACTCGCCCACGACGCGCGGGCGCTTGTCCACGGGCCAGTTGTAGAGTTGGCCGGTGACCTGGTCCTCGATGACGCTGCGTTTCTCTTCCACCACCAGGATTTCATCCAGGCCTTCAGCGAATTCGTGGACGGAGACGGGTTCCAGCGGCCAGCTCATGCCGACCTTGAGCACTCGCAGTCCGACCTTGGCGCACAGCTCTTCGTCCAGGCCCAGGTCATTCAGGGCCTGGCGCACGTCGAGGTAGGACTTGCCGGTGGTGATGATGCCGAGGCGCGGACTGGGCGAATCCAGCATCACCTGGTTGAGGTTGTTGGCGCGCGCGAAGGCGCGGGCGGCGTAGATCTTGTACATGTTCAGGCGCTTTTCCTGCGCCAGGGGCGGGTCCGGCCAGCGGATGTGCACGCCATCTTCCGGCAGGACGAAGTCTTGCGGAATCTGCACATCCACGCGCAGCGGGTCCACTTCCACTACCGCGGAGGAGTCGACGTTCTCGGCGATGGTCTTGAGCGCCACCCAGCAGCCGCTGTAGCGCGACAGCTCCCAGCCGATGATCCCGTAGTCGAGGATTTCCTGGACGTTGGACGGGTTCAGCACGGGAATGGAAGCACCGATGAAGGCGTGCTCGCTCTGGTTGGCGATGCTGGAGGATTTGCAACCGTGGTCGTCACCGGCCAGCAGCAGGACGCCGCCATGAGGCGAGACGCCTGCGGAGTTGCCGTGCTTGAAGACGTCGCCGCAGCGATCCACACCTGGACCCTTGCCGTACCACATGGAAAACACGCCGTCGTAGCGAGCACCGGGGAACAGGCTGGTCTGCTGGCTACCCCAGCAGGCGGTGGCGGCCAACTCTTCGTTGACGCCGGGCTGGAAGTGGACGTGGTTTTCCTTGAGGAAGGACTTGGCTTCCCAGAGGCTCTTGTCGAGGTTGCCCAGCGGCGAACCGCGGTAGCCGGAGATGAAGCAGGCGGTGTTCAGGCCGTGGGCCTTGTCGCGTTGCTTCTGCAGCATCGGCAAGCGGGTGAGTGCTTGGGTGCCAGTGAGGTAGAGGTGACCGGTTTCGAGGCGGTATTTGTCATCCAGGCGGATCTCGGCCAGAGACATGCAGGCGCTCCTTTTATTTTTATGGCGACCTTGATGGCAACGGTGGGTGCCATCTTGTGTTCAGCCCGAAGCAGGATCGCTGCCTCGGACGCGTGCCAAGACTATGACCGGACAGTGCTGATTTTTTCTTTCTATTTTCGGGTTCCAACGCCAGACTTGCGCATGATCCTTCCAACAAAAACAAAATTTCGGACTGACTCATGCAGAACTCTCTGAGCCCCATCGACCGCAAGATTTTGCGCCTGCTGCAACACGATGCCGACCTCTCCGCCGCTGAAGTGGCCGAAAGGGTGGAGCTGTCGCAGTCACCGTGCTGGCGGCGGATTCATCGCATGCAGGAGGAAGGGCTGATCGAACGCAAGGTAGCCCTGCTCAATCCGAAGCTGCTGGGCTTCTCCATCACGGTGTTCGTCAACATCAAGCTGTCCGCCCACGGCCGCAACAACCTCACCGAGTTCGAGGAGGCCATCGTCGGCTATCCGGAAGTGCTGGAGTGCTACACCATGGCCGGCGGCTCGGACTACCTGTTGAAGGTGGTGGCCAAGGACATCGCCAGCTATGAGCGATTTCTGCGGGACCAACTGCTGCAACGACCGCACGTGCTGGAGGCGCACTCGAACATCGCCATGAGCGAGGTCAAGCGCACCACGGAGCTGCCGCTGGATTGAGTATCACGCTGAATCGGGCCAGGCCAGGGGCCGGTGATCTTCGATGAGCTGCAGCAGGCGCTGGCAGGTCTCGGTGAGGGAGCCGGAATTGTCCAGCAGACAGAGGTCGGCGTTCTCGCCAGCCAGCAGGGTGTCGGCAAACCCGGCGTTGCGCGCCAGGCGGGCTTCGATCTCTTCCGCCGACTCACGACCACGGGCATGCAGGCGTGTGCGCAGGACGCCATCCTCCACCGTCAGTAGCACTGCAAGCAGGTGTGGATAACGTCGACGCGCTTCCGGCAGGTAGCCACGGGAGCCGTTTACCAGCACGTCGTCGCCCGCAGCGAGCCAATCGTCGATCACTCGGGGAATGCCATAGGAGAGACCATTGGCGTACCAGCTCATGGCGAAGTCGCCACGGGCCTCGCGTTCGGCGAACACTTCGGGGCTGACGGCTTCCGCCAGCTCCCCCTTGGCCTCTGCAGAACGGGTGATGACCCGGCGCGCAACACGGCAGCCCTGCCCGCCCAAGCGCTCTCGCACGGCATCCAGGAGGCTGTCCTTGCCGGAACCGGACGGGCCGATGAGGTAGATGAGCCTGCCTGTCATGAATGCACCTGGTGGGAATGGGTTGCGAACGATGGTTACGACGGAGCGTCGTGTGTACTGGTTCAAAAATTTTGAACCGCTTTTATGACAGCGCAAAGGATTCTTTTGCGAAGGGCGTGGTCTGACAACTGCAGCTACCCTTTAGAGTGATGGCCAGACAGCATCATGATGCCTTCATGGACCTTGAATGGGGCTTCGAGGGGCAATGCGGCTGTCGGATTGTGCTCAATGCGGGATTTAGAGCGGTGGAAGCGGCATCTGGGAATTGTCTGGAAAGTGTTCATCCACTCGCAATTCGGACAATTGGTGCTGGCCAAAAGCCGCTATAACGATCACAATCTGACACCAATTTGACGTCAAGGAAACGTTTTGCTGACCTTAGGGTCATACCGATTCGAATCGCGAAACTGGCTGAACAATTGCTGCCAAGAACAGTCAAACCGGTGACAATCTTGCGGCTCATTGCCAGCATCGCTTTCCTGAACTAACCGGTTGAATGTATGCGCCCTATGAAACAGGCTATCTATTCCAGTCGCACGGCTGACAAATTCGTCGTTCGTCTCCCCGAGGGTATGCGAGAGCGCATTGCTGTCGTGGCCCGCAACCACCATCGCAGCATGAACTCCGAGATAATCGCCCGCCTTGAGCAGAGCATGCTCCAGGAAGGCGCGCTGGACGAAGGCGTTTCCATGCGCCTGGACAGCCCAGAGCTGAGCCTGCACGAACGCGAGCTGCTGCAACGTTTCCGTCAACTCTCCCGGCGTCAGCAAAACGCACTGGTTGCGCTGATCGCTCACGATGCGGAACTGGCTGCCGAGGAGTCGTGAGACTGCCTCGCATTCATTGAAGAAGCCGGCAATTGCCGGTTTTTTCATGCCTCCGATTCGAAGTTCGGAGAAGCGGCTGCCTGCCTGCTGCCGCAGAAACGAAGAAGCCGCCCTTGAAGGCGGCTTCTTCGTTTGTGCCCTGGTCAGAGCAGGAACAGGGTGGCAAGCCCGAGGAAGATGAAGAAGCCACCACTGTCGGTCATGGCCGTGATCATCACGCTGGAGCCCATGGCCGGGTCACGCCCCATGCGCGTCAGGGTCATGGGAATCAGCACGCCCATCAGGGCCGCGAGCAACAGGTTCAGCGTCATAGCGCCCGTCATCACCGCGCCCAATGACCAACTGCCGTACAGGGAGTAGGCCACCAGGCCAATCACCCCGCCCCAGATCAGGCCGTTAATGAGCGCCACGCCCAGCTCCTTGCGTAGCAGGCGCGAGGTGTTGCCCGTCCCGACCTGGTCGAGTGCCATGGCGCGGACGATCATGGTGATGGTCTGATTGCCGGAGTTGCCGCCAATACCGGCGACGATGGGCATCAGCGCGGCAAGGGCCACCAGCTTCTCGATGGAACCTTCGAACAGGCCGATGACACGGGAGGCGATGAAGGCGGTGACCAGGTTGACCGCCAGCCAGGCCCAGCGGTTGCCCACCGATTTCCAGACCGAGGCGAAGATGTCTTCCTCTTCGCGCAGACCGGCCATGTTGAGGACTTCGTTCTCGCTTTCCTCACGAATCAGGTCGACCATCTCGTCGATCGTCAGACGGCCGATCAGCTTGCCGTTCTTGTCCACCACCGGGGCCGACACCAGGTCGTAGCGCTCGAACGCCTGGGCGGCATCGTAGGCATCTTCATCCGGATGGAAGCTTACCGGGTCGGTGGCCATTACTTCGGCCACCTCCTTGTCCGGGTCGTTCACCAGCAGACGCTTGATGGGCAGGACGCCCTTGAGGATGCCGTCGTAATCCACCACGAAAAGCTTGTCGGTGTGGCCGGGCAGTTCTTTGAGGCGGCGCAGGTAGCGCAACACGACTTCCAGGGCCACGTCATCACGGATGGTGACCATCTCGAAGTCCATCAGCGCACCGACCTGGTCTTCCTCATAAGACAGCACGGAGCGAACGCGCTCACGCTGCTGCGCATCGAGGGACTCCATCAGCTCGTGGATCACATCTCGCGGCAACTCAGGCGCAAGATCGGCCAGCTCGTCGGCGTCCATTTCCTTGGCCGCAGCGAGCAGCTCGTGATCGTCCATGTCGGCGATCAGCGACTCTCGAACGGCGTCGGATACCTCGAGGAGGATGTCGCCGTCACGCTCCGCCTTGACCAGCTGCCAGACCGTCAAACGGTCATTCAGCGGCAGGGCTTCAAGGATGTGGGCGATGTCGGCAGGGTGCAGCTCGTCCAGCTTGCGCTGAAGCTCGGCAAGGTTCTGTCGGTGGACGAGGTTTTCAACGAGGTCGCGATGCTGGCCTTCCTGACGATGGGTCAGGTCTTCTACCAGCTTGTGGCGATGCAGCAGATCGATAACCTGGGCCAGGCGGTCCTGCAGGCTCTCTTGCGGCTTTTTGGCTTCTACTTCAGTCATATAGCGCGCTCCACCCCCAGCGGCGGGGCGCGCCGAAATGGGGTCAGACAGTCATTTCGCGATTGTGCAATCGGGATTCTGAGTAACTACTGGGTAAGTCCATGATGGTTGTCCGAATGCCCCGGCGGGGCTGACCGCGCAATGATAACACCGCCATTCGGCTCACGCGTTACAAAATCGTGGAAAGAACAATCGCTTGCATCGCATTGCTGGGATTGCCTTCACCCTGGTGCGACGAAAGCAACCCCCTGTAGGACACGCCCACGCAAAGAAATTCACCGGATACGCTCGAGAGCCCATGCCAAGGAGAAGGCACCATGAAACGACTCTCGATCCTCGCGCTCATCACCCTGCCCTGCTGGCCGCAAACCCCGCTGAATGCGGCATTCGTCTTCCGCTGCAACGACTCCGAAGGCAACGTCAGCTTCAACCAGCATGGCTGCCCGCCGGACAGCCAGGTCAAGCATCAACGCACCGGCACGCCGAACCTGCTGAGCAGCGAGCCGATACCGGAGGAAATCGGCGGCCAGTACTTTCCGAGTCAGAAATGGGAAAGCCCCGAACGCTCCACGGAAATAGTAGTTGTAGGTGAACGAGAAGAAGTGTGCGGCAACCTGATTTCGCCGCAGGAACGGCGCAAGGCGATCATTCGCAAGCAGATCCGCAAAGGCATGACCCGCGCCGACGTCGAAAGCGCACTGGGCAAGCCGGACCGCATTAGCGGCACCAATGGCCAGGTCCGGTACCACTACAAGGCGAAGAAAGGAGCCGGCCAGCAAGTGGCGTTCGACGAGGACGGCTGTGTGAAGGGCAGGCGCTGAATGCAAAAAAAAGGGCCTGCATTTCTGCAGGCCCTTTCGGTATGGCGCACTCAGGAGGATTCGAACCTCCGACCGCCCGGTTCGTAGCCGGGTACTCTATCCAGCTGAGCTATGAGTGCGTAGTTGGTGTTTTTAGACCAGATCACCGCTGGTTTCTTCATGACCCTGGCTACGCCGAGAGCCTTGAAAGATGGCGCACTCAGGAGGATTCGAACCTCCGACCGCCCGGTTCGTAGCCGGGTACTCTATCCAGCTGAGCTATGAGTGCGTTGTGGGCGCGCATTATAGGGAACTTTCAGCCTTGGTCAACTGTTTTTTCGAGAAGTTTCAATAACTTATCGATCTACCGCTGACCACCCTACAACACAAAATATGGCGGAGAAGGGGGGATTCGAACCCCCGACACCCTTTTGAGGTGTACTCCCTTAGCAGGGGAGCGCCTTCGGCCACTCGGCCACCTCTCCGCAACACGGGGCGCATGATATCCATGTTTTCCCCGTTTGCAAAGCAAAAAATGCAGAAAAATTAGTGGCTTGGTTCCTGGTCTTTCTCTTTCTGTATGCGCTGGTAGATTTCTTCGCGATGCACGGCAACCTCCTTGGGAGCATTGACACCAATGCGCACCTGATTACCTTTCACGCCAAGCACGGTCACAGTGACATCGTCACCCACCATCAGGGTCTCTCCGACCCGGCGAGTCAGAATCAGCATTCCTTTCTCCTTACGGATTCGTTTCGGGACAACAGTCTGCAAAAAAGAAATGGTTACGGCCCCGGCACAGAATTACCGCTGGAGCTTACACCCAAGTATTGACCAGCCCCGGCAAAAGGAAAGTTCCACCGTAGCGGCCAAAAACGACAAAAGGCGCGGGATGAGCCGCGCCTTTTGGAATTTGCCTTACTCGCCCTGTCGAGACGGGGCGTCCAGCTCGAAGGCGGTGTGCAGCGCACGGACCGCCAGCTCCAGATATTTCTCTTCGATCACCACGGAAACCTTGATTTCCGAAGTGGAGATCATCTGGATGTTGATGGTTTCCTTGGCCAGGGCTTCGAACATGCGGCTGGCAACACCCGCGTGGGAACGCATGCCAACGCCGACGATGGAGACCTTGGCGATCTTGGTGTCGCCGATCACTTCACGGGCGCCGAGTTCGCTAGCGGTCTGCTCCAGTACGCGCTGGGCGTTCTGGTAGTCATTGCGGTGCACGGTGAAGGTGAAATCGGTGGTGTTATCGTGCGCGACGTTCTGCACGATCATGTCCACTTCGATGTTGGCGGCACTGATCGGGCCCAGAATCTTGAATGCCACGCCGGGGATGTCCGGCACGCCACGGATGGTCAGCTTGGCTTCGTCGCGGTTGAAGGCGATGCCGGAGATGATCGGCTGTTCCATGGATTCCTCTTCATCAAGGGTAATGAGGGTGCCCGGACCCTCCTGGAAGCTGTGCAGCACGCGCAGCGGGACGTTGTATTTGCCGGCGAACTCCACCGAGCGAATCTGCAGCACCTTGGAGCCGAGGCTGGCCATTTCCAGCATCTCTTCGAAGGTGATTTTGTCCAGGCGCTGAGCCTGGGGCACCACGCGCGGATCGGTGGTGTAGACGCCATCTACATCGGTGTAGATCTGGCACTCGTCGGCCTTCAGGGCCGCTGCCAGGGCTACGCCGGTGGTGTCGGAACCGCCACGACCGAGGGTAGTGATGTTGCCGTGCTCATCCACGCCCTGGAAGCCGGCGACCACGACCACGCGGCCGGCCTTGAGGTCGGCACGAATCTTCTGGTCGTCGATCTGCAGGATGCGAGCCTTGTTGTGGGCGCTGTCGGTGAGGATGCGCACCTGGTTACCGGTATAGGAAACCGCCGGCACGCCGCGCTTGATCAGCGCCATGGCCAGCAGGGCGATAGTCACCTGCTCGCCGGTGGAGACCATCACGTCCAGTTCGCGCGGTACCGGCTGCTCGCTGATCTGTTTGGCCAGATCGATCAGGCGGTTGGTTTCGCCGCTCATGGCGGAAACCACGACCACGATGTCATCGCCGCCTTCGCGGAACTTCTTCACCTTCTCGGCCACCTGCTCGATGCGCTCGACAGTGCCGACCGAGGTCCCCCCAAACTTCTGTACGATCAAAGCCATTTCAAAAGCCGCCTAATCCCGTGAAGGGCGCCCATTAAACAATCAACGCAGAACACTGCCAAGGTCCGCCGGGCGTGGGGCGGACCGCTGGCGGCGGGCCTCAGAGGCCCTGTTCGACGAACGGTGCGGCCAGGGCCAGAGCCTGCTCCAGGGCCGCAGCGTCGGTACCGCCGCCGCGTGCCATGTCAGGGCGACCACCGCCCTTGCCGCCAACCGCTGCCGCGGCCTGCTTCATCAGATCGCCGGCTTTGAGTTGGCCGGTCAGGTCCTGGGTGACGCCGGCGACCAGTGTCACCTTGCCCTCCAGCGCACTGCCGAGCAGGATCACCGCGCGGCCGAGCTTGTTCTTCAATTGGTCGACCAGCGCCAGCAGCGCATCGCCGTCCAGTCCGTCCAGGCGCGCAGCCAGCACCTTCACGCCTTTCACATCGATGGCGGAAGCAGCCAGGTCGTCGCCAGCGGCGCTCGCCGCCTTGGCCTTGAGCTGCTCCAACTCCTTCTCGAGTTGGCGGTTGCGCTCCAGCAGCGCGGACAGTTTGTCCAGCAGGTTGTCGCGGCTGCCTTTGACCAGGCCCGCGGCTTCCTTCAGTTGTTCCTCGGCACCGTTCAGGTAGGCCAGAGCAGCAGCGCCGGTCACCGCCTCGATACGGCGCACGCCAGCAGCCACACCACCTTCGCTGGTGATCTTGAACAGGCCAATGTCGCCAGTGCGGGACACGTGGGTGCCACCGCAGAGTTCAACGGAGAAATCGCCGCCCATGGTCAGCACGCGGACCTGGTCGCCGTACTTCTCGCCGAACAGGGCCATGGCGCCTTTCGCCTTGGCGGTGTCGATGTCGGTCTCTTCGGTCTCGACTTCGCTGTTCTTGCGGATTTCGGCGTTGACGATGTCTTCCAGGGCCTTCAGCTGTTCAGGCTTGATGGCCTCGAAGTGGCTGAAGTCGAAGCGCAGGCGCTGGCTGTCCACCAGAGAGCCCTTCTGCTGGACGTGGTCGCCCAGCACGCGGCGCAGGGCGGCGTGCAGCAGGTGGGTGGCGGAGTGGTTGAGCGCGGTGGCCTGACGGACGGTAGCGTCGATCTGGGCGGTAACGGCAGCGCCGACACGCAGAGTGCCGTGATCGACCACGCCGTGGTGCAGGAAGGCACCGCCAGCCTTGGTGGTATCACGTACGTCGAAGCGCAGGCCGCTGGCGGCGATGAAGCCGCAGTCCCCCACCTGGCCACCCGACTCGGCGTAGAACGGAGTGCGATCCAGGACCAGCACGCCCTCCTCGCCTTCGGCGAGTTGCTCGACGGCCTGGCCGCCCTTGAACAGGGCGACGACATTGGCATCGCCGTGGGTGCAGACGTAGCCGGTGAAATCGGTATCGGCGTCGACCTTGACCAGGGCGTTGTAATCCATGCCGAAGGCGCTGGAGGCGCGGGACATTTCGCGCTGCTTCTCCATCTCGCGCTCGAAGCCTTCCTCGTCGAGGGTCAGGCCGCGCTCACGGGCGATATCGCCGGTCAGGTCCATGGGGAAGCCGTAGGTGTCATAGAGCTTGAACACCACATCACCCGGGATCACCGTGCCGGACAGGCCGGCCAGATCCTGCTCGAGGATGCGCAAGCCCTGCTCCAGGGTCTTGGCGAACTGCTCTTCCTCGGTTTTCAGCACGCGCTCGATGTGCGCTTGCTGCTGCTTGAGCTCGGGGAAGGCTTCGCCCATTTCGCCCACGAGGGCTGCGACGATCTTGTGGAAGAAGCTGCCTGTGGCGCCCAGCTTGTTACCGTGGCGGCAAGCGCGACGGATGATGCGGCGCAGCACGTAGCCACGGCCTTCGTTGGACGGCAGCACGCCATCGGCGATGAGGAAGCTGCAGGAACGGATGTGGTCAGCCACCACTTTCAGCGACGGGGCGTCGTCATTGGCGCAGCCGATGGCTTCGGCGGACGCCTTGAGCAGGCTCTGGAACAGGTCGATCTCGTAGTTCGAGTGCACGTGCTGCAGCACGGCGCTGATGCGTTCCAGACCCATACCGGTGTCCACGCTGGGCGCCGGCAGCGGGTGCATCACGCCGTCAGCCGTGCGGTTGAACTGCATGAACACGTTGTTCCAGATTTCGATGTAGCGGTCGCCGTCTTCTTCCGGCGAGCCGGGCGGGCCGCCCCAGATTTCAGGGCCGTGGTCGAAGAAGATCTCGGTGCAGGGACCGCAAGGGCCGGTATCGCCCATGGCCCAGAAGTTGTCGGAAGCGTACGGCGCTCCCTTGTTATCGCCGATGCGCACCATGCGCTCGTGGGGAATGCCGACTTCCTTGGTCCAGATGTCGTAGGCCTCGTCGTCGCTGGCGTAGACGGTGACCCAGAGCTTCTCTTTCGGCAGTTTCAGCCAGTTGTCGCCGGTGAGGAATTCCCAGGCGTAGTGAATGGCGTCGCGCTTGAAATAGTCGCCGAAGCTGAAGTTGCCCAGCATTTCGAAGAAGGTGTGGTGGCGCGCGGTGTAGCCGACGTTCTCCAGGTCGTTGTGCTTGCCGCCGGCACGCACGCATTTCTGGCTGGTGGTGGCACGGGTGTAGGCGCGCTTTTCCAGGCCAAGGAAGCAGTCCTTGAACTGGTTCATCCCCGCGTTGGTGAACAGCAGGGTCGGGTCGTTGCCCGGAATCAGGGAGCTGGAAGCGACACGGGTATGCCCCTTCTCTTCGAAGAAGCTCAGGAAGGCTTCACGGATTTCTGCGCTTTTCATAGGTTCTTCCACGGAAACTGCGGCCACGACGGCGGTGCAAATCGTTATCGGCGAAGGACGGCAAGTGGAAATCGACGAAAAGGCAGCAGGTTTTCAAGAAAATTCCGGCAGTTCCCGCCTATTTCCAACATTGCGCGCGAAACTCGCAGCCGTCTGGCGACAGGCATACGAATCACCGGCAAAGGGCCGCATTATATCGGCCCTGCGCCAGCGGGATAGTCTCTTTGTGCGATAGAAGGCGGCTATTTATGCACGCTGTCGATTCAGGCGCGTCGGAATGCCGCGAAAGCCTCGATTACGCGGGTGATATCGGCGGCCTGCACGTCCAGGTGGGTCACCAGGCGCAGGCGCGCGGCCGGGCTGACGCGGATACCCTGACCAGCGAGGAACTCGCCCAGGGCACGAGCCTGATCACCGATCTGCACGTAGACCATGTTGGTCTGCACCGGCTCGATGTCATAGCCCAGCTCCCGCAGCCCTGCACCCAGGCGCTCGGCATTGGCGTGATCGTCCGCCAGGCGCTCGACCTGGTGATCCAGCGCGTAAAGTCCCGCCGCCGCCAACAATCCGGCCTGGCGCATGCCGCCGCCGACCATCTTGCGCAGACGCCGCGCCTTGCCGATGAGCCCTGCACTACCACAGAGCACCGAACCCACCGGCGCGCCGAGACCCTTGGACAGGCACACGGAAACCGAGTCGAAGTACTGGGTGATCTCGCGGGCATCCACGCCTTGCTTCACCGCCGCGTTGTACAGCCGGGCGCCGTCCAGGTGCAGACCCAAACCACGACGGCGAGTCAGCTCACGCGCCGCAGCCAGGTACTCCAGCGGCAGGACCTTGCCCTGCATGGTGTTTTCCAGGGCCAGCAGCCGTGTGCGGGCGAAGTGGAAGTCATCCTGCTTGATGGCGGCCTCGACCTTGCCGAGATCCAGGCTGCCGTCGGCCTCGCCCTCGATGGGCTGGGGCTGGATGGAGCCCAGTACGGCGGCACCACCACCCTCGTATTTATAGGTGTGGGCCTGCTGGCCGACGATGTATTCGTCGCCGCGTTCGCAATGGGCCATCAGCCCCAGCAGGTTGCTCATGGTGCCGGTTGGCACGAACAGCGCAGCCTCGAAGCCCAGGCGCTCGGCCAGGCTCGCTTCCAGGCGGTTCACGGTGGGATCTTCGCCATAGACATCGTCGCCAAGCTCAGCGCGCTGCATGGCTTCGCGCATGCCGGCGGTGGGTTGGGTGACGGTGTCGCTGCGCAGGTCGATCAGGCTCATTCCGGGCTCCTTGGATGGGCGAAGAGCCCGATCCTAAAGCCCGGCGCCATATGGGTACAGGTACAGAAAGGGAAGAATCGTCAGACGTCGGCCGGAACTATGAGAATCCCGGCCCGCAGGCCGTTCTTCACCCTGGGATTTGGGAAGATGATGCGGGCGCCCTGCTCTTCCACGACCCAGCGGGTGCCGGCGATGTCTTCGGCCAGCAGATAGCCCACGGGCAATTCGCTGAAGTTCTCGATATCTGGCGCCAGGTGCAGTTGGAAGGATTCGCTGTGCTTGATGATCTCGCGCGATACCGAGAACAGTTGCAGCCCGTCCAGGCTGTCGCCGTCGGTCTTCGGCTCACTCCCTTCGATCAGCGACTTCAGCCGCGTTTCGAGGCGGTCGAGATTGACCTCCTGGTTGCTGCCGAAAGGCCGTGCCTTGCCCAGCTCCAGGGTAAAGGCCTCTGCATCCAGACTGGCGTAGGTGTAGGAGCTGAAGGTGATACCGGTCTTGTTCTGCAGCAGCACAGCATCGATGCCGGCGTCCCGCAGACGAGCCAGTTCCTGGCGCGAATGCTCACGCCCTTCCACATAGGGATAGAGGGCGAACTGTTCGATCTTCGAGCCACGGATGGCGGTGTGCAGGTCGTAGTGCAGGCGGGAGCGATCGGGCTTGCTGAAGAAGGCAGCGGCGTAGCGCTCCAGCTCTCCAGCGCGCATGGCTTCGAAACCGCTGGATTCGGCGTGGCGACCATTGAACAGGCGATTGACGTCCTGCTCGACGAAACGCTCCCCGCGACGAATGGCTTCGGGATTGCCCAGCAGGAAGAGAATGCGGGCGCGCGGCTTGAGATGTCCCCGGGCGATGGCCTGGACCAGGCGGTCCAGCAGTTCGATCGGAGCGGTTTCGTTGCCGTGCACCCCGGCCGAAAGCAGCAGGTCGAGCCCGCTGTCTTCGGCGGCCGGCGGGGTGACGTCCAGCGCCCCCTCGCCCAGCCAGTGCAGGCGCACACCCCCGGATGTCAGCTGGATCTTCTCGGTCGGCTCACGGCCGGCGAGGGTCAGTTCAAGCAGTTTTCCGAGGGCTAGCATCCTGTTACCTCAATGATCGTGATCGCAGTCGGGACCATGGACATGGTCGTCGTCGCCAGCGGCGTCGGCCGGTTCCATTTCCAGCTCCAGGCTGACCAGGTTGGTGGCCAGCGGGCGCAGCAGCAGGTTGGCGTACTCGGTGTCGTCTTCCTCGACGTCCACACCGATCAGCAGTTGACCGTTGCCAGCCTGCTGGATCCAGACTTCCTTGCCCTGCCAGACGACGGCAAACCGGGTGCAGGAGGTTTCGAGCTGGGTGCCGTCGGTATCTTCGAGGATGAGTTGCAGGGCGTCGGACATTTCAGGGTTCTCAGTTGAGCTGGAAGGGATAAACAGCGCCCAGTTTAAGGATCTGCGTCAGTTCATCCAATGCCGTCCGGCACTCCACCAGCAATTGCGGATCGGCCAGGTCGGATTCGCTGAGGCGGTCACGGTAGTGCTTCTCGACCCAGGTAGTCAGGGTGGCGTGGAGTTCCGGGGTCATCATCACACCCTGGTTCACCGCCGCCAGCTCATTTTCCTTCAGTGCCACGCGCAGTCGCAGGCAGGCCGGGCCACCGCCGTTCTGCATGCTCTGCTTGAGGTCGAAGACCTTCACTTCGCGGATCGGACCCTGGCCCGAGGTCAGCTCGCTCAGGTAGTTCCAGACGTTGGCGTTGGCACGGCACTCCTCCGGCACGATCAGCAGCATGCTGCCATCGGCACGGCTGAGCAGCTGGCTGTTGAACAGGTAGGAGCGCACCGCGTCCTCCACAGCCACCGCGCTGCGCGGCACGCGAACCGCCTGGAAGCGGCCACCACGTTTGCCCAGCTTGCCGTCCAGCTCGGCCAGAACCTTGTCGGTCTCGAGGAAAGCATCCTCGTGGTAGAACAGCACTTCGCCATTACCCACCGAGATCACGTCGTTGTGGAACACGCCCTGATCGATCACTGCCGGGTTCTGTTGAGCGTAGACCACGCCCTCCGCGCTCAGCCCATGCAGGCGAGCGACCGCATGGCAGGCCTCAAGAGTCTGCCGCGCCGGGTAACGCTGCGGAGACGGGAAACGGCTGTCGAAGGCACTGCGGCCAAAGACGAAGAATTCGACACCGGCTTCACCGTAACCGTTGCAGAAGCGGGTGTGGTTGGCGGCACCTTCGTCGCCGAACTGGCCGACCGCCGGCAGGGCTGCGTGGTGAGCGAAGAACTTGTCGTTGGCGAACATGGCGCCCAGCACGCGACTGGTAGTCGGGTGCTCGATGGAGCGATGGAACTTGCAATTCAGGTTGGCGGCGGTGAAGTGCACACGGCCGTCCGCAGTGTCGGCGCTGGGGCTGACGGTGCAGGAGTTGGCTGTCCACATGCTGGAGGCCGAACTGCAGGCGGCCAGCAGCGGCATGGCTTCCTTGGCAGCCTTGGCGATGACTTCCGCATCGGTACCGGAGAAGCCCAGGCTGCGCAGGGCAGCGACGTCCTGGCGCTCCTGCGGGGCGAACACGCCCTGCTTGAAGCCCATTTCCATCAGCGCCTTCATCTTGCCCAGGCCCTGCAGTGCAGCCTCCTTCGGGTTGGAGGCCGCCTGGCTGTTGCTCTGCGAGGCGACGTTACCGTAGGACAGGCCACCGTAGTTGTGGGTCGGGCCGACCAGTCCGTCGAAGTTCACTTCATAGGCGTTCACAGGCTGACTCCTGGAGTAAGGGTTGCAGGCAGGGCAAGGGTTTCGCTTTCCAGCGAGGCCACCGGGTAGGCGCAGTAATCAGCGGCGTAATAGGCGCTGGCGCGATGGTTGCCGGAGGCGCCGACACCACCGAAGGGCGCGCTGCTGGCGGCACCGGTCAATTGCTTGTTCCAGTTGACGATGCCGGCGCGGCTCTCGATGAGGAACTGCTGGTAGCGCTCGGCGGAGTCTGACAGCAGGCCGGCGGCCAGGCCGTACTGGGTGGCATTGGCTTCGGCGATGGCGGCGTCGAAATCGCGGTAGCGGATCACCTGCAGCAGCGGACCGAAGAACTCTTCGTCCGGACGATCGGCCACGGCGGTCACGTCGAGGATGCCCGGGGTCAGCAGCGCGGCATTTTCCAGCGGCTGGGACATGGCCAGCAGCGCCACCGCACCGCCGGCGATCAGATGATCCTGGGCCTTGAGCAGGTGACGCGCCGCATCCAGGGAAATCACCGAACCCATGAAGGGCGCGGGCTGGGCGTCGAAGGCACCAACCTTGATGGAGCTGGCGACACTCACCAGGCGCGCCAGCAGGGCGTCGCCCCAGGCACCTTCGGGCACCAGCAGGCGGCGGGCGCAGGTGCAGCGCTGGCCGGCGGAAATGAAGGCCGACTGGATGATGGTGTAGACAGCGGCATCCACGTCCTGGACCTGGTCTACCACCAGCGGGTTGTTGCCGCCCATTTCCAGGGCGAGGATCTTGTCCGGACGACCGGCGAACTGCTGGTGCAGCAGGTTGCCGGTGCGGCTGGAGCCGGTGAAGAACAGACCGTCGATACCCGGATTGCCGGCCAGGGCCACGCCGGTTTCACGGGCGCCCTGAACCAGGTTGAGAACGCCAGCCGGCAGGCCGGCCTCGACCCAGCATTTCACCGTCAGCTCGGCAACCTTCGGGGTCAGCTCACTGGGCTTGAAGATCACCGCGTTGCCCGCCAGCAGAGCCGGGACGATATGGCCGTTCGGCAGATGACCGGGGAAGTTGTAGGGACCGAATACCGCCACCACGCCGTGGGGCTTGTGGCGCAGAATCGCCGTGGCATCGGCCAGGGGGCCGCTCTTCTCGCCGGTGCGCTCACGGTAGCTCTGGATGGAGATGGCGACCTTGTTGACCATGCTGGTCACTTCGGTGGCCGACTCCCACAGGGGCTTGCCGGTTTCTTCGCCGATGCTGCGAGCCAGCTCGTCGGCATGGTTGCGCAGGGTCACAGCGAACTGTTCGAGGATGGCGATGCGCTCTTCCAGCGGGCGACGGGCCCAGGCCGGGAAAGCTGCGCGGGCGGCCTTCACGGCTTCGTCCACCTGGGCGGCATTGGCGCCACGACCGGACCAGACGGCTGCCTGGGTTACCGGGTTCAGCGAATCGAAGGCCTCGCCCTGCCCTGCCTGCCAGTTACCAGCGATGAAATGGGTGCTCATTTATACGGACTCCTTGGCCGACAGCGGTACGGCGCGAACCGAAGCGCCGGCGGAGAGTTTCAGGCGCTTGGCGGTCAGCGCATCCACCACCAGGGTGCCGGCCGCCAGGCGGGCCGGAGCGGCGGTGATGCGGCAGTCTTCGCGCTTGCGGTTGTGAATCAGGAAAGGCGTGGCGTCGTCACCCGGAGTACCGACGGCCAGGACCAGGTTCTGGCTGTCACGCACGGCGCGGATCTTCGACGTTTCGCATTCGATAGCCGGGCCGGCGTCGAAGATGTCGACGTAGCCCTGGTAGCTGAACCCTTCCCCTTTGAGCATGGCCAGCGCCGGCTCGGTGTCGTTGTGCACGCGACCGATGACGTTGCGCGCGGCTTCGGAGAGGAAGCAGGTGTAGAGCGGGAACTTGGGCATCAGTTCGGCGATGAATGCCTTGTTGCCGACGCCGGTGAGGTAGTCGGCGCGGGAGAATTCCATCTTGAAGAAATGCCGACCGAGGCTTTCCCAGAACGGGGAAACGCCATTGCCATCGGACATGCCACGCATCTCGGCGATCACCTTGTCACCGAACAGCTCCGGGAACTCCGCGATGAACAGGAAGCGCGCCTTGGACAGCAGACGCCCCTTCAGGCCGGTGCGGTGGCCGGCATGCAGGAACAGCGAGCAGAGCTCGGAATTGCCGGTCAGGTCGTTGGCCAGGAACAGGGTGGGAATCTGGCGGTGGATGTGCAGCTCCTGGGAGGCACTGACGGTCAGGCCAACCCGGTAGTTGTACCAGGGCTCACGCAGGCCCACGGCGCCGGCCACAGCGGAAATGCCGATGACGGTGCCATCGTCGTCCTCGAGCACGAAGAGGTAATCCGCATCGGCCCGCTCGGCCTCGCCACGGAATGCCTTCTCCGCCCAACCGACACGGTGCGACAGGCGCGCCTCATTGGCCGGCAGCGTGGTCAGGCCCGCGCCGGTGCTGCGCGCCAGGTCGATCAGGGCCGGTAAATCGGCGCTGCGTACGGGACGAACGATCATAGTGCCTCCAGAAATTTCGCTCCCTTCCGTCCGGGAAGGCAGCCAGGGAGAGGGCTGTGCCCTCATCCGGCCCCATCAGGGGCCACCTCCTCCCGGCGGGAAGAGGGTCAAAGACTCAAACGGCGATCAGACGGACGCTGGCGCCTTCACCGACACCAAGGGCCTCGGCGGCTTCTTCGCCAAGCACCACCGGCTTGCCGGGCACCCAGTCGAGTTCGGCGACGATGGCGCGGAAATCCTGCAACTGACCGTTGCACACCAGGTACTGGCGGCCACCCTTGCCCTGCTCGCCCAGTTTCACCGGCACCATGCGGCTCTGCGCGATGGAGCGGATGCTCGAGGTGCGGGCATGGAGGGTCGGGCCACCATCGAATATGTCGATGTAGTTGTCGGTCTCGAAGCCTTCGCGCATCAGGATGTCGAAGGTGATCTGCGCACGCGGATGCACCTGGCCCATGGATTCCTGGGCTTCATCCGGCAGCAGTGGCACGTAGATCGGGTAATGCGGCATCAGTTCGGCGAGGAAGGTGCGGCTCTTCAGGCCGGACAGGCGCTCGGCCTCGGTGTAGTTGAGGTCGAAGAAGTTGCGCCCCACGGCGTCCCAGAACGGCGACTCGCCGTGCTCGTCGCTGTAACCGACTATCTCCACCACTACGGCATCGGCGAAGCGCTCCGGATGGCTGGCCATGAACAGCAGGCGGCTACGGGAGTTGAGCTCGGCGATGGGGGTGTTCACCAGGTCACGCTGGACATAGAAGCTGGTCAGCAGGCTGTTGCCGGTCAGGTCGTGGCAGAGCGAGAGGACGTGGATCTTGTTGTGGATCTTCAGCTCCCGCGAGGCATGTACGAAGGTCTCGTTACGGAAGCTGTAGAAGGGTTCGGAGAAGCCGGCGGAGGCGACGATCGCCGAGCAGCCCGCCAGGCGGCCGGTCGCCGTGTCCTCAAGGACGAAGAAATAGCTCTCTTCGCCGTTGAAGCTCACCTCGGCGGAGAAAGATGCCTCGGACGCGGCGATCTTCTCGCCCAGCACCTCGGCGTCATCCGGCAACGACGTGACACCCACGGGGCTATCCGCGGCCAGACGCTGGACTTCAGCGAGATCGGCCATTTGCGCGGGGCGCATCACCAACATGGGGGTCACTCCTTTTTCTTGTTGAAAACTCCGAACGAACCAGTGATTCCATCCGGAGATAAGCCGGGCCCCGATGGCCCGCACTCATACATGAATCTGTTCCGTCCCTGGGATCGCAGCGCAGCGCTTCCCTGCGCTGCGTCCAGCAGAGGCTTACGCCTGAGTCAGCTTGGCGACGGCGCGCTCGAAGCGGTCGAGGCCTTCGTCGATGTCCGCATCCGGGATCACCAGACTGGGCGCGAAGCGCACCACGTCCGGGCTGGCCTGCAGAACCATCACGGCTTCCTTCTCGGCGGCGTTCAGCACGTCTTTCGCCTTGCCCTTCCAGGCATCGGAGAGGACAGCACCGATCAGCAGGCCCAGGCCGCGAACCTCGGTGAAGATGCCGTACTTGGCACCGATGGCTTCGAGGCGGGTCTTGAAGCGGTCATGCTTGGCATTGATGCCACGCAGCACTTCCGGGGTGTTGATCACATCCAGCACGGCCTCGGCTACGGCGCACGCCAGCGGGTTGCCGCCGTAGGTGGTGCCGTGGGTGCCAACCGACAGGTGCTTGGCGATTTCGGTGGTGGTCAGCATGGCGCCGATGGGGAAACCGCCGCCCAGGCTCTTGGCGCTGGAGAGGATGTCCGGAGTCACGCCGTAGTGCTCGTAGGCGAACAGGTGGCCGCTACGGCCCATGCCGCTCTGCACTTCGTCGAAGATCAGCAGTGCGTTGTGTTCGTCGCATAGCTTGCGGGCACCTTCCAGATAGGCCTTGTCCGCCGGCAGCACGCCGCCTTCGCCCTGCACGGGTTCCAGGACCACGGCGCAGGTCTTGTCGGAGATGGCAGCCTTCAGGGCGTCCAGGTCGTTGAAGGGCACATGGCTGATGCCTTCCATCTTCGGACCGAAGCCGTCGGAGTACTTCGGCTGGCCGCCAACGGTCACGGTGAACAGGGTACGACCGTGGAAGCTGTTGGTGGCGGAGATGATTTCGTGTTTCTGCGGGCCATAGACGTCATGGGCATAACGACGGGCCAGTTTGAAAGCCGCTTCGTTGGCCTCGGCACCGGAGTTGGCGAGGAACACGCGCTCGGCAAAAGTAGCGTCTACCAGCTTCTTGGCCAAACGCAGGGCCGGCTCGTTGGTGAAGACGTTGGATACGTGCCAGATCTTGTTGGCCTGTTCGGTCAGCGCATTGACCAGCGCGGGGTGCGCGTGCCCCAGGGAGTTCACTGCGATGCCGCCGGCAAAATCGATCAGCTCGCGACCGGACTGGTCCCAGACTCGGGAACCCTGGCCACGCACCGGAATGAAAGCGGCGGGGGCGTAGTTGGGAACCATCACCTTGTCGAAATCGGCGCGCTCGACCTGCGCATGCTCAACGGACATCAGTTTCTCCTGCCATGAACGGCTAGTGATGAAAGGATTGTAGGGACTGATTCGGGGTTGGCATTGCCGCCATGCGACAACTTCTTACAGCGCCAACCCCGCGAAAACCGGCGCTTATGGAAATGCGACAGAAAGCGTCGGGAAGGCGCAGTTTAAACGCTGATCGCCGCTGCTATGCACCCGCCGGGAAATTTTCTCCATGGGGTGACTGGTGGGTACTCATGCAGGGAGCGAGCGGGAAGCTTGTAGGGGCGAATTCATTCGCCAAGCAGTCCGCAGGACTGCCTTTCGGACATGAAGGGGGCAGCTGCGCTGCCCTTGGCGAGTAAACATCCACGTTCGTAGAACGTGGACTTGCGGTAGCCCCCTGGAAGGAGGCGAATTCACTACCGAGCACAACGCCGACCTCTTTCGCCCGGTCTGGACCGTAGGGTGCGCTGTGCGCACCGACTTCAGGACCCGCTTCGGCACCAGGCCAAACCGCCGGTGCGCACGGTGCACCCTACCCGATCGCCTTCATCCTGCTAACCCAAGCAGTCGAATCGTCACACGCAGAGCCGATGACTCATGACCACGTCCTCAGGACGTGGTTTCCCAAGTTCAAATGAATTCGCCCCTACAAAAGCAGCACCCAAGAAGAGGGGCCGGGGTTAAGGTCAGCTCCGCTCCGCCACTGGGGTCGGTGCCGGCTGCGGGGTTTCGAAGGGGCTGGTGCCGCGGCGCTGGTTGCGGTCTTCGCGCGGGGTGACGCCGAAGAAATTGCGGTAGGCGCTGGAGAAGTGCGGGCCGGAGGAGAAGCCGCAGGACAGGCCGATCTGGATGATCGATTTGCTGGTCTGCATCAGCATCTGCCGTGCCTTGTTCAGGCGCAGCTCCAGGTAGTACTGGCTGGGCACGCGATTGAGGTACTGCTTGAAGATGCGCTCCAACTGACGACGGGACACGCAGACGTGCTGGGCAATCTCGTCGGTGGTCAGCGGCTCTTCGATATTGGCTTCCATCAGCAGTACGGCCTGGGTCAGCTTCGGATGGCTGGAACCCAGACGGTTCTGCAGCGGAATGCGCTGGCGCTCCCCGCCTTCACGGATGCGTTCCACCACAAGCTCTTCGGACACCGCACCCGCCAACTCGGCGCCATGGTCGCGGGCCAGCACAGCCAGCAGCAGATCGAGCACCGCCAGGCCGCCGCAAGCGGTGAGGCGGTCGCGATCCCAGTCGAACAGATGGCTGGTGGCGATCACCTTGGGGAAACGCTCGGCGAAATCGTCCTGCCAGCGCCAGTGCACCGCTGCGCGATAACCATCCAGCAGCCCCAGGTGCGCCAGGGGATAAACGCCTGCAGAAAGGCCGCCGACCACGCAACCGGCACGCACCGAATGTTTGATCGCCGCGGAAAGCGCCGGGGATATCTGCGCCGGCGGCTCGTCGGCCACCAGGAACAGACGCTGAAGGCCATCCAGCTTGCCGGTCCAGGCCTCGCCCGGCAGGCGCCAGGCACCCTCGGCGGCGGGTTCAGCCTGCAGGAAGGAGATCTCGTAAACCACTTCCGGATGCAGTCGCTGGGCGACACGCAGGGCTTCCTCGGCCAGCGCCAGGGTCAGCGCCTTGGTACCGGGCCAGAGGAGAAAAGCGATTCGATGGGCAGTCATGGCAGGCAGCTTAGCAGACCCCGGCAAAAGGAAAGGGACAAGGCGAAACAGGGTTTCGAATGCGGTGCGGCGGCCCTGGGGCCGCCGCGTCGTGGATCACTTCAGGCTGCCGGAGAGGAACTGCTTGAGGCGATCGGATTGCGGGTTGGCCAGCACTTCCTTCGGGCAACCGCGCTCTTCCACCAGGCCCTTGTGCAGGAACACCAGTTGGTTGGACACCTCGCGGGCGAAGCCCATCTCGTGGGTCACCACCACCATGGTGCGGCCTTCCACGGCCAGGTCCTGCATGACCTTGAGCACCTCTCCCACCAGTTCCGGGTCCAGCGCCGAGGTGGGTTCGTCGAACAGCATCACCTCCGGCTCCATGGCCAGGGCACGGGCGATGGCCACGCGCTGCTGCTCGCCACCAGACATGTGCGCCGGGTAGGCATCCTTGCGATGGGCCACGCCCACCTTGGCCAGGTAGTGCTCGGCCTTTTCGATGGCTTCCTTCTTCGGCACACCGAGCACATGCACCGGCGCTTCGATCACGTTCTCCAGGGCGCTCATGTGCGACCACAGGTTGAAGTGCTGGAACACCATCGCCAG